>PMBA01000033.1 GCA_003152795.1 Acidobacteriaceae bacterium | reverse complement strand
GGGTTCGATCCCCATCAGCTCCACCAAGAGAATCATTCACTTTTTTGCGGATTGCCCTATCTAGCAGTGGACGCAGCAGCACCACGGGTGCACCAAGGGGCCTAGCCTCGTACGCCCCAGTAACCCCGCCCGAGCTAGTGAAGCCACCGACGCTCGTGATCCCGCCGGCGCTTGTCACGCCGCCGCTTCCTCCGCTACTTCCGCCACTTGAGCCGCTGCTTCCGCCGTTGGCGCTGCTCCCGCCGCTATTTCCGCCGGCGCCGCCGTCGCCGGTGGGGGTGCCATCAGGACCACAGAAATGCTACCTCGGCATTGCGGAGGTGCGGGGAGGTCCACTCGCTGGGACGGCCTGCCCTTTCGTATCATCCGCACCTGTAAACCAGCGAAGCCACATTGGTCGGGAACGAAACCACTCGTCCGCAAACGTCGACTGTGTTCTCGCGATCCGATTCAGCACTTCTGCACGTACTTGATAGCACGCATCATCTGAATCAACCGATCTTGGACCTATGCCAGACTCGACCGCCTCACACACAGCATCTGATGCTGTTTCCTTGTCGAACTCGGTCGGTTTGCCCGCTCGGAAAGATGACATTGCTGTGAACGGAGAAGGCCATGTCTTCGAGACCTCCGTTGCGTCGAGCACACCGGTCTGCCAACCGCGCAGATCTGCGCCGGAGAAATCGACCTCTGTGAACATTGCTCCTTGGACGTGCGCATCGCGGAAATCAACGGCTCGGAGGCTCGTACGGCGAAAGAACGCTCCTTCAAAATGAGCGTCGCGCAAGTCCGCCCCATCAAGGTTGGCATCGTCAAAAAAGGCCCCCTCGAAGTGCCCTGCGCGAAGTCTGGCCCCCTGTAACTGAGCAGAACTAAACATTGCCTGCGGTGCACAGGAACCAAGCCAGTCGCTCCCAGCAAGTCGCGCACCGTTCAAATAGGCGCGGTCCGCAATTGCCGCGCGAAACGAAGTGCTCTGTAGAGAGGCAGAAGTGAGGTTGCTTTCAATTATGGTTGCTCTGTCGAAAAACGCTCCGTCAGCGTTCAGCCGTCGCGCGTCCAGATCTCTGGCGTATACGTCGTCGAAGTGCGCATCAGTCGCTCTGGCACCGGCTAGGCGTGCGGACTGCATCATCGCCACTCTGCGTACGTAGTTTTTCTTGGGCCATAGGGCTTGCCAGCCATCGCGGTAAAATGCGCGCCATTTCGTCTCCGACTTCTCCCGATTATGCTCACCTAACATGGAAGCTGCGCCGATCGGCTCGTCGGGCGTGAAATCACCAGCGAGCTTCATATCCAGCATTTCTCGCAGGGTATCCTCTTCCTCCGCAAGCCATGGTGGAACCCATGGCACGAACGACGCCCCGGTCATATCAGCCTGCGCGAAATCTGCATATGAAAGCCAGGCCCCATGGAACTCCGCCGTTCTTAGGTCCGCATGCTGGAGGTTGGCGCCGAGGAGATAGGCGCGATTTGCAACGATCGGACGTCCTGCAACGGTCTTGCTGTTGGTCTCTTCCAGGCGGATGTAGCTCAAATCTACTGAGCAGATTGGGAGATGTGAGTAGCGTTGCGCCGCCTTCTCGCAGAGTTGCTGATACCCCGGGTGTATGGCTGCCAACGCAAGGAAAGGCATAATCAAGATCCCATTATCGAGGACGACGAACGAGCGCTTCCGGCTATCGGGAAATGGATCGCCAAGCCGGGACGCTGAAACCACCTTCCGATCAATGGCGCGACGCGCCCAGGCCCAAGACGCCACAAGGAGCCAAGCACCCATGAGGGCGATTTCCAGAAGATGTGTCGGGACCAGACCAATGCCGAAGAGCCACCCATACATATCTCCTGGGATCGGGAAAATGCGCACGCAGCAAATCGCAATTGTCCCTGGAACTGACCACCAACTTAATAGAGCCCAAGCGATTCGCCAGGTGGCTCGCGCACCTCCACCTGGACCAGCCAGTGCTCCAAACCATGGATAGAGCAGGTCGGGGTCGAGCGCATGTTGCCGAGGCAGCAGAACCAATCGACGTAACAGGTGATGCAGGTGTCCAATATACAGTTGCATGTACGCGAGCAGAGCGAGGAGGACGAGCGGAGCGACGCGCTTAGAACCCACGATTGGTCCCCAGTTGGATGCGGAACGAATCGACCNNCGCAGACAACTTCATCGCCCACAGGATTCGGCACTCACGTGCGAGTTCGGCGATGTTCTGACGCAAGGCGGTCTCTGTCGCCTCGTCATCGTTCGCTCGCAGACATCGCGCAAGCTCCTGTGACAGCCATTTCTCAGCAAGCTGGGCAGGAGCCCGAACGACCCGACGAACGAAATGCCGAATAGCGCTCATCCGACCAGATGCCAACTTCGGAGTGATATCATCGCCCTTCGATGGTCTCGCCTTAGTTCGCTGCGGTCAAGCCCACCGAGGCAGCACGAGGCAACCACCCAATCAACGGCGACCAGTTTGCCACATTGGTATTCATAGGTGTGAGTCGACCCCACCGGTGTGACCTTTGAGCGTTCTCAGGCACGCGCCCGTGTCCAGATCCCTGACTCTTTCCCAAGCTACTCGCCGCCGCTGGGTTCGAGGTTTCGAGGGTCGAGAAACAGTAGTCCAGGCGGAAGCTGGTCGAAACAGTTGGGTATCTGGGGTCAGAAGGTAGGTGCTTCGAACGTCGTAGTGTCGCATGGGGCAGACCACACCCGGCCATTGACGTTGCGACTAACCCCTGAAGTAGAAGGT
>PMBA01000260.1 GCA_003152795.1 Acidobacteriaceae bacterium | reverse complement strand
ACGAAGGACACGAAGGTTCACGAAGGAAGCCAGTTCAGCAAGATTCTCCTTCGTGATACTTTGTGTCCTTCGTGGTTTTTGCTTTATGTCGATTGCAGAAAATATTGCCCGAGTGCGGGAACGGATTGCGGCGGCGGCGCAGCGGGCCATCCGCAGTCCCGACGAAATTAAACTGATGGGCGTGAGCAAGACTTTTTCTGCCGAACTCATTCGCGAGGCGTACGTTGCCGGCCTGCGCGTATTCGGCGAGAACCGGGTGCAGGAGTTTGCCGGCAAGGCGGATGCTCTGCGCGACCTGCCTGACGCGGAATGGCACCTGATCGGACACCTGCAAAGCAATAAAGCCGCGAAGGCCACGGAATTGTTCGACGCTGTGGATTCAGTCGATTCGGAGAGGATGGCGGAGAAGTTGAATGCGCTCGCGGCAGGCGCGGGAAAGACATTATCCGTCCTGATCGAGATTAACGTCGGCGGCGAGAAAGCAAAAAGCGGAATCATCCCCGGCTCGGACGAACTGGAGCACATACTGCAAGGCGCGCCGCGATGGGCGAATCTGGAAATTCAAGGCCTGATGACTGTCCCGCCCTACACGGAAGATCCGGAGGGTTCGCGTCCCTATTTCCGCCAGCTTCGTCAGATTCGCGAACGCACCGCCGCGCGGAGTCTGCCGCGAGTCGCCATGACTGTTCTCTCCATGGGCATGTCGCATGATTTCGAAGCTGCGATTGAAGAGGGGGCAACGTGTGTGCGCGTGGGCACGGCGATCTTCGGGGTGAGAGAGTAGAAAATGAGATGTCTCGATTACATTTGCGCTTGGGCGATTTTGCTCACAGCGGTTTCTTTCATGCTAGCAATTGAAATCATGCACCTGCGAGGCGCGATACTGGACATCCCGTTCCTCTGGTTGTTGGTTGCCATGCTGAATTTCCTGCGACTCCGAAATGGATACGAGAGAGTTCCGGGACTGATGGTGACATGCGTCGGGGCCAACTTCGTGGCTTTGACACTCGAGATTGCGCGATGGAAGCTTTTTGGCGGCGGAATCCTGAAAGCTTGGGGTCTCTACACTTTCGTCGCAGCGGTGGCATTTCTAGGAGAAACAGTACTCTCCATCGTGAGAAAAAATGATCCCGGTTCGGCAGCACGGCTCTGACCTTTCATTCGAGATCCGCGTCCACCCGCGCGCGAAGAAGAATGCCATCACCGGCGAGGTGGGCGACGCCCTGAAACTAGCTCTCACCGCGCCTCCGGTAGATGGCAAAGCCAACGCAGCCTGCATAGAATTTTTCGCGAAACTTTTGAAGGTGCCTCGTTCCTCCGTTACTATTGCAGCCGGCCAGGCCAGCCGGAATAAAGTGATCCGGGTGTCAGGCTTGTCGGCAGAGGAAGTCCGAAAGCGGCTGGCCGGCTGACTCTCTGACCAAGTTCCGGAAAACCGGCTCGCAGGCCGGAAACAACAGAGGTGTTTGCCATGCTCCATGCGCACGATTCCACCGCGGTGCTGGCGGACACGCTCCTCCGGATCAAACTGCTGCATACCGCAATCTGGGCGGTCATGGCCGCATCGATCCTGGCGCTGCCCTGGACCGCATGGTTTGGGCAATTTCGCTGGGCTTTCTGGCTGAGCGCCTTGATCCTTGGGGAATGCATCGTCCTCGGAATTAACCACGGACGCTGTCCCCTCACCGACATGGCCGCCCGCTATACGGACCAGCAACCCTGCAATTTCGATATCTACCTTCCATTGTGGCTGGCGTGCAACAACAAGCGTATTTTTGGTTCTTTGTTTGTTGCCGGTGAATTTTTCGTTCTGTGGCGATGGGCCAGGAGGCCCCGACCTTGACCTTCTCCGAACGTTTGCAGGAAATCCGCACCGGCTTCGAACGCCCCTTCTGGGTCGCGAACATCACCGAGATCTTCGAACGTCTTTCCTACTATGGGGCGTTTGCTTCGCTTGCCCTGTACTTGCAGGAGAAGCTGAATTTCTCGACCGAGCAAACCGGGACTCTGACCGGCTTGTTCGGTGGCATGGTATGGTTTCTCGCCATCTTCGGAGGAGCCGCCGCCGACCGCCTCGGCTTTCGCCGCGCCCTCTCCATCGCCTACCTCATCCTGGCCGCTGCCTATTTCCTGATCGGATCGATTGGAGCCTCATGGCTGGCGCCGGTGCGCAACGCCGTGCCTCTGGGATTATTTGTCGGCTGCATTCTCATCCTCCCCGCCCTCGGCATCTCGCTGGTGAAGCCCTGCGTGGTGGGCACGACGGCGCGGGCTTCCAAAGAAAATGTGCGGTCCATCGGCTACTCGATTTATTACACGATGGTCAACATCGGCGGAGCCCTCGGCCCTTTGTTCGCAGGATGGGCTCATCGCCACCTCGGTGTCGAGAATGTTTACCGCGTCGCGGCGCTCAGCGTCTTCGCGATGTTCTTTGTGGTCATCATTTTCTTTCGCGAACCGCGCAAGGCGGGCGACACGCCTCCGCCATCGCTCGCAACGGTCGCGCGCAACTTCTGCGTCGTGGTCGGCAATCACAGGTTGGTTCTGCCGGTATTGTTGATCGCCTTGTTGCTACGCGTCGGGTTGTTGATCTATCCCAAATACAACGTGCCTTGGTGGATCTGGTGCGCGCTATTGATACTCGTACTCGCAGGGATCAGCCGGTTCATGTGGTTCCTGGTGCTCTTCACCGGCTATTGGGTTGTCTTCTGGCAGCAGTACATCAGCCTGCCCGGCTACATTCACGGCTACATCAACTCCAGCGCCGCCGTCGAGACCATCCTGGTCACCGATGGCCTGACCGTGATCTGCCTCACCCTCGCAGTGAATTACCTGACCCGCAGGATTCCGGCATTTCAAGCCGTGATTCTGGGCACGGTGATCACTTCTCTCTCGTGGGTGATCCTCGCCCTGCGGCCGACGATCTGGGGCGCAGTGCTCACTTTGTTTGTACTGGCGCTCGGCGAGATCATTCTCTCTCCGCGCTATTACGAATACATCTCGCGGCTCGCGCCTCCCGGACAGCAAGGCACTTACATGGGCTTCGCGTTCCTGCCCATCGGAATCGGATCGCTGATCGGAGGCTGGTTTGGCGGCACCCTGGTTCACCACTTCGGAGAAGTCACTCACCAACCGGCGCGCATCTGGTGGAGTGTCACAGCGGTCGGCTTAGCCACCGCGGCGGTGCTTTGGATTTATGACAGGACTTTGCGAACGGGCGCCGCTCAGCGAGACTCAGCGACCAGAGCACTGTGACGCCAGATCACAGCGTTTCGCGTGGCACTCCTTTTATTATGATCAAACTCTCCGCGAACCGTTCAGGCAGGGTGCCCCACGTCTCGCGGGTTTCGAGACGTGGGCCGCCGCCCGGCACCCACAGAGAACAACATGGCCAACAGCAACGCCACGCCCAGCTACATCGCCGATCACATCCGGCGCGTTCTCAAGGATGGCGGCTCAGCACCGCACTCGGAAGAGGTCCAGCACTTTTTCAAGGAGGAAATCCAATCGCGCGGCTGGTACACGGCCGAACTGCGAAAATTTGCGGTGCGCTTCCGGCGCAGCATCGTCCGCGAACGGGGAATGGATTTCCTGGTGCAGGTCGCCGACCAACTTTTCTCCGGCCAGATTCTTGAAGAGAAGGTGATGGCTGTTTTCCTTCTCGAAAAACAGACGAAGAAATTCGGTGACCGCGAATTTCAGCTTTTTGCCTCCTGGCTCGACCGCGCCTCGAGTTGGGCCGATCACGACGCGCTCGCGCATGACCTGCTCGCGCCCATGATGGCCGCCAAGCCCGCCCGCAGCCGCGAAGTTTTCCGCTGGGCGAAGTCGCAAAATCGCTGGCGGCGGCGCGCCGCGTGCGTGGCGCTGATCCGCGGTGCGCGCGAGCATCGGTTCTTCGCGGAGATCGTGCGGCTTTCCAATCAATTGCTGCACGACGAGGACGATATGGTGCGGAAGGGATTGGGCTGGCTATTGCGCGAGGCGGCCAAGGCCGATCCTGAGCGCACCGTGCCTTACCTCATGAAGATCCGGCAACGCGCGCCCCGCCTCGTGCTGCGGACGGCGTGCGAGACGCTGCCGAAGATCACGCGCAATCGAATATTGCTGTGATCACCGGCGGCTGCCGAGCTTCGCTCGGCTTGGACGGGCGAGGGCGCCCGTCCCTCCACTAACTAAGCTAGTACAGCGGCGGCTGGCCTGGCGGGCGGGTCTTCCAGCGGCGGTGGACCCAGAGCC
>PMBA01000140.1 GCA_003152795.1 Acidobacteriaceae bacterium | reverse complement strand
GGGAACATGCGACTGCGCCTGAACCATGAGTGCGATGGATTCTGGTTCGCCTTCAACCGCCGCTATTCCTACGAAGAGGTTGCCCGCTTCTTCGTGCGTTTCGCCCGGCTCGTGAAGACAGAAGCTCCGTTTGTCCGGATGGTTTCGTGCTGGGGCTCGGTCCCTGATTACAGGACGCCGCGGTTGATTCACGAAAAGGAATTGTCTCCCATGCTCTCGGTGGCCGATGTGTGGGCCACGGACAAGTACCTGTCCCTTCATTTTGGGTGGCCGTTCAAATCTTGCGAGCCGGTAGACCTCGACAAGACATATTCAGCCATCTCCGACCGGGAAATGTGGTTCCTGATGGAGACCACCCACAAACGGTTCACCGCGATGACCGGCGAAGACAAGGGCCTGGAGATTGGCGAGTTCAACGTCGACGGATCCGTGGGCGGTTTGGAACACCAATCGAGACGATCCGAACGTTTCTACCGGAGGGTCCTGAAGGAAAAACCGCCCTTCTTGAAAGGGATCACCTATTATCAGTTCCGCGACCGTGCGCGCTTGGGCTTGGAACGAGAGAACCCCAACGATCCGACTGTGGGATTACCGTCTCCCTTCCTGCCCATTTATAGGAAGTTGATTCAGCAACCCTATTTCCTTCCCAAGGAGCATTGGTCCCGCCTGGACGGAACGGCCACACTTGAGTGGCGGGCCGCAGACGATTCGGATGGGCTGGGCTGGCGAATTCCCCTGAAAGGCAAGCCCATCTTTCTTGAATTCCTCTTCGGCAAGAACGACAACCTGATGATCCATGCCGGGGATAATTGGTTCTACAAGAAGCCCGGAGTGGAATGGGTTGATGTCACCCTTGCGGCGGGAAGGTGGGGGCGCGCCAAGCCTTTCCCAGTATCAGTCTTCGCCCCGCCTGCCGATGGCATGAACCCCGGCTGCGCTTCCTCCTTCGCCACCAGACTCAAGAGCCCTCCCCAGATGCGGCTGCTCTATGAATGGGAAAACTCCAAATAGCAGCTCGGAAACAATTTACGAGCCGGCGTGAACCAGTTCGTATCTAGACAAGAATGGCTGCGCAAAACGGCCCGAAAGCCGAACCATCGACCGAATCGTCGGCGCTGCTTTGCCCATTGGTCGGTCAGCGGCCAAACCCGCAACCCCCACGGCGCATTGATGGGCGGCAAGGGGACGGCCGACCTGTTCCTCGCCATCACGTCCAACTACAAAATCACCGGCTTCGACGTTCTCACGGATTATGGCGTGTTTGATTTCTTCAAGAACCCCGACATTCCGCGTGCGATTCAAGACTATGGCACACAAGGCGAAACCTCCCATCCTCTCCCGAGTTCACGCGCCGATTGCCGGATGCCAGCTGGAAAACCATGGATGGTGTCTTCGGTTCAAAAACAGACTGGAGCCACCAAAGAGCCACCACGCGCAGAAACCTAGCGTAAGTCGTTGAAAAAAGCGCCCAACCAACCGGGTTTGAGTCCCGTCCATCCAGCCATTCATAAGACGCTATCTATCCATCGGTAGCGGATTTTTTATCGGACGAAATTTCAGAGTTTACACCAAAGTTCAGGGAGGGGCTGTGGATGGAGGGTTGAGGTTCCCGCGGAAGACTTCAAAGCACCCCTCCGGAAGTGTTTTTACTGGTGTCCACGGCAGAGGCGATTGCGCAACGCATTTTTCTTTCATCGGAGCTTTCTTTCGTGGGACCAATTCTAGCGCCTCTGCATTCGCCCTCCAACAGCCCGCACCCTCCGAGTTTGGTGTAGCGCCGCTACACCGAAACCGGTAGGCTTCACCGAACGCGGTGTGGCGGGACAAGCAACGCTGCGGACACGCCGCAACCGGATATAGCCCGGGTGATCACCAGGGGAGCCGCTCAAACATGAACCCCGGCCTTGAAGAAGGGCCACCGGAGCCTCACGGAGCATTCGCTTGGGCGACCCTTTCCCGCCAGAACTGCTCGGCCTGCTGATGGTACTTGATGACTTCAGCTTGCTCACGGGAATCATCGAGTCGGATCTGACTCTTTCGATCCCGCACCCAATCAAGGAAGAACTGGGCAGAGCCTTTGCTGACGCGGTGTTCTTTCGGACCAACTTCGACGTAAAATGGTCCGGTCGAGGCGAAGCGGAACGTGCTCGGCAGATCCGCCATAATGCGCACCAAGAACCAGCCACTCTCCTCAAATGTTACCAAACCCAACGACCCTTTGTGTTTCCATTCCGCAAAAGCGACCGACCTAATCACCCGCCCATCCTGTATGATCTCGATGCGTGATATGGGATCGCGCGATTCAAGCGTCATGTCCAATTGGAGGGTTAGGCTCGTCCCGGCTGGAGTCTGAAAAACGTGCCCCGGCAATTCGCCATTCGCGCGGCAGCGGAGCAAGGGGCCATTCGAGACAAAGACGCGGCCGTTTTTTAAGCCATCCCACCACTTCTCATAGCTTGGTTCACCATCAAGGTGGACGTACATGCGGTTATACCCAACCGGATTTGAAAGCACTCCAGAAGCGCTGCCGGCCGATGGCGGCAAGCGCAGGCCACAATTCAGGATGTGGTAGTAGATCTCCTGCGTCCAAAACCCGTTCCCCTGCGGATCGGGTAGCCGCTGCCGGTCACGCGGCCGTCCCCACGCTTCGGTCGGAAAGACGCCGTCTCTCAGCATATGATTATTGGCAATGCCGATAGAGTCGACCATCCCACTTGCAATCCACACTGGGGAATCGTACCAGAACGGCTTCTCTATATCGATCCAGGCGCCCGGCTGCCGGCGAGCCTGGACGATGAACTGCATCGCGCTGGGAAACTCCGGCTTGGCCACGGTTATTTCGAGTGGCTGGCTCAGGTTAAAGAACAGCACGGCACCGCCCGCCCGCTCATCCTCACCGCCCATCAAATGGTAAAACCGATCCCGGTCGAAACAGACGAGCGGATGGGAAGGAAGCGCCTGCTTGTCCCAAGCGCTTTGCGAGTTCCACCAGGTGATGACCGGTGCAACGTGCAAATCTGCCGCCTGCATGAGCAGTTCAATGTCCGCCATCGGGCGATGAATATGCAATTCCCCCGACCACCAGCCGTCTTTAGCGAGGTTCGCCAAGCGGCGGATCTGGCAGGTCGTAGTGGGAGCGCAAGTCCCAATGACCAATAACCTGCCGGTCGTCAAGAGGTACTCCGGACCGCGGTCGATCTCGTAGGTGTAGGCACCAGGCGACAGGTTCAGCTCTCCGACACCTGCATAGGCAAAATGATCACGCCAGTATGGCCATTTCTCCGGTTGAACTGGATGCCCCGCCGCGTCTTTGAGGTAGATGCAACAGGGAACGGGTCTGCCGGTCTCTGCGTCGAGCACCGTAAACTGGAGCGGAGCGTGGCTGTCATCGGTGGAACTCTGCTGTGGAGCCTTCGCCAAGGGATCTGCGGTCACCGCCGCGAGTGCATTCCCCCAGAGCAGGGCGATTACGAGCAGGCCTATGACCTGCCGGAAGATCGGGGCGCGACGAAGCCCTAGGAAGGAAGTTCCCATCAGCCATCCTCCCTTGAGGCAAGAAACTGCTTCACTTCATCACCCGTCGGCATTGCGGCAGATGCACCATGCTTCAGCGAATTCAGCGCCCCGACAGCGTTCGCGTAGCGGCA
>PMBA01000194.1:14516-27409 GCA_003152795.1 Acidobacteriaceae bacterium | reverse complement strand
AGGTAACGTCGTCATCCCTGCCCTGCGCAACTAATCTTTCGGGTGGGGGTTTCTATCGACATGAAGAACAAATTCACCAACTCGCTGTTAGTTCTGGCAGTCGGGGGACTTATGATCGCTGGTTCCGCGTCTGCTCAAACCTCAACCACTACTTCTGGTGCGGGGCCTGGCGTTGTCGATCCTGGCCATCCGCGGGTCAATGAAGTGAACCGGCGCGAGCAAAACCAGCAGAAGCGCATTGGCAACGGCATCAAGAGCGGGAAATTGAGCTCGCAGCAGGCGACGAACCTGGAGAAGCGCGAGACCAGCGTGCAGAACCGCGAACAGAAGGATATGGCGAAGAACAACGGCCATCTTACTAAGGCCGAGCAGAGAGGGATCAATCGCCAGCAGAACCGGATCAGCAAGAGTATCTACAAAGACAAGCACCAGTAATCCGGCGAGTCAGAGACAAGAGTTTGAAACAAGAGGGAGCCGCAGGGTTGCTGCGGCTTTTCCTTTGTGTGGGACAAGAAAGACGAGGCTGGCTCCGTCGGGGCTTAGTTATTTTTTCAGCGAGCGGATGTACCTTACAACGTCGCCGATCTGCTCTTTGGAAAGTTTGCGATCGAAAGACGGCATTCTGTTCTTGCCCTTGGCGATGATGGTGGTGAGCTCTTCGTCGGATTGCTTTTGCACGTCGCCGGAACCGAGAGGGCGGATTTTCAGGTTCTTGCCGAGCATGGTGTCGCCGGCGCCGTTGGCGGCGTGGCAGGCGGAGCATTTCTGCTTGTAGATATCGGCGCCNNTTCGACGCCCAGACCCTGAAGGGGCGATTGATGGCTGGCGGTTTACGGCATCGCTGAAGCGATGTCCTGATACGAACCGTCTTTCTTGCCGCCCCTTCAAATTTGTTGCCCTTTCAAGACTGCCGCGCATGCAAACCGCGGCCGCCGCAAAACTTTCCTCGCGTTACTTACATCCTCAATTTCACCAGTTCAATTTCAAGGCAAACTGGAACTGGCGCGGGTCGAAGGAGGCAGTGGGCTGACCGGCGTTGCTGAAGAGCGGGCTCACCGCGGCCACGTTGAAGCGATTGGCGATGTTGAACAGATCGGCCATCAGGTCCATGTTAAAGCGTTCGCCAAAGTAGATCTTCCTGGCGACTCGGATGTCGTTGAAGACGGTCCATGGCGTGATCCCGGCGTTGCGTCCGAGGTTGCCGTCGAGCTGGGCAAGAGTCGGCGTGGTGCCGGTCAGGACAAAGGGCAGGATGCAAGGTTCCTGGAACACGCCAGTGGGCGAATATTTGCTTTTGTAGATGGTGCCGCAGGCTGGGTTGGTGACGGTGTTGGGGCGACCGGTAAGGGAAGACAACTGAAGGTTGTCGTCGCCGGCAGTGATGATGTTAAAGGGACGTCCCGAACCGAACTCGATAAGAGGAGCAAAGGTCCAGTTGCTGAAGAGCTTGCTGGCAAAGCCGGCGCCGGAGAGCTTGCCGGTCTGGTAGACACCGCTGAAGACGAAGCGCTGGCGCTGGTCAAACAGCGAGGTCGAGCGATCCGAACCCGGGAAGTAGCTGTCCTGCGGAGTGAGGGTCGATTGCAAGTCGGTGGAATCGTCGATGGCGTGCGACCAGGTGTAGGAGGCGAGAAACTCGTAGTGGTTGTTGAAGCGCTTGCGGAGATTGGCGCTGAGGCCGTGATACACCGAGCTGCCATTGGAGAAGTTGGCATCCATGTCGCCGAAGGGGACGCATCCGATGAAGGTTGTAGGATCGCAGTTTGTGTTGAAGTGCTGGCCGGCCAGGCTTTGCAGTATCTGCTGCGCCAGGCCGACGCAAGCCGCGCCTCCAGGGACGGAGTTAAGGTAGTAGGCGGCAACGGATGGGTTCAACCCAGAGGGACGGAAGAAATTCATGAGCGAGGCATCGACGTAGGGAACGCCGGCTCCGGTGACTCCGCAGCCGGTAACGGTGAACGGGCTGGCGGGCGTCTGGCCGGCGGCCAGGGCTGCATTGAAGTTTGCCACCATCAGATCGCCGCGGACGGTATTGGCATTGATGGGCCGGTTGAGATGGCGTCCGCCGTTGAAGTTGTAGGCCAGATTCAGGGCAAAGCCGTTGCCCAGATCCTTCTCGACGCTCAAGTTCGCCTGCTGCGAGTAGGCATAGACGAAGTTTTTGCCCTGGGGATAGCCGAAGGGTTGGAATCCGAGCGGGAAGGAGGTCGCGGGGTTCAGATAGTTCTGGTTGAGGAAGATCGATGTGGGGAAATTCAAGGACTGAAACTGTTGCTGATTGGGCTCATATCCGAGCGCGGTGAGTACAGACTGGTTTCCGGAGACGGCACAGGGCGAACCGGCGACATTGATGGGGAGACCTTGAAAGATGGTAATCGCATTCAGATTGCCGGGATTGCCGGCGCCGCCGCAAATGGTGCCGGGGCCAAATGCCAACTGCCCGCTGCTGGAGCCGTCGGAGGCATCGCCGAGGAAATACAAGCCGAGCAAGGGGTGGTCATAGAACATTCCGAAGGAAGCGCGGACGACAGTCTTGCCGTCGTTCTTGGGATCCCAGGCAATGCCGATGCGCGGCTGAATGTTGTTCGTGTCGGTCTGGATGCCTTTCTGCACTCCCAAAGCGTTGTAAGCGGCTAGAGCCAGCCCCTTGGGAGGTGTGAACTGCGGAGGGAATTCCACGTCGTAGCGCACGCCGACGTTGACCGTGAAGTTGGGGCGCACGCGCCAGGAATCCTGCCAGAAAACACCCAGAGGCTTGTTGGTGAATGTGTCGCTGGGACTTCCAATGCCCTGAACGAAGTCCTGCGGGAGGCCGGCGCCATAGGACTGCACGGGAGACAAGTCGGGGAAATTGGGCAGGGTGCCAGGGATGGGGTTGGCGAAGCCCAGGGTGGCGGCGCCGAAAGTGCCGAAATCATACACGCCCCCGTAATTCACGGTGAAGATGGCTTTGAGGTCGAGATAGTTGAAGTCCACGCCAAACTTGGTTTCGTGGCGGCCAAGGCTCCAGGAAAAATTATCCTTGAACTGATAGCGTTTCTCGGTCCGCTGAATATAGGAGTAAGGCTCGCGACCAAAATAGGCAAAGCCGGGAATGTTGACGGCGGGGTCCGAGCCCGACGGGATCGCCGTGTTGTAAAAATAAGCCAACCCACGGCGTGCGAACTGGAAGGTGACCTCATTGACTTTGTTCGTGCCGATCGTCCACGTGTCCTGCACCATGCCGGCAGCATCGCGGTAGGTTTGCTGGGAGGTGCGGGAATAGGCGTTTTGGCCGAAGGGCTGATCCTGGCCGCTGACTTCGATTCCGTTGACGGTACTCGGGCTGACATTGGCGTGCAACGAGAGGCGGTTATTGCTGTTTACGTTGTGGTCGAGGCGCAGCGAATACAGGCTGGTGCCCTCAAACACCGGGAAGTTCCCGGTTTGAGAAGACAGGGTCTGGAAAGACAACGGCACGGGAGAACACGGGCCTGGAGGAGCGCAAGAGGTAGGGAAACCCGCAAAGCTATTGAGGCCGCCGCCCGTCAAGCCCTTTACTAAATCCGTCGGCCAGAATCCATTTACAGCCTGGCCGGACGACGCTCCGGCCAGCACAGCATACTGTCCTACCTCATTGGCGTAGGCCGGACTCACTTGCTCCAGTCCGAGGACGGCGGGGTCGGTGAGGAAAGCGATCTGATCCGGGGTGAGTTGCAAACTGCCGAAAGGCAGGCCGACCTGGGTTGTGTCGAAGGGGGTCAGGCCCCAGTTGCCTTGCCCGATGCTGGAAAATCCGGTTTCATGCCGGCGGGTTGTCTCATAGGAAAAGTAATAGTAGGTTTTGCCTTTCTTGATAGGGCCGCCGAAGGCGACTCCGCCCTGCACGCGAGTGTAGGCGGGGTTGGAGACGGTGCTGAAAGGGTTGACGGCCTGGAAATTGCGATTGCGGAGATATCCGTAGACATCGCCGTGGAAATCGTTCGATCCGGAGCGGGTGATGATGTTGACGACGCCGCCGGCGGCGCGGCCATATTCGGCGGCGTAGTTGTTGGTGATGATCTGGAATTCCTGCACGGCTTCCTGGGAGACGGTGGAACGCACGCCGTTGGTGGAATTGTCGGTGGCATCGGCGCCATCGACGTTGACCAGGTTGGAGCGACCGCGCTGGCCGCTCATGTTGAGGCCGGAAGTTGGCGCGGCGCCGAGGTTAGGAGCGCTGTCATGCTGCACCTGCGAGTCGGTGAGCGTGAACTGGATGTAGTTGCGGCCATTGATGGGCAGGTTGTCGATGCGGCGCTCGCCGATGGTGTCGGTCGTGGAACTGCGGGCCGTCTCGACCAACTCCGCCTGGGAGCTGACTTCGACGATTTCCCTGCCGCCGGCAACGGTGAGGGTGACGGGTAACTCGGCCATCTCGCCGACGGTGATGGCGATGCCGGTGGCTTCGGCTTTGGCGAAGCCCGATGCGTCCACGATGACGGAATATGTGCCGGGAGCCAACTGCCGCACGCTGTAGCCGCCCTGTCCATCGCTGCTGCCGGCGCGTTCCAGACCCTTGGCGACATCGCGCACGGTGACGGCGGCGGTGGTGACCGCGCTGCCCTTCGGATCTTTCACAATGACGTGAAGGTCGCCGGTGGCGGCACCCTGGGCAAAGGCAGATTGGCGGACGAGCAAGAGCAGGACCGCGAAAAAGAACAGACGCAACGACGCTGACGCTTTCATAGGGCTCCTGGGATCTTCCGCATCGTGGCGGAAGGCGGGAATCGAAGTGCGCGGTTTTTCACCATCTACTTGAACTGCAAGCACGTTAGTGGGTCGGGATACCGATGATATGTACATCAGAAGAGGGTGTTTAGGCAAGCAATAAGGTAGATTACGGGCCGGGCGGAGGGCAACAATCGGAGATTGTCCTGGTCTGGCGTTGCGTTTATGAAGGCAATTCTTTAGATTCTCAGCAGGCTGCGGGAAAAACGGATGTCGATGCAGGCGGCGGCCCTGCCGATTCCTCAATGCCGATGGCGCGCGGCTGCGCCAGCAGAATCAACCGAGTGAGATACTTTCGTGCCGGATATATTCTTAGTGCCTTCGCTTGAGCCTTCAGAAAATTTCAACGGACATTCCATGACAGGCGAACTGCTGCGGGTGATGGTGTGTCCGCCGGGCAGCGCGGGGTGGGATGTTCCCGAGAAAGCCGGAGCCTGGCGGGAGCTTGGGTTTCGGCATGCTCCCGATTTTGCGGTGGCGCAGAGGCAGCACGAGACTCTGTGCGGGCTGCTGAGCGCGGGCGGAGCCGAGGTGGTGAGTCTGCCTCCGGCGGAGTTGCTTACGCTGGATGCGGTCTATGCGCACGACGCGTCGCTGGCCACGGATTATGGTCTGGTGCTGATGAATCCGGGGAAGAAGAATCGCGTGGCGGAGGCGCGGGCGCACGCCCACTTTTGCGGGGAACTGGGCATTCCGGTATTCGGTGAGATCGTGCTGCCGGGGACTTCGGAATCCGGCGACATGGTGTGGCTTGATTCGCGGACGCTGCTGATCGGGGACGGTTATCGGACCAACAAGGCGGGGATCGAGCAGGTGCGGTCGCTGCTCTCCGCCAGGAATGTCGACGTGCTATCCGCGCCGCTGCCTTACGGGGCAGGGCCGTCGGCCTGCCTTCATTTGATGTCGCTGATGAGCATGCTGGACGAACGGACGATGCTGGTCGATCTGCCGTGGCTGGCGGTGGAGACGGTTGAGTTGTTGAAGGAGCGCGGCCTGCGCTTGATTGAGATTGAATACAGCGAGCGCGACACGCTGGCCTGCAATGTGCTGTCTTTGGGCAAGGGCCGGCTGATCGCGATTGAAGAAAACGCCAGGACGAATGGGCGCTTGCGCGACGCAGGGTTTGAGGTGGGTACGTTTCCAGGGTCGGAGATCTGTATCAACGGTGCGGGTGGTCCGACGTGCCTGACGCGGCCTTTGCTGCGGCTTGAATGAACCGCGTTTTCAGTCGAGCGGAGTGTCACGGAATCTGTGAGCTGGATTACTGCATCCGCGAAGACTCGATGGTAGTATCGGTTTCCTCAGGAAAGGAACATTCTCATGAGACGATTCACTGTGGTGGCTCTGATGTTGTTGGTTGTGGCCGGGCCGTCTTTCGCTAAGACGCACAAGGACATGTATTCCGTGTCATGCGGTGTGTTGTGGCCCGCAGTGAAGGATACCCTCCGCAACTCGGGGAAGTACGGAATTCTCGGGATCGATAACACCGAGATGACCGCTTCGTTCGTCATCGGTGGGACGCTTACCGGCAAGCGCATCAACTCCGTCGTGCTGAACGCGAAGGGGGACACCTGCGAGATGCAGGTCCAGACCGCCTTCAGCGGGCTGGTGAACAACGATTACGGCGATTTCAAGAAGCGCGTGGATGAGTCGCTGGCCAAGCTGCAACCGGCGCAGCCGGCTGCGCCCACTCCGCCCGCAAAGGGGGAGAATCCCAAGAATTGACGGGCTTGCCTCCTGTTGGATGGTTGTGGATTTTCAGCTGCAACCTGCGCGAGCAATGGATCGTCCCGCCATTCCGCCTGGCTTGGTAGAATCAAGAGGAAATGCTTTTACCCTTCGTCCGCGAAATTTTCGCGGAGGTGGAACAATTACCTGCCTTCACGCGCGCCGCCTCCCATCTGCGGGAGAGCGCGGGGCGGATGAGTGTCACAGGACTTTCCTCGGCGGCCAAAGCGCTGATCGTTGTTTTGTTGCGACGCACGGTCGAGCGTCCGTTCGTGCTGGTGGTGGCCGATAACCGGGCTGCCGAAGAGTTGCTGCCGGTGCTGCGGGCGTTTTGTGAACTGACGGGAGCGGCGGATCCGGACTCTGTGGTGAGCCTTCCGGCGCGCGATGTACTTCCCTTCCAGAATTTGTCGCCGCATCCCGAGATTCAGGAAGAACGCGCGACCGCGTTGTGGAAGATCGCGACGGGGCGCGCCGCCATCGTTGTTTCGCCGGTCAGCGCCACCACAATTCTTCTTCGTTCCCCCGAGTACTACGCTGACCTGGCAAGGGTTTTGCGCCGGGGCGAGATTTTCGACCTGGAGAAACTGCTCGAGCACCTGAACACGGTCGGCTACACCGCTACCGACGTGGTGGAGATGCCGGGGCAATACGCGGCTCGGGGCGGCATTCTCGATGTGTACTCGCCGGAAGCGGACCGGCCAGTGCGCGTCGAGTTTTTCGGAGACGAAGTCGAGTCCATGCGCAAGTTCGACCCGGCGAGTCAGCGGTCTTCGAACCCGGTCGACGAAGTTCTGCTGCTGCCGCTGACGGAGACCCCGGTCACGGAGGAACTGCTCAATTCGATCAACGCGCGGCTCTCGGGGAAACGCGTTATGGGTTCGCCGGAGGTTGTGGAGCAAGCGGTGCGCGACTCGGGCGCTGGCGTTTTTCCAGGCTGGGAGTTCTACGCTCCGGTGGCGGGGGCCGACCGCAGCATTTTCGAGTTGCTTCCGGAAGCGCGGGTGATTCTCGACGAACCCGAAGCGCTGCGGCAGGAACTGGACAAAGTATGGGCCCGAATTGAAGAGGCGCACGAACGCAGCGGGGTGGGGAACCTGGTTCGTCCCGCCGATCTTTATCTGACGCCGGAAAGCTGGCGGGAAAAAACGGCGGCACGGGGGGGCGCGGATTTTGAATACCTGGCGGTGGCGCGCGAGGCCAGCGAAGCCAACGAAAAAGGACGGGAAGCGGCTTTTCTTTCGCAGCCCGCGACGCGCTTCCACGGCGCGGTTCCGGCGATGATCGAGCAAGTCCAGAAGCTGGTTGGCGGCGGCACGCAGGTGATTCTCGCCGTGCCCAACACGGGAGAAGTCGAGCGTCTGGCCGACATGTTTACCGAGTACAACGCTTCGTATCGGCTGGGAAGCCGCACGCGGAGCGGAGAAAGCTATGCCGACGAAACGTCTTATTTTGCGGGCGACGTTCTTACCACTACGTTGCTGAAGGCTTATCTTCCCGACGGCTTCGTTTTGCCGGAGGCGCATCTCGCGATTTTTGGGGCGCGCGATCTGTTCGACGAATCGGATCTGGTCGCGGCCCGGCCACAACGGCAGAAATCGAAAGTCTCGGCGTTTCTTTCCGATTTCCGCGATTTGCAGGTGGGCGACTACGTGGTCCATGTGGAGCACGGCATCGGGCAGTATCAAGGCTTAAAGGAGATCAACCAGGGCGACGGCGCAGCGGAATTCATGCTGCTGGAGTACGCCGATGCTGCGCGGCTGTATGTTCCGCTGACCCGGCTCGATCTGGTGCAGAAATATCGTTCGGCGGAGGGCGCGAAGCCTGTCCTGAATCATCTGGGCACCCAGGCATGGGGCAAGACCAAGGCGCGGGTGCGCAAGGCGATGAAGGACATGACCGACGAGTTGCTCAAACTCTATGCGCAGCGGCAGGCCGCGCGCGGTCACATTTTTCCAGCCGACACGGAGTGGATGAAGGAGTTTGAAGATTCGTTCGAATACAACGAGACCGAGGACCAGGCGCAGGCCATCGCCGACGTGAAGCGCGACATGGAGTCGCAACTCCCGATGGATCGCCTGCTGTGCGGCGATGTCGGCTACGGCAAGACTGAAGTGGCGATGCGCGCCGCCTTCAAGGCCCTGAGCGATAACAAGCAGGTCGCGGTGCTTGCGCCAACTACGGTGCTCGCTTTTCAGCACTTCGAAACTTTCAAGCAGCGATTCGCGCCGTTTCCGCTCACGGTCGAAATGATCAGCCGTTTTCGGACGGCGAAGCAGATTAAGGAAATTTTGCAGAAAGTCGAGGCGGGCAAAGTGGACATCCTGATCGGGACCCACCGTCTGCTGTCGAAGGACGTGAAGTTCGCCGATCTCGGCTTGCTGGTGGTGGATGAGGAGCAACGCTTTGGCGTCCGCCACAAAGAACGCATCAAGCAGATGCGCACGGAAGTGGACGTGCTGACCATGTCGGCGACGCCGATTCCGCGCACCTTGCATATGTCGCTGGTGGGGCTGCGCGATATGAGCGTGATCGAAACGCCTCCCAAGGACCGCATGGCGATTCAGACGGTGGTTGCGAACTGGGACGAGAAGCTTATCCAGTCGGCAATCGAACAGGAACTGGACCGCGGCGGGCAGGTATATTTCGTGCACAATCGGGTCGACACGATCTGGGAGATTGCGGCCAAGATACAAACCCTGGTTCCGAATGCGCGCATCACCGTGGGCCACGGGCAGATGGGCGAAGGGGAGCTGGAAAAAGTGATGCTGAAATTCATGCATCACGAAGCCGACATTCTGGTGTCGACCACGATTATCGAGAACGGTCTCGACATCCCGCTGTGCAACACGATCGTGATCAATCGCGCCGACCGGCTGGGCTTGTCGGAACTCTATCAGCTTCGCGGACGGGTAGGGCGCTCGAACCGGCGCGCCTATGCTTATCTGCTGCTGCCCGCTGAAATCGAGCTCACGCCCATCGCGCGACGCCGTCTTGCCGCGCTGAAGGAATTCTCCGACCTGGGTGCCGGCTTCAAGATCGCAGCGCTCGATCTCGAACTGCGGGGCGCGGGCAATCTTCTAGGCGGAGAGCAGAGCGGGCACATCGAAGCGGTGGGATTCGAGCTTTACACGCAGATGCTGGAACGCGCCGTACGCGAAATGAAGGGCGAGGCGGGCGTTGAAGTTACGGAAATCCAACTCAACCTCGGTCTGAACATACGCATTCCATCCGACTATATAAAGGAAGAGAACCAGCGGCTGAGGATGTATAAGCGGGTGGCTGGAGTCGAGACGGAGTCGCAGTTGCACGACGTGCGGGCAGAGCTGCTCGACCGCTATGGCGAGACGCCCCGCGCGGTCCGGAACCTGCTGGAGTACGCTGCGCTCAAACTACAGGCGATGCGGGTGGGCGCAAATAGCATTGAGCGGAAGCGCGAGTTTATGAACATCAAGTTCAGCGCGAATGCGTTGATTGATCCAGGGAAGCTGGCGCGGTTTGTGGCATCGCAACGGGGCACGCAGTTCACTCCGGATGGGACGCTGAAGTTCTCGATCAAGATCAGCAGCGCGGAAGGGATATTGCAAACGCTGCGCGATCTGCTGGAAGAACTGGAAGCGCGCGAAGAAGCGGTGCGGCAGGTATGAACGCGAGCAGTTACAATTGTTGGGCGGCCAGCCCCCGATACGAATGACTCGCCGGGTTCCAGACGAGGCGCGAACAACCGGCGACGAACGGCCAGCGACCAAATGACCAACGACGAACGAAGAACGAACGGCGAGCGCCGCAAGGTCCAGAAGGTCCGCAAGGCGATTTTCCCCGCTGCCGGATTAGGGACGCGCTTTCTTCCAGCCACCAAAGCTCAGCCGAAAGAGATGCTGCCGCTGGTCGATAAGCCGATCATTCAGTATGGAGTGGAAGAGGCGCTGGCGGCGGGATGCGACCAGATCATCATGATCACGGGGCGCGGCAAGAGCGCGATCGAAGATCACTTCGACGTGAGCTACGAGCTGGAAAAGATGCTCGAAGAAAAGGGCAAGTACGACTTGCTCAAGATCGTGCGGCAGATTTCGGACATGATCTATGTGGCTTACGTGCGGCAGAAAGAGGCGCTGGGCCTGGGACACGCCGTGCTCACGGCGCGCGAATTGATTGGCGACGAACCGTTTGCCACGTTGCTGGCCGATGACGTCATCGATGCAAAAGTGCCGGTGCTCAAGCAGTTGATGAAAGTGTTCGACGAGAAGCACTGTTCCGTGATCGCGACTCAGGTGGTTGACGGGCGGGCGATTTCTTCTTACGGAGTGTTGAAGGCGAAAGAGGTTTCGGGCTCCGGTGGCAAACTCTATGAAGTCCTCGATCTGGTCGAAAAGCCCAAGTTCGAGGATGCGCCTTCGAATCTGGCAGTGATCGGACGGTACATTCTGACGCCGACGATCTTCGAGACGCTTTCAGACATCAAGCCGGGAGCGGGCGGCGAGTTGCAACTCACGGACGGGCTGCGCGGACTGCTGCAGCGCGAAAAGCTGTACGCTTACGTTTACGAAGGGCGCCGCTTCGATGCTGGCGACAAACTCGGCTTCTTGAAAGCTACGGTTGACTTTGCGCTGAAGCGCGAGGACCTGGGCGGCGAGTTTCGGGAATATCTGAAGAGTTTGAAGCTGTGAGCGGTAGTCGTCTACGGTTTTGCTCACCCTTCCATCGCCGATTTCAGCTTCTTTGATTTTTCTTCCACGCCGCGCGCCAGTTTTTCTTTGTGCGTTACCAGTATCTTCGCGATGGATACGTCGGCCACGCCGATGATCTGTGCCGCCAGGATTCCGGCATTAGTTGCGCCGGGTTTGCCGATGGCGACGGTCGCTACCGGAATGCCTGCTGGCATTTGCACGGTCGCGAGCAGAGAATCCATGCCTTGCAGCGACGTGGAGGGAATCGGGACGCCGATCACCGGCAAGGTGGTGTGCGCCGCGATTACGCCGGCGAGGTGAGCGGCTCCGCCCGCGCCTGCGATGATCACGCGGATGCCGCGTCCAGCGGCTTGGCGAGCGTAATCCGCGGTGCGGTCCGGAGAGCGATGGGCTGAAGTTACGTCCATTTCATACACGATCCCGAATTCATCGAGAGCTTTTCCGGCTTCGCGCATGATCTCCAGATCGGAGTCGCTGCCCATCACGATTGAAACGAGTGGCTTGGCCATGATTGATTGCGTCCATCCCTCAGCCCCTAAAGGGGCTCCGATTTCGGAGAACTTGCGGCATCGCTAAGGCGATGCCCTGATACGAAGCGCCAGTTTTTACGCGCCTCGCTAGTCCTTCTTCAGTGCGCGGGCTGCGATGTCTTTGCGGTAGTGCGCACCGTCAAAACTGATTTTTGCGCACGCTTCATAGGCGCGCTGCACTGCCGTCTCCAGTTCCGCGGCTCTTGCCGTCACCCCGAGCACGCGTCCGCCAGAAGTATAGAACGCGTCGTCTCGTTTCGAGGTGCCGGCATGGAAGACTCTTACGCCTTCCCCCTTCGCCGCATCCTCAAGGCCGGTTATCTTCTTCCCCGCCTCGTAGGCGCCAGGATAACCGCCGGAAGCTATCACGACGCATACCGCGGCATCGTTCGACCACTTGAAATCGCCGTCGCTGGTGCGACCGTCGATCGAGGCCTCCATGGCTTCGAGCAAGTCGCTTTCGAGGCGCATCAGAACGGGTTGCGTTTCGGGATCGCCGAAGCGGCAGTTGAATTCGAGGACCATGGGGCCGCGCGCAGTCATCATCAGGCCACAATAGAGGACGCCTTTATACTCGGCCCCTTCCGCCTTCATGCCGGCCACCACGGGGCGAGCGATGTGGGCGACGAGCCAATCGCGCATCTGGTCGTCGATGATCGTCGGCGTGGTGTAGGCGCCCATGCCGCCGGTGTCGCCGTCGCCCACGCGCTTGTGATCCTGCGCGGCAACCAGCGGCGCAACCCGCTCACCGTCGCTCACCACCAGAAACGAGAGTTCGTCGCCTTCGAGAAACTCTTCGAGCACCACGCGAGATCCGGCTTCTCCGAGCATTCTGCCACTGAGCATTTCATTGGCGACGGTTGAGGCTTCGTCTTTGGTTTTGGCGATAACCACACCTTTGCCGGCAGCCAGTCCGTCGGCCTTGATCACGATTGGGGTATGGAAGTGCGGCAGCGCATCGCGGACCTGTTCCGAAGAATCGCAGATCGCATAATGCGCAGTGGGGATGTGGTGGCGTTGCAGGAATTCCTTGGCAAAGCTCTTGCTGGTTTCAAGCTGGGCGGCGGCGCTGGTCGGGCCGAATGTGCGCCAGCCTCGCCGCGTGAATTCTTCCACCACGCCGAGCATCAGGGGCAATTCCGGGCCCACGATGGTGAGATCGGGCTGGATGCGGTTGGCGAGTGCGACCATGGAGTCG
>PMBA01000194.1:0-14481 GCA_003152795.1 Acidobacteriaceae bacterium | reverse complement strand
CCGCTGCCGATGACGAGGATCTTCATAGTCGAGACATTCAAGGTTAGGGGCGGGAGAAGATGATGTCAAACGGAGGGAGGTCAGAAGTGAGAGGCCAGATTGAAGGAGTCTGGGGTTTTACCTCTGCCATCTGACCTCTGACCTTTGACTTTATCCAGCCTCTGCGATCTTCCGGTTAACTATGCTTAATCCCGCCGTATAATACAGTTCACGTGATCACAGTTTCCAAAGAAGATTACCTTAAAGCGATTCTCGAGGCCGAGAGCGAAGGGGAAACGGTTATTTCGGCGACGCTTGCGCACTGGCTGAAGGTTTCGCCTCCAGCGGTAACCATGGCTGTCCGCCGGTTGAAGAAGGATGGTCTGGTGCGGGTGAATACCGACGGAAGGGTTCGCCTGACGGCTGCCGGAAAGAAGATTGCCCGCAAACTGACGGTTCGCCATCACCTGATCGAACGCATGCTCGCCGAGATTTTCGGGATGGAATGGTACAAGGTGCACGACGAGGCGGAACGCCTGGAGCACGCGGTCTCACCCGATTTTGAGGCCCGGTTGCTCGCCAAACTTGGACGTGGAGTCGCGTGTCCGCACGGCAACCTGACTGAACTCGAGAGTCCCGCGAGCCGGCGCCGTCGCGGCCTGCTGTTGCTCGCACAGGCCGAACCCGGGGAAAACGTTCAGGTGAGCGGTATCTACGAACGCGATCGCCATTTGCTTGAGTTTCTGGAACAGCGCGGCATTCGCCCTGGAGCGAAAGTTCATGTCGCGCATCGCAATTACGACCAGACGCTGACCCTGGCCACCGGCGCCGGCCGGGTTTCGCTGGGTGTATCGGCGGCGGAAAAGGTCTGGGTCAAAGCGGTGGACGGGAAGACTTTGTTTAAAGGGTGAGGGTTCGTCCGCTGGCCGCTCCACAAAATGCTGCTCCTTCGAAAAATCCAATACTCCGCAGCCAGAAAAGTAATTAACCGTAGTTTATGTCCTGATGTATACTTGCGCTAATTGCCCAGCGACAAGTTGTTCTGCTTTCCTTTCGTACTGCATCGGTGGAATGAGCGAACCAGAGACAGCATCGGAGCCGCGAGGGGATGCCGTACCCCGATCCAGCGTCGTCATCACGCATGAGGACATCGATCGAGCGCACGACCGCGAACGAGTGTCGGCTACGCGGGCCCGGCGCGGATTGCGTCCGCGGTTGAGGCTCTTCTGGCTGCTGATTGGCCCTGGCATTCTGGTCATGCTCGGGGAAAATGACGGTCCCAGCATGCTGTCGTATGCGGCGACCGGGGCGCGATTCGGCATCGGTTTTTTCCTGCCGTTCGTGGTGCTCACATTCCTCATGGCTTGCGTGGTGCAGGAAATGACAGTGCGTTTGGGCGCGGCCACGCATCGCGGACACGCCGAGTTGATCTTCGATCGCTTTGGTCCGTTCTGGGGCTGGTTCTCGATGATCGACCTGATGATCGGGAATTTTCTGACGCTGGTCACTGAGTTCATCGCCATCCGCGCGGGGCTGGGATTCTTCGGAGTGCGTCCGGCGGTTGCGGTCTTTGGGGCGCTGGTGGTGCTTTCGGTTGCGCTCGTGACGCACCGGTACTGGACGTGGGAGCGGATCATTTTAGGCGCTGCCATGTTCAACCTGGTGTTCGTGCCGGTGGCGCTCCTGACGCATCCGCACTGGGGGACGGTGGGCCGCGCATTGGCGACCTGGAGACCGCTGCCCGGCGGGCTCACGCAGGAGACGGTACTGATCCTGCTGGCGAACATCGGCGCGACCGTGACTCCGTGGATGCTGTTTTTTCAGCAAAGCGCGATTGCCGATAAGGGTCTTACCACGCGAGACATTCGCATGGGCCGTATCGACACGGTGCTGGGAGCGGCACTGGCGACGGTCGCGGCGCTGGCGACGATGCTGGCGACAGCCCCGCTGTTCATGCACCACATGTCGGCGGCGAACTTTGAAGCGGCCGAGTTCGCGCAGGCACTGCAGCCGTTCATAGGACACTGGGGAGCGGCTCTTTTCGCGCTGGGGATGTTCGAGGCGGGGATGGTCGCGGCGGTTACGATCTCGACTTCATCCGCATACGCCTTTGGAGAAGTTGCGCGGCGCCCGCACAGTTTGAATCTCCCCTTCAAGCAGGGAAGGGCGTTCTATCTGGTCCTGCTGCTCGAAGCTGTTGCCGCTGCGGGGTTGGTGCTGATCCCGGGGATTCCACTGGTTTACATCGTGCTGGTGGTCAATGTGATCGCGGTCCTGGCCATGCCGCCGGCGCTTCTTTTCCTCTACATGCTGGTGAACGATGGTGAAATTATGGGCAAGCTGGTCAGCCCGATATGGGCGAATGTGCTGGCGCTGGGGGTGGTGACCATACTGATTGGCGCGGGCCTCTTATTCGGGATCAGTGTGATCGCGCCTAACGCGCTGGCGCTGGTTGGAGGCAGGTAGAGATGAAAAGACAATTCGACTCCAAACCCGACGCCGACGTGAGCCGGCAAGAAATCACCTCGGTGATGACAGCGCTGGAGCCCGACCAGCTTATTTCCACCAAAGAGCACCATCATTGTCCGCGACGGCGACTCACTCGGACGGAGATGATTTTGTTCTGGGCGCTGAGGGTTTATCTGGTTTTTATGGTGGGCGTGGTGGTTTATCAGATTTGGACAAGTGTGCGGTAGGACGGATCACTTCATCGACGTGGGTTTGTGTCATTCAGTTGTAATAGGTCCCATTGATTGCCGTACAGGTCCTCGAAAACTGCGACTGTGCCGTAGGCTTCCTGGCTTGGTTCCCGTATGAACTTTACGTTCCGCGCGGTCATTTCGCGATAGTCGCGCCAGAAATCGTTGGTGTGTAGAAAGAGGAAAACGCGCCCTCCGGTCTGGTTGCCGACACGACTCAGCTGTTCCGGCGTTGCCGCCCGGGCCAGAAGGAGGCTGGTGCCTGGAGAGCCCGGTGGAGCGATCAGCACCCAGCGCTTGTCCTCGCTCAAGCGCGTGTCTTCAAGCACTCTAAAGTTGAGGGTGCGAGTGAAGAAGGCCAGGGCCTCGTCATAATCCCGCACGACCAGCGCGACATGGCCCAAGGTTTGCGTCATCGTGGACTTTTACTTTAACTCAAGCTGGGGGGCGCCGGTCCCACACGAGCTTCGAAAACGAATTACACTATTTAGTACTTAAACGGCAGCGCGCTCCGGCTCTGTGCCGGAGATTGTGAAGGAAGGCAGTCATGTCATCGAATAGTTTTGGTGCCCGCGCAACTTTCAAAGTCGGCAACAAAGAATACGAACTTTACCGGCTCGACGCTCTGGACAAGCAGGGCATCTCCACCCGGCACTTGCCGTTTTCGCTGCGCATCCTGCTGGAGAACCTGTTGCGCACCGAAGACGGGCGTAACGTGACGCAGGGAGAAATCCGCGCGCTGGCGGCGTGGAATAAGAGTTCGAAGCCAGAAAAGGAAATCGCCTTCACGCCAAGCCGAGTGCTGCTGCAGGATTTTACCGGCGTGCCGGCGGTTGTCGATCTTGCCGCCATGCGCGATGCCATGAAGCGCATGGGCGGCGACGCCAGGCTTATCAACCCGCTGCAACCCGCCGAACTGGTCATCGACCACTCGGTGCAGGTGGACGAATTCGGAACGCCCGGCGCCTTCGATGTGAACGCGCTGCTTGAATTCCAGCGCAATAAAGAACGCTACGCGTTTCTGCGCTGGGGACAGACGGGCTTTCGCAACCTCGCGATCGTGCCGCCGGATACCGGCATCGTACACCAGGTGAACCTCGAATACCTGGCGCGGGTGGTGTTCGTGCACGAAGAGGGCGGCAAGCGCAGCGCCTATCCGGACACGCTCGTCGGCACCGACTCGCATACCACCATGGTCAATGGACTGGGCGTGCTGGGCTGGGGCGTGGGCGGGATTGAAGCCGAGGCGGCGATGCTGGGACAGCCCGTTTCCATGCTGATCCCGCTGGTTGTCGGCGTGAAGCTCACCGGGCGCCTGCGCGAAGGCGCGACCGCAACCGATCTTGTACTGACCATTACCGAGATGCTGCGCAAGCACGGAGTGGTCGGGAAGTTCGTCGAGTATTTCGGCCCCGGCCTGCAAGACCTGCCGCTCGCTGACCGCGCGACGATTGCGAACATGGCTCCCGAATACGGCGCCACGTGCGGCATCTTCCCGATCGACAAGGAAAGCCTGCGCTACCTGAAACTCACCGGCCGTAGTGACGAGCAGATCGCTCTGGTCGAAGCATATGCGCGCGAGCAGGGACTTTTTCACGATGCCAAAACGCCCGAGGCAGAGTACTCCGAGCTGCTGAGTCTTGATCTTGCGACCGTCGAATCGAGTCTTGCCGGACCGAAGCGTCCGCAGGATCGAGTGGTGCTGTCGAAAGCAGGTGAATCGTTCGAGAAGGCTTTGCCGGGCTTGATGAAGGCTGCGAAAGGCGATCCGAAACCTTCCGCCAACGGGCATCTGCACCACGGCAGCGTGGTGATTGCCGCCATCACCAGTTGCACGAACACGTCGAATCCGTCGGTGCTGATTGCGGCGGGCCTGCTGGCGAAAAAGGCGGTGGAACGCGGCCTCGAAGTGCCGGCATTTGTAAAAACGTCACTCGCTCCGGGATCGAAGGTGGTGCGCGACTATCTCGAAAAGGCCGGCCTGATGCCGTATCTGGAGAAGCTGAAGTTCCACATCGTCGGCTACGGCTGCACCACCTGCATTGGAAACTCGGGACCGCTGCCGGTCGAGGTCTCGAGAGAAATCGAGGAGAAAAATCTGGTGGTTGCCTCGGTGCTCTCCGGCAATCGCAACTTTGAGGGCCGGATTAACTCTGAAGTGCGCGCTAACTATCTGATGTCGCCGCCGCTGGTGGTGGCCTTCGCGCTTGCGGGGCGCATCGATATCGATCTGCGCAAAGATCCGGTCGGACAAGGCAAAGACGGCAAGCCTGTTTACCTGGTCGACATCTGGCCGACGCGGCAGGAAATCGAGCAGGCGATGGCGAACGCGATTACGTCCGAAATGTTTCGCAAGAGTTATGCCGAGGTGTACTCGGGAGACGAGCGCTGGCGCGGGCTTCCGGTTCCGAAGGGCGAGACTTACGCTTGGGAAAGCAATTCCACCTACATTCGCCAGGCGCCTTACTTCGATGACATGAAGCTTGAGCCGGCGGCGGTCGAGGACATCGAGGGTGCGCGGGTGCTGGCCGTGCTCGGAGACAGCGTCACCACCGACCACATCTCGCCCGCGGGGTCGATCAAGAAAGACGGTCCGGCCGGCAAGTACCTGGTTGCGCACGGCGTGCAACCGGCGGATTTCAATTCTTACGGATCGCGCCGGGGCAATCATGAAGTGATGGTGCGCGGCACGTTCGCCAACGTCCGCCTGCGCAATAAAATGGTGAACACGGAAGGCGGATTCACCCGCCACCTGCCCGACGGCGCGGAGATGTCGATCTTCGACGCGTCGGAAAAGTACCATGCCGAAAAAGTGCCACTGGTGATTCTCGCGGGCAAGGAATACGGTTCGGGATCTTCACGCGACTGGGCAGCGAAGGGGCCGCGTCTGCTCGGCGTTCGCGCGGTGATTGCGGAAAGCTACGAACGCATTCACCGCTCCAATCTGGTTGGCATGGGCATTCTGCCGCTGCAGTTTCTGCCGGGAGAAAATGCCGAGGCGCTGAAGTTGACCGGCGAAGAAGTGTTCGAGATCGCAGGGATTCGCGAGGTAGTCGAGAAATTTTCTTCCGGCCGAAAGATCACGGTGCGAGTGAAGGGTGGGAAGACGGCAGAATTTCAGGCCGTGGTTCGCATCGACACTCCGCAAGAAGCTCTCTACTACGCCAACGGAGGCATCCTCCAGTACGTGTTGCGGCAGTTGCTGGCGGGAAAAGCGCAACCGGAAGCGGTGACGGCGTAGCCCAACCCAAGCGACCCTCAGTCTTTCGGCTTGTGCCAAGGTGCGCTCGGACTGGACCGCCGGGGGCGGTCGTGCCTGTGCGCGTGCTAATCTCAAATTCCCATGTTCGTCGCAGCCCAATCGATTGCTGCCGCCTATAGCCTGAGTGCAGTCGGCGTGTGGGGTGCGAGTGATTTTCTGGGAGGATTGGGCGCACGCCGCGCGAACGCGTTTCTGTTTACGGCCATCGTGCACATCAGCGGCATGGTCGTGGTGGGGGCACTTGCGCTGATGACCAACGCGGCGTTTCCGGGGAACTCGAGCCTGCTTTGGTCGCTGATGGCAGGGGCGGTCGGGGGCATCGCTTTGGCCTTGTTCTATCGCTCATTGGCCAGCGGAAATATGGGGCTGGTCGCGCCGGTGGCCGCCGTTCTGGGCGCCGCGATTCCCACCATCGTGACTGCGTTTGCGGAGGGTTTTCCTGGTCCTCGGCACCTGCTTGGGTTTGTTCTTGCTGGAATCGGAGTTTGGCTCATTTCGCGCAGCGAAGCTGGCGGTGTTCGCCCCGAAGGCTTGGGAACTGCCGTGCTGGCTGGGATCGGCTTCGCGGGTTTTTATCTTTGCATTCACCAGGCGGGCAACGCTTCGGCGTTGTGGGTCGCCGCCTGCTCGCGGTCCGCTTCCCTGCTCGTAACGGGAGCCATCGTTCTGTTCGGAAGATACCTGCGCGCGGTGGCCGCGCCGGTGCTGGGCATTGCCCTGGTTGCCGGTATCCTCGACATCACCGGCAGCGCCGTTTTTATCCGCGCGAGTCAAATCGGGCGATTGGACGACGCGGTTGTGCTCAGTTCGCTCTATCCGGCGGTCACCGTTCTGCTCGCTCGCGTATTCCTGCACGAGCACTTCAGCCGGGCCCGGACCATCGGGATGGTGGCGGCGCTGGCGGCAGTGCCGATGATTGCGGGGTGAAAAACCATTTGTATTCGATATTCTGGAATGTGGAATTTTATTGTTGGGAGAAGGTGATTTGTGCCGCTGGTCGATGTCCGCAATCTCACCAAAGTTTTCGATCTCGCCGAATCCGCGTTTGGTGGACGACGCTTGGGTGAAGTCCGCGCCGTGGACGATGTTTCCTTCGCCATTCAGGAAGGCGAAACGCTCGGCTTGGTGGGCGAATCGGGGTCCGGGAAAAGCACGCTGGGGCGGCTCATTCTCCGTCTGATCGAGCCGACCGCGGGTGACGTATTTTTCGATGGCATCGATCTGCTGCAAGCGAACGGCTCCGAAATGCGCGGTCTCCGCCGCGACATGCAGATCATCTTTCAGGACCCGTTCGGTTCGCTTGACCCGCGCTATCGGGTGGAAGACGTGATCGCCGAACCGCTGATTCTTCATTGGAAGACGCTCCATCGGAAACTCGACGGCGAAAGCCTTGGCCGCGAGGGCCGCCGCCAGCGCGTCAGGGAACTCTTGCGCGCGGTGGGTATGGATGAATCTGCCATGAATCGTTATCCGCACGAGTTTTCCGGTGGCCAGCGCCAGCGCATCGGCATTGCCCGCGCTCTCGCCCTGCGGCCGAGGTTCATTGTCGCCGATGAGCCGGTTTCCGCTCTCGACGTCAGCGTCGGCGCGCAGATCGTGAATCTCTTGCAGCAATTACAGCGCGATTTCGGTCTCACCTATCTCTTCATTTCGCACTCCATGCCGGTCGTTCGCTACCTCTCGACCCGGATCGCGGTGATGTATCAAGGCAAGATCGTCGAGATCGGAAACACGGAACAGATCACCTCCGAGCCCAAACACGCTTACACGCGAAAACTGCTGGCGGCGACGCCGGAGATGGCGGCGCCGTAGTATTCCGGCACTTCCTGTTGTTCTTCCGCGGGAAGCACACTACAATCTCCTCCTGTTCAGGGAGAAGATATGGCAACGAATCCTTCCGTACCATCGCAGCCCCCACAGCCGTCGCAGCCTGCCGCTGCACTGGCGCCGCTGTCTGAAGGACAGCGCCTGATCTACACGTTGTTTGCTCCCAGCAGGACCTTCACCGATCTCCGGAGGAGCGCCAGTTGGTGGGCGCCATTCCTGATCATTGCGATCGTTTCCATTATGTTTATTTACGTCGTCGATCAGAAGGTCGGCTTTCGCAAGGTGGCGGAGAACCTGATTGAGTTGCAACCGAAACAGGCCGAGCGCATTGACCGCTTACCAGCCGACCAGCGCCAGAAGGTAATGCAACAGCAGGTCACTGCCACCAAAGCAATTTCCTACGCTGTTCCCGTGATTGCGCTCGGTGTGTACGCGGTGTTCGCCGGCGTTCTTTTTGCGACACTCAAGTTTGGCGCCAGCGCCGACATGAAATACAAGACCCTGTTTGCGCTGGTTGTTTATACCAGGCTGCCGGAGTTGCTACGGGCATTGCTGGCAACCCTGTCGATTCTGGCGGGAGTCAGCGGCGACGGATTTAATATTCAGAACCCGGTGGCTACCAATCCCGGGTATTTTATTGGTCCGGACGGATCTGCGGTACTCCGCGCCTTGCTGACACCCTTGGATGTAATCACGATCTGGACCTTGATCCTGACTGCCATCGGCATCACCTGCATCAGCAAGGTCAAGCGCGGGACGGCGTACGCCGTCGTATTCGGATGGTTCGCGGTCACGGTGCTGGTTCGGGTTGTGCTAGCCGTGGCGACTTCCTGAAGCGTTCCACAGAAGTGGGTGGTGGCGGCACTCCGGCCCGCCAGACGGCGGCAGGGCCCCGTTACCACACAATCATCCTTTCAGCGTCATCCTGCCAGCACACAATCATTTACTATTGCCTCGCGCTATTACTATTGCCTGGCCCATGCACACTGCAGATGTCGTTCTTATCGGCGGAGGGATCGTCGGTTCCAGCATCGCCTACCACCTGGTCGCGGCCGGTTGCAAGAACGTCCTTGTGATCGAGCGGGAGACGGCTCAGGGCAAGGGATCCACGGGCAAGAGCATGGGCGGCGTGCGCGCGCAGTTTTCGACGCCGGTCAATATCCAGATGTCGCTTTACTCGATCCCGTTTTATGCGAGCTTTGAAGAGCGCCTCGGGTATCCGTGCGACTACCGGCCGCAGGGATATCTATTCTGCGGGGCCAATGAAAAACACATGGCCTATTTGCGCGCGAATTACGAAAAGCAGATTGCCATGGGACTGAAGAATGTGCGCCTCGTTGCCGGCAACGAAATCCGCAGCCAGTTCCCGCAACTCCGCGGCGATGACATTGTCGGCGGCAGTTTTTGTTCCACCGACGGATTTGTCGATCCTTACAGTGCGATGATCGGCTTCATGACCTGGGCGAGCGATCGCGGCGCCAGGCTCTGGAAGAACGCCAGCGTTACTGGAATCACTCGCAACATCGACGGTGAGAGCTACGAAGTCGCAACCACGCGCGATACGGTTTCGACGCGCGCGGTTGTGAACTGCGCCGGAGCATGGGCGGCTCCAATCGCGAAGATGGCCGGCATCGATCTTCCCGTGGAACCTTTGCGCCGCATGCTGGTTCCGACCGAACCATTTGACCAATTTCCGCACACCGCGCCTATGATCATCGACATGTCCACCGGCTTTCATTTTCGTCCCGAAAGCCGGGGATTTTTGCTGGCATGGAACGATCCGGAAGAAACGATCGGCTACAAAACTGATTTCGACGCGGGCTTCCTCGAGAAGATCCTGACCCGCGCTGCGGATCGCGTGCCTGTATTCGAAAGTGTCGAGGTCAATCCCAAGCGGGCATGGGCAGGACTTTATGAAATGACGCCGGATCATCACCCGATTCTCGGCGAATCTCCCGAGGTCCCCGGCTTTTTCTTCGCCAACGGCTTCAGCGGGCATGGCGTGATGCACGCGCCCGCCACCGGGAAAATTCTGAGCGACCTGATTCTGACGGGAAAGACCGACTTGATCGACGCGTCTTTGCTGAACTTTTCGCGCTTTGCGGAGGGGCGGATGATTCACGAGACGGCGGTGCTGTAGTTTGCGGCGCGATTGGCAACCGAATCATTTATCATGGCCGCGACCGTTACAGGTGAGAGGTCAGATTGCAGAAGCTAAGATCCCGTTCCGAACTACCTCTGAATTCTGACCTCTCACCTCTGACCTGTGCTTAACCACGACATGCCACAGGAACTCAACTACTGGCTCACCACCGTCCCGATGCCTGGCTCCCCGGCGCAGCCATTGCCGGAGAGCGCCGACGTCGCCATCATCGGCGCGGGATTTACCGGACTCTCCGCGGCGCTCGCGCTGGCCAAGCGGGGGGCGAAGGTGGTGGTGCTGGAAGCGGAAACCATAGGCTGGGGCGCGAGTTCCCGCAATGGCGGCATGGTACTGACCGGACTGAAACTGGGCGTCAATAAACTAATTTCCATGTATGGACGCGAGCTCGCGCGCCGCATGTACGCCGCTTCGCTTGAGACCATCGCTTCGGTCGAACGCATCGTGAGAGACGAAAACATCGCTTGCGACTTCGTCCGCACCGGACACCTCGAAGTCGCCTGCAAGCAGGCGCATTTCGACGACTACGGCCGCCAGGTGGAAGTGATCGGCCGCGAATTCAACCATTCGCTGCGCGTGGTCCCCCGCGAAGAACTTCACAGCGAAATCGGTTCCGGCATTTATTACGGCGGCATGGTCGACGAAATCTCAGCCGGCCTCAATCCCGCGCGCTACGTTGCCGGACTGGGCGCAGCCGTCATGCGAGCGGGCGCCCAGATTTGCGAACGCACGCGGCTGCAGAATATCCAGCGCCAATCGCGTGACGGTGTGCCTGGTTTCAGGCTGAACAGCTCTCGGGGCGCGATCTGGGTGCGCAACGTGCTGGTCGGGACCAGCGGCTACACAGGCGCGGCGACTCCGGCGCTACGGAAAAAGATCATCCCCATCGGGTCGTTTATCATTACTACGGAAGTTCTCCCGGAGGCGCTGGCCCGCGAACTGAGCCCGCGCAATCGCCAGATCTACGATTCCAAGAACTATCTTTATTACTACCGGCTCACCCCCGACAACCGCATGTTGTTTGGCGGTCGCGCCGCGTTTTTCCCGGAGACCGATCAGACCATACGCAAGAGCGCCGAAATCCTGCGGCTGGGGATGATCGAGGTCTATCCGCAGCTGCGCGACACAAAAATCGAGTATGTCTGGGGCGGCACGCTGGACTTCTGTTTTGACATCATGCCGCACGCCGGCCAAATCGATGGCATCTATTTTGCGGTCGGATACGCGGGTCACGGGGTCGCCATGGCGACGTATCAAGGCCAGAAAATGGCGGAATGGATTGCGGATGGAAAGACTGACAATCCTTTCGCGGAGATCCCATTTCCCGGTGCGCCGCTCGGGCTGTACAACGGGAGGCCGTGGTTCCTGCCCTTCGCAGGGGCGTACTACAAGGTGCTGGACTGGGTGTCGTGAACAAAATCGATTGAGGCATTGAATCATTGAGTGATTGACTCAAGCCTCAATGGCCTGACGGGAGAAACTTTGTGTCACTGTTTGGACTGATCGAATACGCCGACGCCGGCCCTGAAGTGCGCGCCGTCTACGACGACATCATGGCTACGCGCAAGACGGACTGGATCAACAATTTCTGGAAGGCAATCGCGCACGATCCGGTCATGCTTAAGCGGACGTGGGAAGACATCAAACAAATCATGGCTCCCGGAGCGCTCGACCCGCTCACCAAGGAAATGATCTATGTTGCCGTCTCGGTCACGAACCAGTGCGAGTACTGCATTGCATCGCATACGGCCTCCGCGATCAACAAAGGCATGACCGGCGCCCAGTTCAAAGAATTGATGTCGGTGGTCGGCATGGCTAACGAAACCAATCGCCTGGTTGCGGGATACCAGGTGGAAGTCGATGGGCGTTTCAAGCCGCAACCGGGCAAATGACGAGCGATGGGCCGGTAAGATCGCATGGCTTCGGCCATTCCTCGGCAGTTACAGGAGAGCCTTACCACTGAGGACACAGCAGGTCACAGGTGAAGGCCGAGCCGCGCGGTAGATCACGCAGTCTATAATCATTAAGTTTGAATCAAAACGCGAATCGTCAGACGGGGATGAAAGACTCGAATTACTGGACGCGAATCGCGAGCGCACTCGAAAGAGGTAAGGCATGGCCGAGATGACGGTGGCTCCGGTTGCGACCCACGGTTTTTTCCTGGACGGGAAGTGGCTGGAAGAAGGTGACATCGTCGATGTTCGTGCGCCCTACGACGGCGCCCTCATCGCGCATGTCCACCAGGGACGCCGGGAGCACGCGGAAGCTGCCATTGCCGCGGCGGTCAAGGCTTTTGGCACGACGCGGCGACTGCCCGCCTTCGAACGGCAACGAGTTCTGCGCCAGATCGCGAGTGGCATCCACGAGCGCAAAGAGGAATTTTCGCGCACGATTGCGCTGGAAGCGGGCAAGCCCATCAAGAGCGCCCGCAGCGAAGTTGACCGCGCAGTGTTCACGTTCAACATTGCGGCTGAAGAAACCGTCCGCAACTACGGCGAGTATTTGCCTCTGGATTGGCAGCAATCGACTGTCGGGCGTTGGGGCATTGTCAAACGGTTTCCCCTCGGTCCCGTTGCCGGGATCACGCCCTTCAATTTCCCCTTGAATCTGGTTGCCCACAAAGTGGCGCCGGCCATTGCCGCCGGCTGTTCCATGGTGCTCAAGCCCGCGCCCGAGACGCCGCTAACCTCGCTGCTGCTGGCGGAAGTCATCCAGCAAGCGGGATGGCCGGATGGCGGATTCAATGCGGTTCTGCTCGCCAACGGAGATTCCAGTCTGCTGGTCACCGACGAGCGCATCAAGCTCATCAGTTTCACCGGCAGCGCCGCTGTCGGTTGGGCCATCAAGAACAACGCGGGGAAGAAAAAAGTCGTTCTCGAACTGGGCGGAAATTCGGGCGTCATCGTCCACAGCGATGCCGATCTCGCATACGCCGCCGAGCGCTGCGTTACAGGAAGCTTTGCCTATGCCGGACAGTCCTGCATTTCCGTGCAGCGCATTCTGGTTGAGCACTCCGTCTACGGGAAATTCATTGAGTTGTTCCTGGCGGGCGTGCGCAAGCTGAAAGCGGGAGATCCGCTCGACGAGTCGAGCGATCTTGGCCCGCTCATCCGAGAAGGCGACGCCATACGCGCTGCCGACTGGGTGCAGGAAGCCGTTCGCGGTGGTGCGCGGCTGCTTTGCGGCGGCAACCGCAAAGGCTCGTTGTTGGAGCCCACCGTTCTCACCGGCACCAAGCCCACGATGAAAGTGAATTGCCAGGAAATTTTTGCTCCGGTGGTGACAGTCGAGCCCTACAACGATTTTGCCTCCGCGCTAAAGCAGGTCAACAGTTCCGCGTACGGGTTGCAGGCCGGACTTTTCACGCGCGACGCCAAACTTATTTTTCAGGCGTACGACGAACTCGAAGTCGGAGGCTTGATCGCCGGTGACGTTCCCACCTTCCGTATCGACCACATGCCCTATGGCGGCGTCAAGGATTCCGGACTTGGGCGCGAGGGCTTGCGCGATGCGATTCAGGAAATGACGGAACCCAAACTGCTGGTCATGCATTTGCGCTGAGCTTTTCGCTGCTTCCGGAAGCAGGGAATGCTCGGGATTTTCTCAAATTCGATTTGTAAAATTGAAATCTTGAGGTGAAACAGAAGTAACGCCTAGAAGTAAAGCCGAAGATTGGAACAAAAAAAGCTGAGCCACCTGTTCCAATTTGCCGTTCAACTGTTATACTCTGCTGTTTCAGTATCGTGTGTCACAGCAATACGTGACGCAGGTCATAGGAATGCGGTCAGCCGGGAGCGGCGAAAGCCAATTTCGCAATACTAAAAATTTCACAATCAATGCAGATCTTTCCACGCAGCAGCAATGCGATCGCCCGGGCCTCGATGGTCCTGACTGTTCTTGCCGTGGCCGGGCTATTCTGGGCGATGGTGCAGATTGAGCGGTCTCCGTACATTACGTATGCCGGAGTCCGGAAGTCGCAGCCGGTGCCGTTCAGCCACCAGCACCATGTGACCGGGCTCGGCATCGACTGCCGATACTGTCATACTTCGGTCGAGCAATCGAGCTTTGCCGGCATTCCGCCTACCAAGACCTGCATCAACTGTCACGCGCAGATCTGGACCAATGCCGCGTATCTGGAGCCGGTCCGCGAAAGCTTCCGCACGGGCCGCTCGCTGGAATGGACGCGCGTCAACCAGTTACCCAACTTTGTATATTTCAATCACAGTATCCACATCAGCAAGGGCGTGGGCTGCAACACGTGTCACGGACCAGTGGACCAGATGCCGCTGATGTACCAGTACGCATCGCTGCAGATGGAGTTCTGCCTCGACTGCCACCGCAACGCCGAAAAATATCTGCGCCCGCGCGAACAGGTCTTCAACATGCGCTATGAGGAGCCTTCCACCGGCGAACCCGTCATTGTGAACGGGAAGGCTTACTCCGATCAGGAAGCGCTCGGGAACGCCTTGAAGGAGCAATACAAGGTGCGATCGGTCAACGACATCACCAGTTGCAACACCTGCCACCGGTAGGGGCCGGGGTCGATTTTAGAA
>PMBA01000312.1 GCA_003152795.1 Acidobacteriaceae bacterium | reverse complement strand
TTCGTTCGTACCCGCTGCTACCAATTGCTGCTCTCGAAGTACCCGAAGGGCACGGTCGAGCTCGCCATGCTGCCACTCGCCATGCGCATGGGCGGACCGCGCGAAGCGGTGTGGCACGGACTGATACGAAAAAATCACGGCTGCACTCACTTCATCGTGGGCCGCGATCATGCCGGTCCCGGAAAGGACACCGACGGCAAGAACTTCTACGGACCCTATGACGCGCAGGAGTTGTTCAAGAAGCATGAGGCGGAAATCGGCGTCACCATGGTTCCCTTCCAGATGATGGTTTACCTGCAGAACGAAGATCGTTACGTCCCGTCCGATGAGATACCGGCGGGCGCCAAGGTACTCGACATCTCGGGCACGGAACTGCGCCAGCGCCTCAATGAAGGCCGCGACATCCCGGCGTGGTTCACGTATCCGGAAGTCGTGAAGGAGTTGCGCCGCAGCTATCCGCCACGCGAGAAGCAGGGCGTTACGATCTTCTTCACCGGGCTTTCGGGATCGGGAAAATCCACCATCGCCAACGCGCTGATCACAAAGTTTCTGGAGATGGGCGGGCGGCCGGTCACGCTGCTCGATGGCGATCTGGTGCGCAAGAACCTGTCGTCGGAGTTGGGCTTCTCGAAGGAACATCGGGACATCAACATCCGGCGGATCGGCTATGTCGCCTCCGAAATCACGAAGAACGGCGGCATTGCCATTTGCGCTCCGATTGCTCCTTATGCAGCCACGCGCCAGGCAGTGCGCCAGATGATCGAGCCGTTTGGCGGCTTTATCCTGGTCCACGCCGCCACTTCAATCGAAGTGTGCGAACAGCGCGACCGCAAAGGTCTGTACGCCAAGGCTCGAGCGGGCATCGTCAAGGAATTCACCGGCATATCGGATCCGTACGAGGCGCCTACCGATGCCGAAGTGGTGATTGACACCGCCAAGCTGAGCCCCGAGGAGGCGGCGCAGACAATCATTCTGCACCTGGAGCGCGAGGGCTTCGTCGGCGCCAACGGCAACGGGTCATAGCAGTTCCTGGTTCTCAGTTCTCCGTTCCTTAACCTGGTTTTGCTTAACTGGGGACTGAGCACTTTAGAAAACGGCATGGAATTCCTGCTTTTAAAAATACTGATCGGCTTCACCGTGGGAACGCTGATCGGGTTGACGGGGCTGGGCGGCGGCGTATTGCTGCTGCCCATGCTCATATTTGGGCTGCGCGTGCCCGCGATTATAGCCGTCGGAAGCGACGCGCTCTTCAACTTCTTCACCAAGATCCCGGCCAGCATCATGCACTTGAGCAAAGGCACGGTGCGGCGAAAGATCGTGCTGGCGATGGCGCTCGGTAGCGTTCCTGGCTCCTACCTCGGCGTGACTTTCCTGGTGCACCTGCGTCATGTTTATGGCAACGGCGTCAACGACTTCATCAAGTCCGCAGTGGGACTACTGCTGGTGTTGATTCCCATGCTGCTGCTTTTCCAGGGCCGGATTGAAGAGCATCTCGCCAAGCGCGAGCCCACGATGAAATCGTTTGCCGGGATGAGCGGTATCGGCTTAGTCGGCGGTTTCCTGGTGGGCATCACTTCGGTCGGTTCGGGAAGCATCATCATGATGCTGCTTCTTTTGTTTTATTCGTTCGCGCCTAAGATCATGGTCGGCACCGACATTACCCACGCCGTGATTCTGACCGGCGTCACCAGCCTGTTGCACTGGCGGGCGGGCAACGTCGACGCCCATCTGGTGGGTGCCCTGCTCATCGGATCCGTGCCCGGCGGAATACTCGGCTCCCACCTGAGCACGCGCGTTCCGGTGCTCTGGCTGCGGCGGATTCTGTGCACGGTCTTGCTGATGACGGGAGCAAGAATGCTGTGGGCGTGAAAGGCATTGAATCATTCGGCTTAATGACTCAATGTCTCGATGATTCAATAACTCAATGCCCAGACACTTAATTACGGAGAACTAATGACTTCGTCCTCATCCGCAGAGACTCTCGAACGCATTCACGCCGCGCTGGAAGCGGCGCGGGCTGTACTCAACCGCTTCACTCCCGGCGCCATTGCAACCGAATACAAAGTGGGACACGATCCCGTCACCGAGGCCGACCGCGCGGTCGACGATGTTCTGCGAAAAACGCTTCTCCGCCCGGGCGAGGGCTGGCTCTCGGAGGAGACAGTGGACGACTTCACTCGCCTCGACAAAGAGCGGGTCTGGGTGGTCGATCCACTCGACGGCACGCGCGAATTCGTGCAGGGCATTCCGGAGTTCTGCGTTTCGATCGCCATGGTGGAAAATGGAATTCCAGTCGCTGGTGGAATCTGCAATCCCGCGACCGACGAACTCATTCTCGGATCGCGCGAAACGGGCGTGACTTACAACGGAAAGGCCGCACAACCAAGCCAGCGCAAGGATCTGCATGGCGCGCTGGTGCTCGCCAGCCGCAGCGAAGTGAAGCGCGGCGAGTGGAAGCAGTTTGAGTCGGCCGAATTCAACATTCGCCCGATGGGATCGGTCGCCTACAAACTCGGCCTGGTCGCGGCTGGGCGCGCCGATCTTACTTTCACGCTGGTTCCGAAAAATGAGTGGGACGTTGCGGCTGGGGCGGCGCTGGTTGAAAGCGCCGGAGGCTGGACGCTGAAGCTCGATAATTCTCCGCTGCGCTGCAACCAGAAAAATCCGCTCATCTCCGGTCTGCTGGCGGGTGGCCCTTTTCTGCGCGATCCGCTGCTCGCGCTGCTCGACCGGCACGCGCAGACGGTCGGTCACGACAAGCAATCCTAAGGGTTATAAACGCTATCTTGGAATTGCCATCCCGAGCGAAGTTGAGGATGACAGTTCCCTTCTGTCGGTCAGGATTATGTCCGCCTCGCGCATCGTGTTCCTCATGTACCACGAACTGGAACTGGCTGGCCGCAAGCTCTGCCAGTCCGAACCCGGCTATGTGCGCTACATTCTGCCGCTCGAAGTCTTTCGCAGCCAGATGGCCTGGATGAAGAACTCGGGCTGGCGCGGATTGAACGTGGGCGAAGCGATTCGGTATCCTGCCGAACCGAGCATTTGTATCACTTTTGACGATGGCTGTGAGACTGACCTGATCGCGGCGGCGCCTGTGCTGCGCGAGTTGGGGTTCAACGCGACCTTCTACCTGACCGCCGGATTCCTGGGCGTGCCCGGGTACCTCAATGCCAGCCAGGTGCGCGAGCTCGACGCGCAAGGCTTCCAGATCGGTTGCCATTCCATGACGCATCCCTATCTCTCCGATCTTCCGGAACCGGAACTGAAGCGAGAAATCGTGGATGCGAAACTCCAGATCGAAACCATCGTCGGACATGCCATCGACCACTTCTCCTGTCCCGGAGGGCGGTATGACCAGCGCACGCTTCAGATGGCGCGCCAGGCCGGATTCGCAACTGTCGTCAACAGCCAGTTTCATGCCAACTCATCCAGTACCAGCCGGTACGAACTTGGCCGCGTAGCCATGCTGCGCGATCTCAACATTGAGCAATTCAGTGCCATCTGCCAGGGCCGGGGGCTGTGGAAAAAACGCCTGCAACATCAGGCCCGGCGCGGCGTCCAGCGCGTACTCGGTAACCGCGCCTACGATTACCTGCGCGCGGTTTTGCTGGGAGAACCCCGCCAGTAACCTCACAAAGGTTATTCTGGTTTTGCCAGCTCTTCACCCATTCTGCCTAACCATATCACCCTGATCGGACCGGCCTCTCCCTCGAAAGCGCCTGTCCCGCGCCTGTTTTCATGCACTTCGCAACGGAGAAACCGGGGGGACAGTAGGCCCATGCGAATCTGTACACGTCGCGACGCATGTACTAATGCGTTCACGATGAACTTCTGGTATCTGGGAACCCGCGCCCCATCTGGGTAGATTCAGCGTGAGGACAATCGACTAGTCCCCCATTTTTGTAGGGTCGAGGGCTCACAATGTTTAAAACACAAGTTGCTCTTCCAAACGGTCACCCGGGTCATTCGAGATTTTCCCGTGCGCTAGCACCGAGCCTCAGCGTCTTGATATTCCTGGTGGCGGTCGCGCTGATGACCACATCTTGCGGCACCGTGGCCCAAGCCTCGGGAGCGAAGAACAACCAGCCCCTGAACTACCTCAATGTGTTTGGAAGTCTTCCCGCGGGCACCGTGAATGAGTCTTACAGAGGGGTGCTGACAGTTACGGGCGGAAACTTCCCCTACCATTTCTCGGTGAAAACCGGCGCCCTGCCCCCGGGCGTCCGAATAAACCCGGCGACGGGAGAGTTCCTGGGAACGCCGACGGCGGCAGGCAATTTCACGTTCGAAGTGATCGTGACCGACTCCCCGCGGCTCGATCAGGGAAGTCAGACATTCATCGTTTCCATCGCAAAAGGCAGTGGCGGCGGCGGCAGCGGCAAGGTCAAGGTCAGTGTCTCTCCGGCCAGCGTTACTTTGTTCTCAAATCAGAAGCAGCAGTTCACCGCCACCGTCAGCGGCACCGCCACTACCGGGGTGAACTGGTCGGCGACGGCAGGCGCGATCGATGCCAACGGTCTTTTCACTGCCCCGACTGTAACCGCGCAAACCAACGCGGTAGTGACCGCGACCAGCAGTGCCGACTCAACGAAATCGGCCACCGCAGCAGTAACCCTTGAGCCCGTCAATAACCAGTCACTGAAAATCACAACCGGAAGTCTTCCCCAGGGCCAGCAAGGGGACACGTATAGCGAAGTCTTCAGCGCGACCGGTGGAACCACGCCATACAGTTGGAGCATTACTGCAGGCACTACTCCTCCAGGAATCCCGTTGAATGCGAACGGGGATTTTGCCGGCATACCGAGCACGGTCGGCACATATAGTTTCACCGTCATGGTCTCGGATGCCACCGACAAGACCGCGACCGGCAATTTCAGCGTAACCGTCAACGCCGGCGGCAATTTCGATGGTCCCGCAGAACTGCCGAGAGCAACTGTTCCCAGTGCGATGACTGATACGCCTGCGCCAGGAACGGTGGTCAACGTGAACTCTGGCGGCGATCTGCAAGCGGCCTTGAACAACGCCCGCTGCGGCGACGTGATCCAACTTCAGGCGGGCGCAACCTTTTCGGGCAAGTTCCAGGTGCCGGCGAAGAGCTGCGATAACAACCATTGGATCATCATCCGAACCAGTGCTCCGGACAGCGCTCTGCCGCCAGAAGGACAGCGCGCCACACCCTGCTACGCCGGGGTTGCTTCTCTGATCGGGCGTCCGTCGTTTAACTGCACGAACCCCAAGAATGTGATGGCGAGAGTGCAGATTCAAACCCACGGCGATGGTCCGTTCCAGTTCACCAGCGGCGCCAACTACTATCGCTTCATCGGTCTGGAAATTACGCGTCCAGTCGGAGCCCCGGGCCCAGCCAGGCTGATGTCGATCGCAGGCACTGGCGACGGAACCGCGGATCACATCGTGATAGATCGCTCCTACCTGCATGGAGCGCCACAGGATGAAACTCATGCCGGAATAGCGATGGATGGTATGACCAACGTTGCGGTCGTCGATTCCTACTTCAGCGATTTCCATTGCATCGCAGTCAGCGGTGCTTGTACCGACTCTCATGCCGTAGCCGGAGGCGTCAGCAACACGCAAGACGGTCCCTACAAGATCCAGGACAACTTCCTGGAAGCAGCGGGGGAGGCGGTGATGTTCGGAGGCGGAGCGGCAACGGCAACCCCCGCCGACATTCAAATCCTCAACAATCACTTCTGGAAACCCTTGCAATGGATGCCGGGGAACCCGAACTTCGTCGGCGGAGTGGATGGACATCCCTTCGTCGTCAAGAATCACCTTGAACTCAAGAACGCGGTTCGCGTGCTGGTTGAAGCGAATCTCATGGAAAATGTATGGGGCGGCTTCAGCCAAAGCGGCTACGGCATTCTGCTCACTCCCAAAAACCAACACACCCAGAGCGGCCCTTGCGTTTGTCCAATATGTCAGGTGACCGATGTGACGATCCGCTATGTGCACGTGTCCCATGCCGGCGGCGGAATCCAGATGGCTACGGCCATCTCCGGAGACGGCAAGAACGGACAACCGGCCCTGGCGGGCACTCGCTGGAGCATTCATGATGTGGTGCTTGACGACCTCAGTAAGAAATACGTGGGCGGCGGCACTGGATTCCTGATGCTGAACGCATGGCCCAAGAACCCGCTCAACACCGTCACCATCAACCACACGACTGCCATTCCCGATCCCGACGGCCATATCATGCTCATCGGGAACATAGTCTCGACCGCGCCAATGTATGGCTTGGTCTTCACCAACAACCTGGTGGTCACGGGCGCGCATCCGGTGTGGAACACGGGCGACAAAGCCAGTTGCGCCGTGAAAGACATACCGATCAGCACCATCACGAAGTGTTTCAGCACCTTTACATTCAGCAACAACGCGCTGGTTGCGGCCCCACCGGCGTTTCCGCCATCGACTTGGCCGGCGAACAACGCGTTCCCGAAAACCATCGACGATGTCGGATTCGCCAACTACAACAATGGCAATGGCGGAAACTATGAACTGCAGCCGGGCAGCCCTTACAAAAACCAGGGCACCGACGGCAAGGATCTTGGCGCAGACATTGTCGGGCTCAACGCCGCGCTGGCTAACGTCGAATAACGCTACAGCTTTGGCAGATTTTTACCTTCCCCAAATCGAGGTCCGCGGTTCGCCGCGGACCTCCTCTTTTTCGGTACTCACCTCATGCCGGAAAAGTCGAACGATTGGCGCGTGTTATCATCCACTGATCCCGGCACACTGTGGGCGGACGGTCCTTTCCGCGGTGATTGCCGGTGCATGCGCGGGGCGTGCGGCACAAGGAGAAACTACAACATGGCTCCGCTTCCCATTCGATCCCATGGCTCGGTTCCCCAAGTGAAAAGCTGGCTGCCAAAGCGATTTCATTTCTTCTGTCTGGTCACCTTGTTGGTCGCCGGATCGGCGGCGCTGGCGGCTGCGCCTCCGACCGGTGAAAACGCCTATTGCGGCAAGGGCAATGTCGCGCAGTTTGGCGCCAAAGACGGCATTGCCGAACTCCCCAAAGCCTGCTACTACACCGGGCTCGACGGCACGCCGTCGCCGGGAAAACAAATTCGGGTGGGGGCCAAGTCTGACCTGGCCGCCGCGATCGAAGCAGCCAAGTGCGGAGACACACTGCTTCTGCCTGCCGGCGCTTCCTTCGAGGTCCACGATCTGCCTCCGAAAAAATGCGACGACCAGCACTACATCACGGTGCGAACCGATACGCCCGACTCCAAGCTTCCAACCGAGGGTGCGCGCATCTCTCCCGCTTGGGCCGGAGTCGCCAGCCTTCCCGGGCGTCCACCCTTCGCCCAACCCTCCGGTGGACCGGCCAGGTTGCTCGCGACCATTGTTGTGCGGCGTCCTTCAGGCACCCCCGTCGGAGATCACGTCCGCTTCATCGGAATTGAGTGGACTACCCCTCCCGACGCGGACATTGGCCGGATGGTGACCGCCGAACACGGGGACCACATCATCTTCGATCGCAACTGGATCCACCCCGCTGAAGGGCGAGAAGTGGGCCACGGGATTGGAATGATCGAAGGCGCGCACATGGTTGCCGTGATCAACTCCTATATCAGCGGACTGAATTGCATCGCGCGCACTGGAAAATGCACGGACGCCACNNGCCGGTGAGAACATCCTGTTCGGGGGCAGCGCCGCCACCCAGGTTCCCACCGACATCGAGATCCGCCGCAATCATCTATTCCGCCCCATGCTGTGGAAGGAGGGCCAACCCGGTTATACGCCCACCGCTTCCGGGCAGCCCTACATTGTCAAGAACAACTTCGAACTGAAGAGCGCGATCCGGGTTTTGTTCGAGGCAAATCTGCTGGAGAACACGTGGGGAGGATTCAGCCAGACCGGATACTCCATCGTGCTCACACCGCGGAACCAGTCGAGCGAATGTCCGGTGTGCCGCGTCAACGATGTCACGATTCGTTTCAACCGGATTCGAAATGTTGCGGGAGTCCTGCAGATCGCCAATGCGCCCTCGCACACCGGCGGTGTTGCCGCCGACGGCGGACGCTACAGTATTCACGACCTGTTCGCCGACGACCTGCACGACAAGGATTACAAGGGGGGCGGCTCGTTTCTCATTCTGGTTTCCTGGAAGCCGCCGGTCCATGACATCCAGATCGATCACGTAACCGCGTTTGTCACGGGCGGGCTGCTCTCGATCCTGAACCCGGAAGCGAAGCTGGTGAACTTCACGCTGACGAACAGCGTGTTTTCCATCGGAGACCGGCGGCAGCCGATTGCTTCGGCGGGCGGAGGTCCCGAAAGTTGCGCGTCCAAGAGCCAGTCCGCAGGCTCGGAGGCCGTACTACAAGCGTGCTTTGACCCCTATAAATTCGACAAGAACCTGATCATCAGCGGCCGCGCGTCCTTTCCCAAGGGAAACTTCGTCGTCGGATCCCCAGAAGCGGCCGGCGTCCGCGACCTCAAAGACGCGGTCAGCAAGGATCCCAGGCTCTGCCACGCAAAAGGACCGGGCTGCCCGAAGGTTTCTCCAGGGGCGGGCGCCGCCTCCGATGGACGGGATTTGGGGGCAGACATTGACAGCGTCGAAGCAGCAATCGCTGGCGTGGAATAGAAGAGGACGTTGGGCAAAGAGAGTGCATCCATCCTCTCTTCGGGAACGCTCATTGGAACTCGGGCGCACTTCAAATTGACCCAGGTGATGATCCGGGTGTTTTGCACGTGCCCATGCTCCACCTCTACTTGGTCCGCTCGTACTCGGCGATGACCTTCACAACCATCTCCACACATCCCGCGGGGAACTTGCCAATAGCGGTTTCGGCTGCGAGAACGAGGCCGTCGACACCATCGTCCAGCGTATTGTAGATGTCGTTGATTTCCGCCAGGGTCGGGACAGGCGAATGGACCATTGACTCCAACAGATTGGTGGCGACGAATACTGGCCGACCGAGGGCTTTAACCCGACCGATGATAGCCTTCTGCTGCCCCGGGATCTGTTCCAGCGGGACTTGCCGTGAAAGATCGCCACGATCGATTAGGATTGCGTCCGACAACCGGGCAATCTCGTCAAGATTCGCAATACCGCTGCGGGATTCAATTTTCGAAATCAGCGTCATCCCCGGACCAATCAGCGCCCGCATCTCCTGAACATCCTCGGGCCGATTGGCGAAGGAGAGCGCGAAATGATCGACGCCCGCCGCGCGCCCGATCTCAATCGCCTGGCGGTCCTTGGCCGTGATTGCAGGCAGGTCGATTTCGCGATGGACGTTGCAGGCTTTGTTGGTGCCGACACGGCCGCCCTGGCGGATGCGCAGAACCACCCGGTCGCCTTCAATCTCCATAACCTCGGCAACCACTGCATGAAAGTCGATGGTGATAAGATCCCCCAACTCCAACAGTTCGATGGTGGCCAGGGGGGTGAGGTTGAAATTCTGCGCGTTCCCCGAGATGGGATGCCGGTGAACCTGAATGAGGCTGTCTTTCTTTAGCTTGGCTGGTGCGTTGGTGAATTTTCCCGTCCGGATCTGGGCGCCCTCGCTATCCAGACAAATGGACACACTGGAATGCTCCCGCAGGAAAGCAATCGCCGGACCGACCGCCTCCACCGGGGTGTGCGAAAGGTTGATGCGAAACAGACTGACACCGAGTTTCTGAAGACGCCGGATCACCTTGGGCTTGAGGGAGGCGGGACCGACGGTGCAGATGACTTTCGTAGCAATTGGGGAAAGAGCATTTCGCTCAACAGGAGGCGTCATGACTCGTCCGATCTGTTGCGCCGACTGCTCGTGATCGCTGACATTCGTTTGCAATCTCACCATTCCACGATCGCTTTCCACCGGTCGTCCATCGGAAAATCCCAAGCAGCGCCCGGATCGGCTGGGTCAGCCGCACTCTGCATCAGCCGTACTACTGGATTGACGTTTTCGATTCGAGACATCGCTCAGACCGGAGCCTCGAGTTCCAACCTAGTGCCCTTGGCGAGGCGGCCTACCAGGGTCTTGGACTGCAGAAAAAGCTTGGCATCGAAATATGGGGGGTAAAGGATGCCCATGAGACTAAGCGTCGGATCCAGGCGAGAACGCCCGCGGTCCGTCGTTAGCGGGTAACCGAATTCCTCCAGGGTGTCTCCAATCAGAGCCTCCAGCGCGGCGATCTCTGGCTGAGAAAGTTTGGTCTTCCACCGGTTGACCGGACTGAAAGCCTCCCCGCCCGGCTCCGCTTTCCAGACCGTGTTGGGAGCAGCCACCCGCCCAACGCCAGCCTTCTGGATACGGCCATAGTCGAGATCGTGATCCAGAAACTCTCCCAGCGTGCTCAAGGTTTTCTCGGGATGGAGAACCAACTCTTCGTAGCTTACCTCGATGTAGTCGGCGGGAAACTTCTGCCCAGAATGCCTTCCTTTCCGGACCGTCCATTGCCAAAGCAGCGCCCACGCAAAAAGAGCTCGTTCCCCAGCCCACAACCGGGGAGGAACACCATGCTGTTTCTTCATCGACAGCGCGGCATCCCGGCCATCGCGAACCACGTGGACGAACAGAGCGTCGGGAACCTCTCGTTTGATGGTACGCATGTGCATGATGTTGTCGCAGTCATACACAGCCCAGCGTTGGACGCCGGCGCGGCGAGCGAGTTCGCTCAGGTTAATCCGCAAAAAGTCGCCCCCACTCCTGCATTCCTCTAAAATCTTCGACCGGAGGTCTTCGGCGCCGAGGCCAGTTCGCCGGAAGGCCTTGCTGCGCAGCCAGAGTTGCATCAACTTCTCACGATTTCTGCGAATCGATGGGTCCCCGCATATTCGAAGCAGGGTAGTATGGACGTAGGGAGATGCGTGATAAAGCGGAAACCCGTCGGCTGAGAGCAGGCTGTCGTACAGCAGCGCCGTACCAGACCGGTGGCAGCCAATCACGAACACCGGTGAATTTTTTCGTGCCATCGCTGCTTTCCTATCCTCGATTCCTTGCCGAACTTCCCTGCCCTATTGTCCCACTTTTTCAACAAAAATTAACGTGGCGTTCATTGTCCTGTAACAATCACTAACTCTCGACTGACGCTTATCCTTTTACCGATACTTGTGCGGCGGCCGCCCGCAGTCCATAAACAGTATGTCTATTTATGTACTAGTGTTTATTCGAGGGGCGCCTAAAGTCAATAGGCAAAATCAGTTTGACGCCGATTTCCGGCGCTGTCCGGAGACGGATTTCGGCTCCCGCGCGTGCAACCCGAGAGCGAGTTGGGCCGGAGTCATCGGCGCAAAAATTCCAGCGCCAAAGTCGAAGAAATGCAATTTCTTGCGCTTCGAAACATCCGGATGCCGGGGCGTTCGGCCCCTAAGTCACTCAATTCACATTCCCGTAATAAAGCTGGCGAAATGGCTCTAAGCTTGCTATTGTTTGTAAGTATGTCTATTGTATTAGTCGTCTTTGATGTCAAACGCTTCCGGACGTCGCGGGATCGTCCCTCCCCTCCCGCAGCGATACCGTCCAAAGGGCGCGTATTCCTTGCATTCTGTCGCTGATTGACCACGAGAACGGCTATGAACCGGCCGTTCCGGAGACTGGGGAGAGAAAACAAATATGGGCAAACTGATTTTGGTAAGACATGGACATACTCCGCTGAATAGTCCTGGAGAGGACGAGAGACTGCGTAGCTGGCTGGATGTACCTTTAGACCAGAAGGGGCTGGAAGAGGCGGCGAAGACGGCCGACATGCTCGACCGGTACCCGGTGGAGGTCATTTACTGTTCGGACTTGCGCCGGGCGCGACAGACTGCCGAGGTGCTGCGACGCCGTGTGAAGGCTCCGGTGATGGCAACGAGTGAGTTGCGCCCGTGGAATCTGGGCGCATTTGGAGGGCAGAGAGTGAAGGACATACTGCCTTTCTTGAATCTGCTCAACCAGCGCCCGGACCTCCCTGCTCCGAGCGGAGAGTCGTTCTACCAGTTCTACGGTCGCTACTCGCACCGGCTGACGGAGTTGCTGAGCCTGGCGGATTCATCAAATGGGTACGTGTTGGCGGTCACCCATGTCCGGAATCTTCTGGCAGCTACTACCATCATCGAGGGCGGCGACAAGAATAAGGTACCGGTGAAGGGGGGCCCGAGCACGGGAACCATCAGCATGGTGGAGAAAATCGACGGCAAATGGACGATAAGCCGGGAGGATGGCCGGGAAGTCGTCCAGCAATCCAGGTTTTCCTTAGAGGATGCGGCCGCCATCGCACAGGTGCCGTGTCCGCCGGCCGAACTGGTCGCCGCGCAGAGTGGACTGTGAGCGATTTGCGATTTCATCTATGAAAACCGCCAGGAGCAAGGCGCCGGTTTTTGTGATTGGCTGCAGCCGGTCGGGCACAACGTTGCTCTACCATATGCTCCTGTCTTCAGGGAATTTTGCAGTCTACCGCATGGAGTCGCAGATCTTCACCCTGCTCGAACCACGCTTTCGCCCGCTCAGCAAGCCGCGGAACAAGCGTCGCATGCTGGATGCGTGGTACAGCACGCGTCTTTACAGCCGTTCTGGCCTTGAGCCCTCTGATATTGAACCGAGAATCATGGCGGAGTGCGAAAACGGCGGTGACTTTCTCCGGATCATCATGGAAGAGATGTGTCGCAAGCAGGGTGTGGAACGATGGGCGGAAACCACGCCTGAACACCTGCTGTATATTCCGCGCATCAAGGAGACCATCCCCAACGCGCTCATCATACATGTCATCCGCGATGGCCGCGACGTGGCCCTGTCGTGGGAGAAGCTNNCGGCAGGCGGGCCGCAAGCTGGGCGGGGACTATGTCGAAGTCCACTACGAGGATCTGGTTCGCAATCCCGCCAAGGTTCTCCAAGATCTGGAGCCTTTCATCGAGCACGAACTCGACTACGCGCGAATCACGGAAGTTGGGATCGGTTCGGTGACCAAGCCCAATACCGCATTCGAAGAGGGCCAACAGATCCCGGTCGGCCGGTGGAAGACGGCTCTCTCTCTACAGGAGACAGCAACCCTCGAAAGCCTGGTGGGCCGCACCCTGGAACCGTTGGGGTACGAACTCAGCACAAAAGCGGCGAGCCGCTCCGACCTGGCGAGAATGCGCACTGCCTACCGGCTGTACTTCGAGAGCAAGCAATATCTGAAAACCCGGACGCCGGCTGGAAAGTTCTTCGTCAAACGCGATTTATCCTGGGTCTAAGCGGCTGCAGACGCTGTCGGAGGAGGACAAATGTGCCTCGGCAACCGTACGATCTGATCCGCGCCCTCCGCCGCCCGGACCTCATGTTGTGGATGAAGAAAACAGGCCCAATGCACAGGATCGTAAGAATTTCCTTGACAGCCCCCTTATTCAACGCTAATGTTACGGCTATGTTACATGCTTAGTATGTCGATTGTTTAAGTCGACATAAGACTCGGCCCTTGATCTTCTCCCCTCGTGCTGAGGTCAACAAATATTCCGACAGGAGCCCCGCAGATTATGGGAAAGCTAATTCTGGTGCGCCATGGAAAAACCGTCCTCAACTCGCTAGACAGCGAGGAGAGACTGCGCGGCTGGATGGACGTACCTCTCGATGAACAGGGTTTGCGGGAAGCCGAGGAGACGGCACAAAGGCTGGCTCAACATCCCGTCGAGCATATCTACTCCTCGGATCTCTACCGCGCACGGCAAACTGCGGAGGCAGCAGTGCGCATGACCCTTGCGCCGGTCGAGCACACTTCCGATCTGCGCCCATGGAACCTCGGCACTTTGGCGGGACAACGGGTGAAGGACATTCTCCCCATACTTAAGCAACTCGAACTCGATCCGGATCTGCCCGCGCCCGGAGGCGAGTCGTTTGTTCAATTCTGCGACCGATATTCACGGAAGCTGCAAGAACTACTCGGCATCGCGGCCCGCTCGACGGGATGCGTTGTAGCCGTAACGCACGTGCGCAATCTTCTGGCGGCCCCAGTTCTTCTTCGCGGCGGGGACAGAGGCCATATTCCGGTCAGCGGCGGCCCTAAAACAGGGTCGCTGGTTTGGGTGGAAAAGAATGGCAAGGGATGGCATCTCCGTGTGGATGAAGCGCCGGAGGTTGTCCGCGCGGTGCCCAGGCATCGTGCTTCTCCGCGAGTTTTTTCGCCTTCCGGGGAAGTTGCCTAGCTTCGGACCTTCCAGACAATCCGGTCTAGACCCGGCTTTCGGATAACTTTCGTAACCCCTGATTTCACAAGGGCTTCAAACGGGCCAGGCACCCTGCGTGCTAAGATTTTTAAAGGTGCCCATGCCCAGCCCAAGTGATCGCAAGCATGCTCCTGTCTTCGTGATGGGCTGCCACCGTTCTGGGACGAATCTCCTCTACGACATGTTGTTGTCCTCGGGCGGGTTTGCCATCCACCGGGGGTATCTGCCGCTTTATAAGATTCTGATTCCCCGCTTCGGCTCCATGAAGAGCCGCGCGAACCGCGAAAACATCCTCCGAACATGGCTCCAAAGCAAGGGTTTCCGGCGCAGCGGCCTTGATGCCGGAGAGTTGTCGGCACGCATCCTGAACGAATGCCGCACCGGCGGAGACTTCATCCGCACCGTCATGGATTCGGTGGCCCAGAGCCAGCAGGTACAGCGCTGGGCGCTGTATGATCCCGACAATGTGCTGCACGTGGAGCGGGTAAAGCGCGACATACCCAACGCGCTCTTCGTCCATATCATCCGGGACGGGCGCGATATTGCGCTCTCACTCAAGAAAATGGGTGGCTTCACACCTCTGCCGTGGGACCGGGGTCAAACCGACAGCCTGGTGGCAACTTCGCTTTACTGGGAGTGGATGGTTCACCGAGGCCGCAGCAATGGCCGCAAGATCCCTAACGATTACATCGAGATCCGCTACGAGGACTTGATCACCAACCCGGGCGAAACGCTCGGTAAACTCGGGCGCTTCCTCGATCACGATCTGGACTATGATCGGATTCAGCGGGCGGGCTTAGGCCGCCTGTCGGAAACGAACTCTTCGTTTCGCGAAGAGGGCGTGAAAGAGAAGATCAACCCTCTTGGCCGCTGGAAAGAACGACTGGCGCACGCCGATGTCGCCGCCATCGAAGCGACGGTGGGGGATTGCCTGGAAGAGAATGGCTACGAACTTTCGTTGCCTGCGGCGCAGCGCCGCCGAAGTTTCCGGCAGTCGTGGATGCGCCGCGTGTATCCCGCGTTTCTCGGAAGCAAGTTGTGGCTGAAGTTGCACACGCCCGCGGGACGGTTCGCCAACATGTCCGCGCTCGAACTCGAGGGGCCGGTGGCGGTGACGGAATCAGTCCGGTCCTGAGGATCGTGGCGAAGAACTTCATGAATCCGGCAAGTAGAGTGTTGGAAAACGCCATGGAAAACGCGAATGCCGTCGTCGACACTCAGCCCGCCGATCGGGCGGCGACGCCGGGTCTCCGTTCCATGGCTCCCGTGTTTGTACTGGGCTGCGGACGTTCCGGCACCAAGTTCCTCTACCACACGTTGCTTTCCGCTGGGGGCTTCGCCGTGTATCACGCGGAGAGTAACGCCTTCAACCTGCTCGGACTGCGCTTCGGCAACCTGGCTCGGCGCCGCAATCGCCGGCAGTTGCTCGACGAGTACTACACCAGCAAGCTTTTTCACCGCACCGGACTTGAGCCTAAGGACATCGATGCGCGCGTGATGGACGAGTGCCGCAATGCCGGCGACTTCCTGCGCATCGTGATGGAAGCGATCGCAGAGAAGCAAGGGGTTGAGCGCTGGGCGGAAACGACGCCGCTGCACTTGCTCTATCTTCCCTTGATCAAGAAACTGATTCCCGACGCTCTCGTCATTCACATTATTCGCGACGGCCGCGATGTGACCGCTTCCCTGCATCGCATCGGCTGGATTCGCCCGCTACCCTGGGACCGCGCCCGCGCCTTTCTGGTGCCGGCGATCTATTGGCGATGGGTGGTGAGCAAGGGGCGGCGCTATGGTCAGGCCCTGGGGGGGGATTATCTGGAAGTTCATTACGAAGATCTGGTGCAGAATCCACGCGACACGCTGGCGCTTGTCGGCAAGTTCATCGGCCACGATCTGGACTACGACCGCATTCAGCAGGTTGCGCTGGGATCGGTGCACAATCCAAATTCTTCGTTTCGCGGCGACGGCAAGGAGACTGAAGCCGCCACGATCGGGCGCTGGAAACGCATGTTCACTGCGCCCCAGGTTCGCGACGTGGAGTGCTGCCTGGGCAAGCCGCTGGTCGATACCGGGTACGCACTTGAAACGCCGCCGGCGGAGCGGCGTTCGCCGTGGTCTGTCGGTTTCATGAATTTTCTGTATCCGTTGTATTTCGACTTCAAGATCTGGCTGAAATCACATACTCCGCTGGCCCGCATCGCCGACAAGCGGCGCATGGGCATCGCCGAGTCCGATGCCAAGCCAGAACCGTGATCGAGTAAAGAGTCGCACGATGGAGGGACTGGCGTCTCGCTCGTGTAACCGGGCGGGGACGCCCGACTCGCCAGCGGCAAGACCGACAACTCCAGAGAATAGCTCCGAACCATGAATGCGATTTCCATAACCTGGCAGCCCGAAGGCGCTTTTCACCACGTCGGCTTCGTGGTGGCTTCGATTTCGAATTCCGTGCACGGCTTCGCCAGCATGTTACAGGCGGATTGGGACGAACAGGTTTTTCATGACCCCAACCAGGGCGTGCGCGTCAGTTTTCTGAAGAGCCGCCGCGCCGGCGATCCGCTCTGGGAACTGGTGGAACCGGCCGATGAAAAGTCGCCCGTACACTCCTTCGCCGCCAAGGGCGGCGGCCTGCATCACGTTTGTTATGTCGTAGAAAATCTGGAACAAGCACTCGCCGCCGCGCGTTCGCTGGGAGCGCTCATCACGCGACAGCCCATGCCGGCAGTCGCCTTCGGCGGCCGGCGCATCGCCTGGATCTACACCCGGAACCGTCTATTGATCGAGTATCTGGAACGCTGATTCGATTCTTGATTCGATGTCCGATTCGATGTCCGATTCGAATTCCAATCCGACGCCCGCGGAGCGCAGTCCGGCAAACCTGCGGGCCCAAGTCGACCGGCTAATCGCCGAAGGCGCTGTCGATTCAGCCTTGCGGCGGCTGGCCGAACTTTGGCGGCGCGACCCCGCCTCGGGAACTGCGAGCTTCGTGACTTCGCGCCTCGACCAGTTACGCGACAAGACGCGCGACCGCCTGCCGCTTATAAAATTCAGGCTGGCGATTCTGCGCTCGTTCACAGTTGAGCCCATCGTGCCGCTGCTGCGAGCGGAAGGATTCAGCTACGGCATCGATCTCGAAGTCCACGTCGGCGATTTCAACACCTACGTGCA
>PMBA01000318.1 GCA_003152795.1 Acidobacteriaceae bacterium | reverse complement strand
ATGAGCGGTACCGGAGGATGGTTCACCAGCAAGATCACGCTGCGGTCGTACTTCGATAACGCAGGCGGATTGCGCGAAGGGGCGCCGGTGCGTTTGGCGGGCGTGGACATCGGCAACGTCACCGGGATCCGGATCGTGCCGGGCAGGCCGGCGGCGCCGGTCGAAGTGATGATGAAGGTCAACACCAAGTACCTGTTCAGTCTGCGCAAGGATTCCGTTACTTTGCTGAGCACGGCGGGCATCCTGGGCGAGACTTTCGTGGACGTGGATAGTTCGACGGCGAAGGGAGCGGCGGCGGCGGACGGAGACACGCTGACGGCGCGCGACCAGCCCGATATCCAGGACGTGGTGCGCTCCAGCCAGGGCACGCTGCAGAATATCGACACGCTGCTGAAGCGGGTGGATCGCATTGTGGCGTTTATCGAAAGCGGCCAGGGCTCGATCGGGAAGGTGATTTACGATCCGGCCTTGTACAACCAGCTCAANNGGCCCGCTGCTCACCAGCGACGAGGCGTACAAAAAGGCGATGGCCGCCATCGACAAGGTGAACGTGCTGATTGACGATTTGCAGGCGGGAAAAGGGTCGGCGGGCAAACTGCTCAAGGATCCTGAACTCTACGAGAACACGAACAAGACGATTGCGAACGTTCGCAAAATGACCGACGACATCAACGCGGGCAAGGGCGCGCTGGGGAAGATGGCGCACGACGAGGAATTCGCCGCCCGGCTGCAAACCACGATGAACAATCTGGCGGCACTGTCCGAGCGTCTGGAAAAGGGCGAAGGCACGGCGGGAATGCTGTTCAAGGATCCCGCGCTTTACAACAACAGCAGCCAGATGCTGGTGGAGACGCGCGAACTGGTCAAGGCGATCCGGGAAGACCCCAAGAAATATCTGACGTTCCACGTGAAAGTATTTTGAGGCCGGTTGCGGGTCGCGGGTCGTTGGTCATTCGTCATTAGCCAGCGCCGCGATTCGCGGTTCGAAGAGTCTGTGCTCCCCGCGGAACGGGCGAGGCGCCCGTTGCCCCACCGGTTGACAGTTTTCCGCGGCGTTCGTCCAATAGAGTGGCTTTGTGCAATCGTCGACCCGGCCACCGGCAATTCCACAGCTCGATTTGAGGATTCCATGCGCAATCTATTGAAAGTGTTGACCGTCTCCATGATGCTTGTACCTGCCCTGTTTTCCCAGGACAAAGCCGAAGGCGCAAAGAACGAAGACGTGCGCTTCTCCGCTGACATGCTCGATAAAAACATCGATCCGTGCAACGATTTTTACGCTTACGCGTGCAGCAAGTGGATGGCGCAGAACCCGGTTCCTTCCGACCGCCCGATGTGGGGCCGCTTCAACGAACTGGCGCAGCGCGGCGAATATATTGTCCGCGACATTCTGGAGAAGGCATCGGCAGACCGGCCGGGCCGCAGCCCGAACGAGCAGAAGATCGGCGATTACTACGCCACCTGCATGGACGAAGGCGCGATCGAAAAGGCGGGCGCCAAGCCGCTGCAGCAGGACTTCGAAAGCATTTCAGCGATCAAGTCGAAAGAGGAACTTCCGCAAGAGATCGTGCGGTTGCATCGTGAGGGCACCGATGTGCTGTTCGGCTTCGATTCCGGATCGGACTTCAAGAATGCGAGCCAGATCATCGCCCAGGTGGACCAGGGCGGGCTGGGTATGCCCGACCGCGATTACTACTTCAAGGACGACGAAAAATCGATTGAGCTGCGGAAGAAATACGTGGCGCATGTGGCGAAGATGTTTACGCTGTTGGGCGACGATGCCGGCAAAGCCGAGGCGGAAGCCAAAGTGGTCATGGAGATTGAAACCGGCCTGGCCAAGGGCGCGTTCGACCAGACCAGCCGCCGCGATCCGCAGAAGATTTATCACAAGCTGAGCAACCGGGAACTGGCGGCTTTGAGTCCGGCCTTCAACTGGAACACATATTTTGAAGGCGTGGGCGCGCCGCGGTTCGAATCGTTGAACGTGGTGGAGCCGGAATTCGTCAAGAACATGCAGGCCGTAATCGGCGCCCACTCGCTGGACGATTGGAAGACGTATTTGCGCTGGCACACCGTGCATGACAACTCGCGCGTGCTGCCGGCAGCGTTTGTGAACGAGACCTTCGAGTACTTCAGCAAGACGCTGCAGGGCACCAAGGAGTTGCGTCCTCGCTGGAAGCGGTGCGTGAGCTACACGAACGAGGCGCTGGGCGAGTTGGTCGGCCAGATTTACGTGCAGCAGACGTTCGGCGCCGAAGGCAAGGAGCGAACGCTGGCGATGGTCGGGGCACTGGAAAAAGCACTGGCCGAAGACATCAAGAGCGTGCCCTGGATGGGCGCGGACACGAAGGCTCAAGCGCTGGTGAAGTTGCAGGCGATCACCAATCGCATCGGATATCCCGACAAGTGGCGCGACTACTCCGCGCTGCAGATCGTGCGGGGCGACGCTCTGGGGAACTTGCAGCGGGCCAACCGGAACGACGCGGAGCGCAGGTTGAACAAGATTGGCAAGGCGCTGGACAAGAGGGACTGGCCGTATCCGCCGATGACGGTAAACGCGACTTACAACGATAACGAGAACAACATCACGTTCCCCGCCGGAATTCTGCAGCCGCCGTTCTACGACAACCGGGCCGATGACGCGATGAACTTCGGCGGGATCGGCGCCGTGATCGGTCACGAACTTACACATGGTTTTGACGACCAGGGCAGCCAGTTTGACGCCGAGGGCAATCTTCGCGACTGGTGGACGGCGAACGACAAGAAGCAGTTCGAAGAACGCACCGGCTGCGTGAAGGATCAGTACGCGAACTTCGTCGCGGTCGACGACCTGAAACTGAACGGCAAGCTTACGCTGGGCGAGAACACGGCCGACAATGGCGGCATGCGCATCGCCTACATGGCCATGCTGAGCACGTTTGCCGGCAAGGAACCGCCGCCGGTCGACGGCCTCACCGCCGAGCAGCGTTTTTTCCTGGGATGGGCGAACGTGTGGTGCGCCAACCGCACCGACGCTTTCCAGCGCATGCTGGTGACGATCGATCCGCACTCCCCGTCGAAATACCGCGTGAACGGAACCGTTTCCAATATGCCGGAGTTCCGCGAGGCGTATCGCTGCCCCGCGACCGCGCCGATGGTGAATCAGAACGCGTGTAGGGTGTGGTAGGGGAAGAAGGTAATTTGTAATTTGGTAATTTGTAATTGGTAATCGAAAAGCGCGCGACGTTCCAATTGTGCAGGAAGACGTCGGATCTTAAATCACAAATTTCTAATCACCAATTACAAATTCTTATCCCGCCGCCACGTCCGCCTGCTCGTGCGCATGATAGCTTGACCGCACCAGCGGACCCGATTCGACGTGCTTGAATCCGAATTTCTGCGCTTCCTGTTTCAGCGAGACAAACTCGGCGGGCGTGTAATAGCGCGTCATCGGAAGATGATCTTTCGACGGACGCAGATACTGGCCAATCGTCAGAATATCGACGCCGCGCTCGCCCAGGTCGCGGAAGACCGCGATCAGTTCCTCGGTTTCCTCGCCGATTCCAACCATCACGCCGCTCTTGGTGACCGTAGCCGGGTCCCACTTTTTGGCGTTTTCCAGCAGATCAAGCGTTCTGTGGTAGCGGGCACCCGAGCGCACGGCGCGATAGAGGCGCGGGACGGTTTCGGTATTGTGGTTGAGCACGTTGGGCCGCGCTTCGAGCACGATGCGCAGCGGCTTTTCCAGACCCTGGAAGTCGGGAATCAGCACCTCGACGCGGCACTCCGGCACGAGCTCGCGAATCTGGCGGATGGTTTCGGCAAAAATCCTGGCGCCGCCAACGTTGTCGTCGTCGCGGTTCACGCTGGTCACAACTGCATGACGCAGGCCAAGCGTGGCGACGGCTTCGGCCACGCGCCGCGGCTCGTCCCAGTCAATCGCTTCCGGACGCCCCTTGGGCACCGCGCAAAAGCCGCAGCGCCGGGTGCAGATATCGCCCAGCAGCATGAAGGTCGCGGTGTGATGGTGCCAGCATTCTCCAATGTTCGGACACTGCGCCGATTCGCAGACGGTGTGCAGCCCCAGACCGCGCGCCAGTTTTTTCAGGTTGTGAAAATTGTCTCCAACCGGGGCCTTGGCCTTGAGCCATGCGGGTTTGGGGGTGGGGAGCCTGGGACCGAGTTCAATCTGGATGAGCGGCGAAGAGGCGGACATGACGATGCCTGATTTTATCAGTTCGGCGGACGCGCAATGTGGGTCACGCCTGATTGAGGAACTGTTTCAACTTCCGCTTCACGTCTGGCCACTCTGCCGCCACGATCGAATAGCGCGCCGAATCGCGGGCGATGTAGTCAGCGGCCATGCGATGAGATCGGAGAATCCCCTCAGACTTCCCGCCGATGCGCTCGATGGCAGCGCGGGAACGCAGGTTACGCGCGTCCGTGTGTAAGCAAACGCGGAGCACCTCCCAGGTTTCGAAGGCGTGGGTCAGCATGAGCAGTTTGGCCTCGGTGTTGGCGGCAGTCCGGATTGCCGAACGGGTCAGCCAGGTGTAGCCGATTTCGCAGGCGTCGGGGACACTGCGGCCGTGCCGAGGATGGCCCGGCGGCCACGCCCATCGCTCCAGGTCGAAAAAGCGGGTAGAGCCGATGACCGCGCCGTCACTCAAGGTGACGGTCGCGAATGGTACCGCGCTGCCCGCGTCCCGCAATGCCAGTGCGTTGTCGACATAGCGGGTGGCCTCGAGATTGCCCTGCGGGACGGGACTCCACTGGTAGAGAGAAGGATCGCCTGCTGAAGCGGCGACCAGGCCGTCAACGTGGCGGCGGTCAAGCGGTTCGAGACGAACCCGCCTGCCTGTCAAAACCGGGCATGTTTCCACGCTCTCAGTATGCAATGACTCTTACGCGGCAGCAACGGACCTACTGTTGCTGCTGTTGCTCCTGCTCCGTGCGCGAACTGACGCGCGCAAATACGGGCCTCGATTGAATGACGATGCTCGGAGCAGGCGGTTCCGGGGGTGGGGCATCGGACGGGCTCACCGTGACCGCGACGCTGAGTTCACTGTGGGCCTCGCCCTTGTAGACGCCGCGGGTGGGTGGAACGTCGGCGTAATCGCGGCCAATCGCGACGCGAATGTGGCGATCTCCACCGATCAGGTTGTTGGTTGGATCGAACGCGATCCAGCCCAGGCGCGGCACCAGCGCCTCGACCCATGCGTGGGAGGCGCCTTCGAGCGAGCGATCCTGAGGTCCGTCCTCGGCGGCGCGGTGAAACAGGTAGCCGCTGACATACCGGCACGGGATGCGCAGTGGGCGCACCAGCGCGATCATGATGTGGGCGAAGTCCTGGCACACTCCCTGGCGGGTTTGAAGCGCATCTTCAATCGGAGAATCCACCTTGGTGCTGTTGGGCACATAGTTGAACGACCTGTAGATGCCTTCATTCAGTGCGGTCAGCAATTCGAGCGGGCCGCCACGGCGCTCGCACTTCAGTTCCTTCGCCAGTTGTTGCAGTGTTTCGGTGGAATGGGCGAACTGGCTGGGCAACATCATTTCCCAATAGTCGTCGCCGGAGGTCAAGGCATCGAGGTCGGCCCAGTCGCCCGCTTCGGAGGAACGCGGGGCGGGCACAGCCTGGACCTGCACGGTGGATTGCGCCGTGACTTTGACCTCCTTGTGCGATCCCGCAATGTCGAAGTGATGCACCGTGTTCCCGGCGAAATCGCTGTACTGGGTGATGTTGGCCGGAGGGTTTACGTCGAGACTGAAGGTGAGGCAGCGCTGGTTGGACTCGCTCCGCGGCTGCAAGCGCACTTCCATAACGCTCTCGCGCACCGCGGGCTCGTAGCGGAAGGTCGTCGTATGTCGAATGGAATAGATCATTGAGTCATTGCATCATCGAATCATTGAGTCAGGGCCGATTCCACTGGATAGTCAAAATAAATCTGGTGGATCGCGGTGTGGGCCTGGCTGCATTGCTGGCGGACGCTCTCCACATAGGTGTTTGCTCCCGAGGCCATGATTTCGTCGATCTGGCTGAAACTGAGGGTGGCTTGCAGACGCCCCGCCAGACGGACCGGCAGGTCCTGTTTTCGTTCGGTCAATTCCGCAATCGCAATCAGGGCGGCATGAACCTTGTCGACACAGAAGCGCACCGAGTGGGGGAACTCCGGGTTCAGCAGCAGAAACTCCGCCACGCGTAACGGGCGGAGTTCGGCGGTGTACCGTTTGCAGTAGGCTTCAAACGCGGCACAGGATTTCAACAATCCGACCCACTCCAGATATTCTTCGCTTTCGGCCGCCTGGTCGGGGAGGCAGGGCAAGCGCCTGAAGTATGCGCCAATCAGCCTGGCCAGTGCGTCGGTTCGCTCGACGTATCGTCCTAACTGAATGTACTGCCAACCCTCGCCATGCGACATCCGGGAGTCGGTTACGCCCTGGAACAGGTGGGCGCCCTCGCGCACAGCGCGAAAGAACGCGTAGGACTGAAGCAGCCACGCCTCATTCGAAGTTGTGCTGTTCACCTGCAAATAAAGGCGATTCAGTTGTTCCCACATTTCCGAACTGCACTGTTCCCGGACCTGGCGCAAGTTTTCCCGCGCCGAGGTCACGCACGAAATAATGGACGAGGAATTGGTTTTGTCCAGCGTCAGAATGTAAGTGAGCGTGGCAGCGTCGATCTTGCCATCGGCGGGAACAGGCGCATGCAGCGCCTCAAGCAGCCGCCACCAGCGATCCGAACCCGCCTCGGGAGACTGGTCCAGGCGCAACTGAAAGTCCACATCGATCAGGCGCGCAGTATGCTCGGCACGCTCCAGGTAACGGCTCATCCAATACAAACTGTCTGCCACGCGGGAGAGCATGGTGGTTTGCATGCGTTGGTTCATGCGCGCAGCACCCACGTGTCCTTGCTGCCGCCGCCCTGCGAGGAGTTGACCACGAGCGATCCGCGGCGCAAGGCCACCCGCGTGAGTCCTCCCGGCACCAGCGTGACGTTCTCGCCATAAAGAATGTAAGGACGAAGATCGACGTGGCGCGCCTGCGCTTCCCCTTCCAGAAAACAGGGCGCCCGCGAAAGACTCAACGTCGGCTGCGCGATATAGTTTCGCGGTTCGGCTTGAATCCGCTGGCGAAAGTCCTCTCGTTGCTCCGCCGTGCTATGCGGACCAATCAACATTCCGTAACCACCGGACTCACCCACCGCCTTCACGACTAGCTCGTCCAGATGTTCCAGCACATAATTTCGTTGCGAGCGATCGGTCAGCAGGTAAGTTTCGACGTTGGCGATAACGGGCTCTTCGCCCAGGTAATAGCGGATGATGGCCGGCACATAGGCGTAGAGCGCCTTATCGTCGGCGACGCCGGTTCCCACTGCGTTCGCCATGGCCACATTGCCGGCGCGGTACGCGTTGAACAATCCCGGCACGCCCAGGCCCGAATCCCGCCGGAAGCATAGCGGGTCGAGAAAATCGTCATCCACCCGCCGGTAGATCACGTCCACACGCTTCAGTCCGGCCGTGGTGCGCATGTAGACGACGTTATCGTGCACCAGCAGGTCGCGGCCTTCGACCAGTTCGATGCCCATCTGCTGCGCCAAAAACGTGTGTTCGAAGTATGCCGAATTGAAAACGCCAGGCGTCAGCAGCACCACGGTCGGCTCGTGGCGGCTGGTGGAACTCGCCGGGCTCAGTGCGCGCAGGGTCGCCAGCAGCGCCTGGGCATAATGATCGATCGGACAAACTCCGTAGTCGCGGAACAGCGTGGGGAAGACTTTCTTGAGAACCTTGCGGTTCGCCAGCATGTAGGAGACGCCGCTGGGCACGCGGAGATTGTCCTCGAGCACGGCAAAGCTGCCGTCCGGCAGGCGGACAAGATCGGTGCCGCAGATGCTGACGTAAATCCCGCGAGGCACCGTCAGATTGCGCATTTCCCGCCGGAAGTGCCGGCAACTGTACACCAGTTCCCGAGGCACAATGCCATCCGCCAGAATTCTTCCGCGGTGGTAAACGTCTTCGAGAAACAGGTTGAGGGCGGCGATTCTCTGCGTGAGTCCGCTTTCAATCTTGCGCCATTCGTGGTGAGGAATGATCCGGGGGAGGAGGTCATTCGGGAAGACGCGCTCGGTTCCTTCGTCGTTCCCATACACCGTGAAAGTGATTCCCTGATGCAGAAACGAGAGGTCCGCGGCCTGCTGGCTCTTGCGCATTTCCTCGGGAGGCAACTCCAGAAGAGTTTGAAAAAGGGCCTGGTAATGCGGGCGCGGGACGCCCGGAGCCTGAAACATCTCATCGTAAGCCGCGTCGAACTGGTAGTTCCGGAACGGAGGCCGGAACAGCGAGCGGGCAGACTCCGGCAGTGGCATGGAGGTTCTTAACACGCTTCGGGATCGAGGACGGCTATGCGGCACCCGTATGACTCTAGGTGCCGTCCTGCTTCAAGTCCAATCGAAATTGTTTATGGCAACGATTCAGTTTTCAGGCTTGATGGTGGCGCGGAAACTCCCTTCGGCAGGCTCAGGGCAGCCTCTGTCCGCGAAAGCCAGCAGGGGCAAGAAGCCACCAGGGAAGCAAAAAACGCTCGACCCGGCATCGCCCGCCCACTTAGCCGCGCCGCGGCCGCTGTTTGGCCGAAACAGATCGGATGATCAGGCGTCCCCGCCCCGCTGCCGGCAGTGGCGTCTTCGCCTGCGCCTCCGCCGCGGCCATAAGCGCCTCGACCCCAGGCTTCGCCAGCGTAGTCGCGCTTTCCAGACGGATGAACCGATTTTGGCTCCCGCTGCCCAGCAGCAGCTTGTCGGGATCGGGCAGCTTCGCTCCATAATAAAATGCAAGACCGACGCCTTTGGCATTGGCCGCGAGCGACACGATGCAGTCCGAAGGCCGCTCCGTACTGCAATAGCCGATGACGAAAAAATTGTAGTTGTCGTAAACCAGTTCGTTGGCCGTGGGGAAGCGCTTGCGAAGCGCCGAACGAACCGAGCGTATAACCCGCGCCAGGGCCGGATCGAACTTCGCGATGAATCCGGCTACTTGCTGGACGGGCGATGCGGTCGAGGCAGTTTTTGTTTTTTTCTTCACGGTTATTTCCTTTGCTGACAGGGTACGGGGCTGCATAGTACGGGACTGCCTGGTAACGGCTCGCCGACGACCCGGAAGATTTTACCTCTCCCCGAACAACTGACGCACGACCTCAGTGCGGTAGGCGAAGATTCGCCGCACGTCGCTTTTGACCTTCAGGGTGTGGGCGATTGATCCGAGCACGCCAAACGGGAGTAAATATTGCACCTCATCGGTGATGCGCGTCCCGTTGCCTTCAGCGGCGAAGCGATGCTCATGATGCCAGAGCTTGTACGGGCCCTTCAGCTGCAAGTCGACGAAGTGGCAGGGCGGTTGCCACTCGGTGATTTCGGTGGTCCAGCGAATGGGAAAGATTCCCCAGCGCAGCGCGTATTTGATGAGTGTGCCTTTTTGCACGGGAACGGGATCGACGCTCAAGATGCGAAAGTCGAGCCACGCGGGTGTGAGCTTTTGCAAATTTTCCGCTTTCGAGAAGAAGGCGAATACTTCATCCAGAGGGCGCGGGACGAACTGCTCCGCGCGAAAAATGAAGGGAGTCATCTACTTGAGATGCACGGCGGTCTGCGAAGGCTTCGGGCGGGAGGACTCTTTCGGCAACACCGCTCCGGGCATTCCATATTTCGGCTTGATCTCGTGGCAGCCCGCCTCGCAATAGACTCCTCCAGCAGCCGACTCTGGTGTCGGCATCGGAGAATTCACCGCAATCTCCCGGTCGGCTTCGAGTTGCGCTTCGACGCTGGCAATCAGTTTTTCGTTTTCTGCCGCCGTCAGCCACTTTTTCTCTACCAGATAATTTTCCAGCCGGGCAATCGGATCGCGCCGCTTCCAATAGTCAAACAGCGGCTTGGGGACATATTCCGCCGCATCATGAATGGCGTGCCCCTTCATGCGCATCATCTTCGCTTCGATCAGCGTCGGACCTTCGCCGCGCCGCGCCCGCTCGCAAGCTTCGTGGCAGGCATCGTACACCTGACAGGCGTCGGTGCCATCCACGATCACGCCCGGAATTCCGTAAGCAATGGCGCGCTCCGCCAGATCCTTGACGCGAAACTGCATGTCGGCGGGAGTGGAGTATCCCCAGAGATTATTTTCGACAATCAGGACGAGGCCCAGATTCTGCACCGCGGCGAAATTCAGGCCCTCGTACGTTACGCCAGTGGACTGGCCGCCATCGCCGATGTAGGTCATGACCGCAATGTGTTTGCCCTGCAGCCGGGCCCCGAGCGCCACGCCCGCCAGCACCGGAATCAAGTCGCCTAAGGTGGAAATCGGCGCAACCACGTTGCGATCGACAATGTCGCCAAAATGCGACGAAGCATCGCGGCCCTTGGTCGGCGATCCAGCCTTGGCCATGTACTGCATCATGATGTCGGCGGGCGAGAAGCCGCGGACGAGCAGCGACCCCTGGTTTCGGATCATTGGGCCCAGCCATTCGTCTTTACGCAAAGCGTAGGCGGACGCGCAAGAGCAGGCTTCCTGCCCCAGCCCGAAGTAAACGCCGCCGACGACCTTGCCCTGCTTGTAGAGATTTTCGAGCGCCGTTTCCATGCGCCGGTTGAGCAGCATCCAGCGATAGATTTCGATCACCTGCGCGCGGCTGAGGTATTTCGACTCGCGAATGGGCGGTGCTGGCCGGGAGAGATCGCCGCTCTCCACTTCGTAGCGAAGCTCGTCTCCAACGCGAACCTGGCGGAGTGTGAAGGAAGGTTTTTCGAGGCGGTAATCGCGGATGGTATAGGTGCGGAGATCGCCGTTCCGCTCTGCGCTTTTAGCTGTTGGCTGTTGGCTCTTGGTTTTGAGACGCGAACTCGTCCTTGTCCGGCCTGGCTTCGCGGCGGGAGCGGGTTTCTTGTTCGCCTTCTTCTTCGCCATGATCAGTCCGCGAACATGCTAACACCGGGTGGAGCGGACACTCCCTTCGGCAAGCTCAGGGCATACGTTGTCCGCGAAAAGCTGTCGAGAAAACAACGTCGCGCTTCAGGCCAGAAACAAATCGTCCTCGGGAAGTTCGCCGCTCAGCTGGCGCAACTCGTCTGGCGCTTTCATCGGCACGCCCACGCTGTTTCCCAGCAGTGCGTCAATCGTGTCAACCCACAGCATCTGGCTCCCGAAGACACTGCCGAAGTTCCGCGATACCGACTGTGCCACGGCGCCCAGGTCGAGTTCCCGCCCCAATTCTTTTTGCATCGAGGTCACCGGCTTCGCCGTAATGCCGCAGGGCACGATGAGGTTGAAGTGGCTGAGATCCGTATTCACGTTCAGGGCGAACCCATGCGAAGTAACCGAACGAGAAATGTGCACGCCGAGCGCAGCGATCTTTGCGGCTGGCTCCGCCTCTGTCCACGCCCCTGTCAGCCCCGCCACGCGCCGCGCCGGAATGCCAAAATCGCCACAGGTGCGGATCAAAACCTCCTCCAACCGCCGAACGTAATCGACCACGCCGAGAGTCTTGCGCCGAAGCAAAGGTTGATCGCCCGGCGCTGCCGAATGTTCTGACTGAGAACCGGGAACTGGGAACTGAGAACTGTCGTGCCCCCGCAAATCGAATATCGGATAGCCCACCAACTGCCCGGGCCCATGAAACGTAACGTCGCCGCCGCGATCGCACTCAAAGACTTCGACTCCGCGAGCCGCCAGCGCTTCGGGCGAAGCCAACACGTTCGCCGCTTTGGCATTGCGTCCAAGAGTAATGACGGGAGAATGTTCCAGCAGCAGCAGCACGTCGCCGATCTCGCCAGATTTGCGCAGATCGACCAGCTTCCGCTGCAGCCGCAGCCCCTCGCCATAATCAACCAGCCCGAGTTGGACGACAGAAATCACGTGGCTAACGAAATTATAGGCCCGCGCATGCCGGTGGACTCCTCGTTACCCATGCACATCTACCCATGCACGTTACCCATGGATGAGCAGCGCAATCGCAACACCCAGAGTCAACCCCTCGATGAGGAGCGCATAAGAGACCAACTTCTTTGCGCGATCGAAGCGGGCCACCAGCCGGCTAACGACGATTCCCACGAGAATAAAAGGCGAACCCATAAGCCTGCACAAGCACGCAAGACGTAAGTTATCCCCCACATGATTCTTGCCGAAATAGAACAAAGTCAGACACAATGGCGCGCTCAGGCTGATGCCCACCAGAAGTTGCGAATAGGCTGTATAAAAGCCCTCAACCCTTGCCATGACCCATATCAGAAAGACGGTCGGGATCATGAACAGACAGGCGATGAAGATGCAGAGAATTACGTCGCCAAAAGCATACATACCGCCCGAGGCCGCCGCATTGGGATCATAGCGTTCCTGCAGGTACCTCCCAAGGAGCAAGACCGCCGCAACCGCCACGACAGCGGCATAACCCAAACCAACAAACCGCAACTGCGCCCGCCAGGAGATATTTTTCACGGAAGCATTCTACCTCGCAGAGCGCAACGTTCCAGGTTTGTGTAGAGTGGGCTCCCCGCCCGCTAAAATTCAGCGAAGGCAAAGCACTATCGCGGAGAAGAAATACCACCCGCCCGATCGGCTTATTCCAGAGCCAGAGCCATTTTGAGCGCCCGGTCCAATTCCTCAATCTTGGAGCCCGCCAGGGACCCGACAAAGCGGGTCAGTTGCACCTTGCGAAGACTTACGAGGTTGTCGCACAGGATCCAGCTTTCATGTTTCAAACCTCCGTCGACCCCGACCGAGACCTGGGTGGAGAATCCGTGTCCGCGAGTGAGTATCGGCGCGCAGACGACGGTGGGAAATCTGGAATCGATGAGGACCTGGCGGCTTACCACGACGAAGCTCCGGTAACGTTTAGGGTCGTTACTGGCAGGGTCATCGCCAGGATGATGAACGCGATAGATTTCGCCTCGTCTCATCTCCACATCTCTATGTCTATTTCGGCCGTCGGCTAGGCCTCNNTCGCGAGCTTCGACCTGGGCCCGCGCCCGTTTACGCAGGTACTGGGTGAGAACCGCTTCGATGAAAGCGGATCGCGATTGCTTCGATCCAGCAATGCGATCAATGCCGGTGAGCACCTCTTTCGAGAGTGTGATAGAGGTCTTCTCCTTCATACCACCATTATACCACCCCAAGAAAATACCGGCCTGAATCACGCTCTTTCGATGCGGCGTTGTTCGTGTAGAGCGGGCGCCCCCGCCCGCTAAACTCCGCGAACGCAAATCACTAGTGGGTAGTCGAGGTTCGACGCAGAATTCCGGCGACCACAATCTGGTGCTCTTCCACATGGAGATCGTAGACGATCCGGTAATTGCCGACCCGGCGACGCCACGCCGCAGCCTGTCCTTTGAGGCGCTTGATGTCGCCGCTGAAGGGATCTTGCTGCATGGCGAGCAGGGCGTCCTTAACGCGCGCCTGATCTCTTGGCGGCAGTTTTCGAAACTCTTTTTGCGCGGGGCCGGTGATTTGGAGGTTCCAGGCCATTGCGTTCCAAGCCATTGAGGAATTGCGTCAATGATAGCGAATCTCCCCGTCGAAAAGCGGCTCGTCCCCGCCGCAGGGCGGCGACTTCGGCAGCGGTGGGCGTTACGGCAGGATAGCGTTGCTCGAAATAGGCGCGGAGCGCTTCGCGCACCAATTCGGAGCGGGTGCGCGACTCTTTCTTCCGCACCTCCTCAAACTGCCGCAGCAGGGCGGGAGGAAGCGAAACGCTTAGGATTTCAGTAGTTCGCATGGGATTGTGAGTATTACAGAGTAATACTTAGTATAAGCGATGTGCGTTGGATGTCAATGGCGTCGCGGTATGGCGAAATGGGACGCCCGCGCTGGGACAGGGAGTCAAAATCCCCGCCCTGTATCTGCAAAAACGCAGACACAAGGACGGGGCAACCGCGGGAGTCGGAATGGTGGAGATGGTGGGCCAGTCCCCGGCGTGACCCCGCCAGGTGTCACCTGCCCTTCAGTCCGTCGCGCCAGGCCATAACTTCCAGTTCGGCGCGGACTGCGTCGTTGACCGGAACCACGGGGCGCGCCTCAAAGACAAACTGCGGCAGCATCGAGCAGAACTTGTGAACTGTGAGGGGATCGTCGCAGCCCACCAGCAGATGCCCACCCCAATCGCCCACCCGCACGACGAAGAAGTGGATCTTAAAATTAGCCGGCGCCTTCCACTGCCCAAACACCTCGAGAATTCGCTTCTGCGCATTTTCGTAGCCGTGGAAGAGATCGATGCGGAGATCGCGGCGGCGCGGAAAGCTCGCCGTGAACGGCAGGCATCGGAACAATGATTCAGGAACAATGATTCGGGGGGGGCGACGATTCGCGTCGTCCTCGACACGAACAGGTCAAGCGAACAAGAAGACGACCGGCGGCATAATCGCACGCGGGAGAAGTGGCCCACGAATATTTTTTTATTTCCCCCCTTGCGCAATCTCGTGCGCTTTGGTATAACAAATCGACAGAGGACAAGTGAACCAGTGTCTGAGCTGCCCGCTGAATCGTCGCGGGGGTTTTTGGCATCAAATTCAGTAAGCCTCCAACTGACCCCTTTCGGGGTTCGCATTCGGGGACAAGGTTCCCTGAAGGGTTTCCGCGAAAAGCAGAGCCTCCAAGCGATCTTTAATTTTTGAAATGTCTTCCGCTTCGGCCTGCGCCGGAAATTCGGCGATTTCGAGGGGAAGAGCGTTTTCGGACGCGCTGTAAAGAGTTCTCTGGATTGAGTTAATTCCCAAATCAGATCGGAACTCCCCGCACTGTTGAAATCAGGTGGAAATCCTGTGATCTCAGAGGGTTGACAGCAGTCGCGCCGGACGCGTAGTTTTATCAAGTTTCGAGGACGCCCAAAATCCTGCAAAGGATTTAGATTCCGTAAAGGAGTCGGGCGGATTGAAAGCGCACCGCTCAGGCGG
>PMBA01000071.1:2346-5337 GCA_003152795.1 Acidobacteriaceae bacterium | reverse complement strand
AACATGCTCGGCACACGTAAGTATCCCCCGGCAGAGCCGGGGCCTTCGGACACACTTGACACTGAGGGTCGGTGATGTTAAATATGCAACATGCGGGTATGCGGTCGCGATTTCAGTGCGGCGACAATCGGTCGGATTGAAGAGATTCTGCGGGGTGATCCCTCGTTGTCGCGGCGCGCTCTGTCGCGGCGCGTGTGCGAATTGCTGGAGTGGCGAGCCGCCAACGGCAAACTCAAGGAGGTGAGCTGCCGAAAGGCGCTTCTGGAACTTCATCGCCACGGGCTCATGGCCCTGCCGGCGGCGGAAGAGTCCTGTTTCCAGCGGTTTTGCCCGGAGCCGCCGGTCGATCGACGGAGCGAGGCGCCGGAACTTCGATGTACTCTGGAGGAACTGGGCGAGATCCGCATCGTTGCCGTTTCCAGCCGCTACAGCAAGGCCTCGCGGATATGGAACGGGCTCATGCAACAGTGGCATTACCTGGGCAAGGGGCCGCTGTGTGGTGCTCAGATTCGCTACTTGATCGAAAGCTCGCGGCACGGATTCGTAGGCGCACTGGCTTTCAGCGCGGCTCAATGGCGGATGAGGGAACGCGATCAGTATATCGGCTGGAGCGAGGCGGCTCGGCGTGCCCATCTGCATCGGGTCGTGGGTAATAGCCGGTTTCTGATCCTGCCGAGCGTGCACGTGCCGAATCTGGCTTCGCGCGTGTTGGGCCTGTGTATGGCCCGTCTGGTGAACGACTGGACCGAGCGCTATGGATATGCGCCGGTGCTGGCGGAGACGTTTGTAGACCCGAGGCGTTTTGCCGGCACCTGCTATCGGGCGGCCAATTGGCGGCATGTCGGTCAGACGGCAGCCCGGCCCACGGCGTACCCTAACGGCAAGGTGGCGGAAGGTCCCAAAGACATCTATTTGTATCCCCTCAGCCACCCTTGGAAAGGACTGCTGTGCGTAGAGCCGGAGGTGGCGCTGTGCAGCACGCCGCGCGCTGAGGCCCCCGCCGACTGGACGGAAGAGGAGTTCTCCCGGGCGCAGTTCTTCGATGAACGACTCAAGCATCGGTTGTTCACGCTGGCGGCAGATTTCTTTGCCCAGCCGGGCGAACTGATCCCGCAGGCTTCACAGGGCTCGGCGGCGAAGACGAAGGCTGCCTACCGGTTTTTCAAGAATCCCCAGGTGGATATGCCGACACTGCTCCGACCCCATATCGAGTCAACCCTTGAGCGGGTACGCTCGCACCCCGTGATCTTGGCCGTACAGGACACCACCACGCTGAACTATACGGGCCATCCTCCGCAGGGGGTAGGTCCCATCAACAACTCTCAAAACAGCGCCGTGGGGTTGGTGCTTCACGACACGATGGCCTTCACGCCCGAAGGGACGCCGCTGGGGTTGCTCAACGTCCAATGCTGGGCTCGCGATCCCGAGCAGGCGGGCAAAAAGCACCGCCGCCACCAACTGCCGATAGAAGAGAAAGAGAGCCTCAAGTGGCTGGTGAGTTACCGGGCCGTAGCCGCGGCCCAGAAGCTTTGTCCGGATACCCTGCTGGTTAGCGTGGGGGACCGTGAAGCGGACCTTTATGAATTGTTCCACGAAGCGGCGCAAGATCCGCAGGGACCGCGGCTTCTGGTTCGCGCGGAACGCACCCGCAACCGGAAGGTCGAGCAAGGTGACGAGAAGGAAGAATTGTGGCAGAGAATGAAGGCCGAAACGGTAGCAGGAACGCTCCAGGTGGCCGTGCCCCGTCGCGGTTCGCGTCCCTCCCGTACTGCCAGGCTCGAAGTGCGTTTTGCTCCGGTGGTGCTCACGCCCCCCACAAAAAGTAAACTCTCACCCCTGAGCGTGTGGGCGATCTACGCTCGTGAAGCGGGCCATACTGCCGAAGTGAAAGAACCTATCGATTGGATGCTTCTGACCACGGTGAAGACGGAGAGCTTCCCCGATGCCTGCCAGCGGCTGAGCTGGTACAGCCGACGCTGGAGCATCGAAGTGTATCACCGCACGATCAAGAGCGGATGCCGCATTGAGGATCGCCGCTTGCAGGATACCGAGAGTCTGGAGGCGTGCGTGGCCCTTGACCTCGTGGTGGCTTGGCGGATTCATTGGCTGACCCGCGTAGGTCGAGAAAAGCCCAATACTCCCTGCGACCAAATCCTGAAAGAACAAGAGTGGCGAGTCCTGAGCGCTTGGGCCACCGGCACGATGGCCGCGAAGGTTCCCAGCGTCCAAGACGCAACACGCTGGATCGGCAAAATGGGCGGCTGGCTGGCGAGAGGAAAACAAGATAATCCTGGCACCACGTGCATCTGGCGCGGCTTGGTGCGCCTGCCCACTCTGGTACAAGGTTACATCTTGGCCCTGCATGTTCATGGCATCAGGGCCGGCCCATAACCCACAGTCTTAAATGTGGGATACAGTCAGTGATAAAGGGGGGGGCCGGGCAAAGTGGCGACGGCAGAGATTCGTACGCTGGAGTCATCGGCAGTTTGCGATGAGAAGTTGAGCCCGATTCAAAGAAAGCAACGCGCCGGTTCGAGGAGTGAAACGCGCACTGCTTCTGGCCGAGAAACTGAACTGCTCGGCAACGCCTTGTACGTTCATGAGTGGGATTGACCTTGTCTCTCCGCCAGGGCTGGGATCTTCGACTGTGAAAGATGACTCACGCTTAAGCCCATCTCACGGCTCTACAAAGATGATTGCCGCCGCGCCTCCTTTCGGTTTAGGCCGCCGAACCAAAGTGCTCTTCCAAGACGAGACGGAATGGGCGGAGTAACAGGGGACATCACGTCCCTTATAGGTGGCTGCTGTCCCAACTGACCTCTAATTTTGGTTTCGCAGCCAAAACAACTCAAGCGGATGGTCGCATCTGCCGATTTAGCTCATGTATATCGGTGGAAAACTAAATGAACGACGAACTGCTGGCGACTATTCGAACCGCGAATCGTGAATTCCAAGAGTTCATTGATCAGGTTTCGCAGAACGGCGCGAAAG
>PMBA01000071.1:783-2280 GCA_003152795.1 Acidobacteriaceae bacterium | reverse complement strand
CCGCGTCAGTCCGTGAAACATCCTGAGCCCCATTTGGCCGAGCGAGGGGCGAACTTGTAGCGAGTTGGCGAATGTGCTGCACGAGGTACTTCAGGTGCAATGGACGACGGACAACTGACAACGGACGTTCTGTTACTCTTTCCCCAAACGCGAAAACGAGCGGTCGATGGTGAACGAAAGGGTAGCGCGGGCAATCTCAACATAGTTCGCCAGGGCGTCGCGATAGAATGCCAGACTGCGACCGCGCACCACGTCTTCCGTCGCTTGAGGTTCCACCATGTGGTGAGTTTCGTGTAGCAGGATGCTGAGCAGGCGGAAGCGCAACTGCTGNNATCGCCGAAAGCGTCGTGAGGTTCGGAGAAGGGGATTTCTTTCACAATGACGTGCCGGTGGCCGAGGCATCCACAAACATTCGTGCGGCGCAACTGCACCACGATCAGCCCCGGCGCCTGCCGCAGGATCTCCTCATACGCATCGCGGCAGTTTGCAGGGGTTTCCAGCCAGTCGTGTTCGATGGCGTGGGCCACCTGCTCAATGCGTGCAGGATATCGGCCCCGATGGGCAATCACCACCACGGGCAGGGGACGGTCGGGAAATGCCGCCAGCCGATATCGCCGCCGCGCCAGGATCTCCAGCCAGCGCGCCGCCCACGGTCGAGCCGCAAGGTAGCGCTCCACATCGTGTGCCAGAGGTGGATGATCGAAAGCCATATCACCACACTTTAAGGGTTAAAGGGCAAAGGTTAAAGGATAAAGAGGGGGGAAATGATGGATGATGAAGGGTGAGTTGGATGGCAGAAGGTTAGCGGGTGAAGGATCAACCGGAATGATGAATGGTAAAGTGTAAATTGTAAAGATTAAGGAGCCAGTCTGAGGAGCCGAGGATTTGAAAGCAAAGTGCCGATTCTCTAACTTTTCGCTGTTCACTCCCGACTTTAACCTTCACCCTTCACCCTCCGCCATTCACTTTTTGCCATTTACACTTTACACTTTGCTTTCACCCTTTCTCTTTTCCTCTTCCCGCTTGCGCACACCTGCGAACGATGCCAAAGTGTTGAGCCGTGACTTCACAGCGCCAACATCTGATCATCGACGCCGACGATACCTTGTGGGATGACGCGGCCTATTTTGAGCAGGCGATTGAAGAATTCGTCAGTCTTCTCAACCACCGCACCCTTTCGCGGGCGCAAGTGCGTTCCATTCTGGATGAGATTGAGTTGGCCAACACCGGCCTTCACATCTTCGGGTCGCGGGCCTTTGCCCGGAATCTCGGAGAGTGCTTCAGTCGTCTAGCGGATTGCCCCCATGACCCCGAGATCCTAACGCAAGCGCGCGAATTGGGATACCGCTTGCTGCATCAAACGCGCAAAGTTTTAGAAGGAGTGCCGGAAACGCTGCATTATCTCGCGTCGCGGCATGATCTGATACTTTTCACCAAAGGCCATCCCGTGGAACAGAGCCTGAAGATCAAGAACTCCGGCCTCGCGATTTTCTTCCG
>PMBA01000071.1:0-681 GCA_003152795.1 Acidobacteriaceae bacterium | reverse complement strand
CGCAAACGTGGCGCTTGGAGAATGAAGCGATTTCCCCAGGTCCTGGCCGCCTGGTTGTGTTGAAGAAATTCGCCGAATTACAGAAGCACTTCTAAAGGTATGGAGTAAAGGTTAAAGGCTGAACCTGGAGAGTACCCGTCGGGACGTAAGAGTTTGAAGGCGGCTCCGTTCTTTTCGGAGGATATCACCGACGTTGAGCTGAGCGGGTCCGTTGCCGAAGATCTTATTCTGACGAGCGGCAAAATCGGGGTACGCAACGTCTTTGGCTCTTCCTTTGCAATTGTTCAATTGTTGAGTTTGGTTTCTTACCATTTACATTTTACGCGTACTCCACTCGATCGCCCATTTATCCTTTGGATCTTTGCCTCACGACAGTTGAAGAGTCTTCTCCCCCGGCGCCAATATGCCGGCGGGAAGTCCCATCAATTGCGCCAGGGTTGGCGCGATCTGTTTCAGCGAAATGCGGCCAAGGTTTTTCCCGGACGCGATTTCACGTCCCACGGCGATGAACATTGCTTCCATTCCCGGATGACTGGGGAAGTATCCGTGTGTGCCGCGGTCCTTGGACGTCTCGCTCAGCACTGGCCCTTCCAGCCGGTCGGAAAATCCAAAGCCAGGCGCCGCCTCGATCATCAGTTCAGCATCGGGATCTGCTTCCAACGCTTCCAATTTCTGCCGGTC
>PMBA01000028.1 GCA_003152795.1 Acidobacteriaceae bacterium | reverse complement strand
GCTGACTGACCGGCCCTGGCCGCTGGCGGCAGGGCGGCCACGGCAGAAGCGCAAAGCACTGACCCCCGATCGGATCACCGCGTACTCGGAAACAGCCCCAAACGGATGGCTCAGGCGATTGCGCCGCCCACACTCGCCGGCCCGGCGCCGTGCACTGGGTGCGCGCTGGCGCGGAACCAGCGCGGCGCTCAGGCTTCGCTGCCAACGAAGGCCGCGCCGCCCGTGAAGCGGCGTTTCGAATCGAGCCTTGCGCACCAGCAAGAGCGCCCCGCTGCTCAGCGTGAGAAATGGAGGGCTGGGAACAGACCGTATAGGATTCCCGCCGGGAGGATGCCGATGCGCCTCGAAAGCGCGCTGCTACACTGGTGCAGATGAGATCGGTTCTGCTTACGCTTTTGCTGCCCCTGTGCGCATTCCCTCAGCTCGCGCCGCCGAATTCAGCCGGCGTGTCCATGGGCCACGTTCACTTCAACACCCAGAATCCCGAAGCGCACCGCCGCTTTTGGACCTTGCTCGGCGCGAAACCAGTGAAGCCCCTGCTGGCCAACGAAGTTTACCAGGTGCCAAACGCCCTGATACTGGTTCGGAAGCAGGACGTCTCCGGAGGAACGGTTGGTTCCGTCGTCCATCACATCGGCTTCCGCGTTGTAGACCTCGACAGCATGATCGAGAAATGCAAACAGGCCGGCATCCGCGTTCTCACGCCGCCTGAAACGACCGCCAGGACACACAAGTCGTATGTCATGGGCCCGGACGATGTGACGGTGGAATTCCTGGCGGACCCGGAGATGAAAGTGCCGATCGCTTTCCACCATGTCCATTTCTTCACGTCGTCGGTCGAGGAGATGCGGGCCTGGTACATTCAGAGGTTCCGTGCCGTTCCGGGCAAGCGCGACCAATTCGAAGTGGCCGATATACCCGGCGCCGATCTTTCGTTTTCGCCATCGAAAACGCCGCTTTCGCCCACCGTAGGTCGCGCCCTCGACCACATCGGATTCGAGGTGCATAACCTCGAAGCGTTCTGCAAGGATCTGGTAGCAGCGGGTATCAAGCTCGACAGGCCATACACGAAACTGCCCGCGGGCCTTGCCATCGCGTTTCTGACCGACCCGTGGGGTACGAACATCGAGCTGACCGAGGGTCTCACTCAGTGGTGACGTGTTGTAGGAACTGTTCGAGATATATGTAATTCACTTATTCACTTGACCGTAGTGTGCGCTAATGGGATATACTAAAGCAAACCTATGCGCGCTCTAGGGCTGCTTGTCTGTCTCTCATTGGCGGTTCGTGTTACTTTTCCACAATCTACTATCCAACCTCCGGCGGCGGCCGCCGACCCAGGCCGGCGGCAGTACGACAATAACTGCTCGGTGTGCCATGGCGGTGACGGCGCGGGAGGCGAACTGGCCCCCTCCATTCTTTTCCGGCTCGCCAACCGGACAGATACGGAACTGACGGAACTCGTCAGGGCCGGCATTCCCGGCAGAGGCATGCCGGCGTTTAGTCTGGGCAACCAGGAGATGAACGACCTGGTCGCTTTCCTTCGCACGCTGCGGCCCCTGCGCCGCGGCTACACACCCGTGCGCAAAAAGCTGCAGACCACGGACGGGAAGACATTGGAGGGCCTGGTTGTCGGCGAAAGCTCGCTCGATCTGGCTCTCCGGACGGACGACCAACGCATTCATCTGTTCCGAACTGGCGGCGGGGGTCACTATCGCGCGGTGACCTCGCAAACCGATTGGTCCACTTACAACGGCCAGGTGGGCGGTAACCGTTACACCATGCTCACGCAGATCACGCCGGCCAATGTTGCGAAACTAGCGCCCCGATGGATCTTCCCCATGCCGAACGTGACGCGCCTGGAGACCACCCCTGTGGTGGTGGAAGGAATCATGTACGTCACCAGCGGCAACGAGTGCTATGCGCTCGATGCCGGCAACGGACGCGAGTTGTGGCATTTTCAGCAGCCACGGACCCGGGGGCTGGTGGGCAACGCGGCAGGCGGCTTCAATCGCGGCGTGGCACAGGCGGGAGATCGCCTGTTCATGGTCACCGATAATGCTCACATTCTCTCGCTCAACCGTTTCACCGGGGCGGTCCTGTGGGAAACCGAGATGGCCGACTGGCATCAGAACTACAACGCTACGTCGGCGCCGCTGGCGGTGGGGGACCTGGTCATCTCGGGCACAGCGGGCGGCGAACAAGGGGTCCGCGGCTTCCTGGCGGCCTTCGATCAGGCCACAGGAAAAGAGGTTTGGCGGTTCTGGACCGTACCCGCGCCCGGCGAACCGGGTTCCGAAACATGGAAGGGCAAAGGCATCGAACACCCTTCGGCGGTCGCCTGGTTCACCGGCACGTATGACCCGCAGTTAGATACGCTGTATTGGCCGACGGGCAATCCCGGCCCCGACTACAACGACGACGAGCGTGGGGGTGACAATCTGTACTCGTGCTCGATCCTGGCGCTCGAAGCCAAGACCGGCAAGCTGAAGTGGTACTATCAGTTCACGCCGCACGACGTGTGGGATTGGGACGCTACCGAACCTCCTGTGCTGGTGGATGCCAACTGGCAGGGGCAGCCGCGGAAGCTCCTGATCCAAGCCAACCGCAACGGCTTCTTCTACGTGCTCGACCGGGTCGGCGGGAAACTTTTGTTAGCCAAACCGTTCGTGCAGAAACTCACCTGGGCAACCGGAATTGGGCCGGATGGACGCCCGGTGTTCAACCCGGATTTGGAGATGCCGGACGCCAAAGGAGAGAAGGTCTGCCCCGCGCAGGATGGCGCATCCAACTGGTTCTCGACATCTTATAACCCGGCGACTGGGCTGTATTACGTGCAGGCGATGGAAGGCTGCAGCATCGTTGCCAAGCGGCCTGTGGAGTGGGAAGCAGGCCGGGGCTACCTGGGCGGCAGTGCGCGCACGGTTCCCGATGAGGCGCGGCAAAAAGTGCTGCGCGCAATCGATATACAAACGGGCAGGATTCGGTGGGAACTGCCGCAGGTGGGGCGCGGAGACTCCTGGGGAGGGACGTTGGCCACCGCCAGCGGGTTGGTTTTCTTTGGCGAAGACAGCGGAATGTTAGAGGCGGTGGATGCCGCGCACGGCAAGCCGCTCTGGCAGTTCCAGACTAACCAGCTTTGGAAAGCATCTCCCATGACGTACCGGTTCGACGGCAAGCAGTACCTGGCCGTGGCATCCGGGCAGAACATCATCGCATTCGGTTTGATAGAGTAGTTGCATTTATGAAAAAGACCATGCTGCTGTTGGTTGCGCTGGCAATCCCCTTGTTGCCCCGCGACCCGCTGGCTCAACGGATTGGACACACCGACCCCGGCAAGTATACGCGCAGCCGTTCCCATGGGAGCGCGGGCGACATGGCCTGCGAGGTTCTCATGCCCGGTAACGCACTGACCACCAACCTGGATTTCATGCATCGCTGCCAGATCATGCCGGGCGGCGGCGTGGGGCACCATTTCCACAACCAGTGCGAGGAGATGTTCATCATCTTCGATGGAGAGGCGGAGTTCACCATCGACGGGCGGACTTCGGTTTTGAAGGGCACCGTCGGCGCGCCCTCCCGCATGGGACATTCGCACGCGATCTATAACCCGTCGGACCATCCGGTGGAGTTCATGAACATCAACGTGACGGCCGTCAAGGGAAAATACGATGCATTCAATCTCGAGGATGCCCGCACCGACGTCGCCAGCAAGGATCCCATTCCCGTGTTCATGACCATGCGGCTGGACAAGGCCCTGCTCGCTCTGGTGGAGAACTATCACGGCGGAGTGGGGCGTGTGCGGTACCGACGCGCGCTCGAGCCCAGCGTGTTTTACACCAACTGGTCTTATATGGATCACCTGCTGCTTCCCCCGGGGTCCTCGGAGGGCGTGCATCGGCACCCGGGCATCGAAGAGGTCTACTATGTGGTCAACGGCGAAGGCCAGGCGCAGGTGAACGGGGAAACGGCGGCAATTCATAAGGGCGATGCCGTTCCCGTACTGTTGAATGAAGCGCACTCTTTCAAGAACGACAGTTCGCAGGATCTCGAATTCATGATTCTGGGGATCGCCACTCAGAAGGGCGTGCTGGAGACGGTCGTCGGCGCCGGAGGAAGGCGCGGGCAATAGAGCGGGCCGATAGCTGGGTGCGGCGCAAGCACGTTCGCGTCGCAGGTTTGCGTGAAATCCCCTACCCACTGCCAAAGGCCCAAGAAGTCTTAGTGCTGTATCGGAAACGCTCCGGCGCAATAAGCTTCGGGGAGACGCACGGATCCCGTTCGCCGGAGCGTTTTTGATACAGCGACTTGAAGGAAGCGGTTTGGAACTTCGGAGCTATGGATTTTGGATGCTGGCAAGTCCGATCAACGGAGAGCGGGAACAGCCAGGCGGAGCGGTTTTCCGGGTGAGGTCGGGGTGACGGGCGCCAGGTGGGTGGAAGTTCCGCATCCCACCCGGCACCGGGGGCAGTCGGCGAGCACACGTCGGGTTCTGGCGCCGGAGCGTGTCGTCGGTTCGAGATGAGAAAGATCGAATCATGGGCAAGCTTTTGATTTCAGAGGAGGAGAACGGAGTCGTGCCTGAACGGGGCTGAGCCGCTCCAGCAGAACCATCGGACCGCCGCATTTTGGGCACAGCCAAAGCGGCGGCACTGAATCGCATTTCGGTTCTGGTCCGCTGGCGTGCGCCGGGACGCCTGCTGAGGCAAGCAGTTGGAAGCAGAGTGGCAGCAAGGCCGCGCGACGCCGGTGGGCAAAGAGTCCGAAATGCCGGATCCGCACAAATCCCCGAGGCAGCACGTGCAGAAGAAAGCGGCGCAGGAATTCCTCGACTGGCAGGCTCATCAGCCGCTTCTTGTTCTTGTGGGCCGAGTCGCGCCAACGGAAAGTGACACGGTCCTCTGCCAGTGAAACCAGTCGGTGGTTGGAAATGGCCACTCGATGGGTGTAGCAGCCCAGATAGCGCAGCGCGTGTTCGGCGCCGCCGAAAGGTCGCTTGGAATAGACCACCCAATCGGACCGGAACAGCGGGCGCAGCCAGGCGGCGAATGCCTGCGGCGCCTGAAGGTGCGCAAGTGCTCCGTGAAATCCCAGCTTGCCCTCGGCGTGGAGTTTGCGAAGGCCTGCCACAAACTTGCCGCGGAAGACGCAGCTGAGGACTTTGACGGGGAAAAAGAAGTTGGGGTGTGTGGCGATCCAGCGTTGGTGGTCGGGACTCAGTCCGCCAGCCGGGACGACGCAGTGAACATGGGGATGGTGCAACAGTTGTTGATTCCAGGTGTGCAGCACGCTGAAAAATCCGATCTCAGCACCCAGGTATTTAGGATTGCAGGCAACCTGGAGCAGAGTTTCGGCGCTGGCGCGAAACAGCAAGCTGTAGATCTCTTGCTTGTTCTGCAAGGCCAGTGGCCCTAACTGGTGCGGCAGCGTGAAGACCACGTGGACATAGCGGGTGGGCAGAAGATCCCGGCTGCGCGCTTCCAGCCAGCGGTCACGCGCGTTAGCCTGGCACTTCGGGCAATGGCGGTTACGGCATGAGTTGAACGAGATGGTGCGATGCCCGCAACTGGAACATTCATCCACATGGCCGCCGAGCGCGGCGGTTCGGCAGCGCAGAATGGCGGTGAGGACCTTCAGGTGCAGCCAGGTAAACCACTTCCGGCTGCCATCGAAAAAGGCGTCTCCCGCTGCGCGGATCACATCGGCCACCTCAAGGGGCGGCCGTGGCACCTATTTTGGCTCAGACAAATCGCTACCGTGAGCGAACAGCGGCAGCGCATCCAGCGGACTGGCGGTGGCGCTGAGGTGCCGCTGTGAAAGGTGGAGGTAGATGGTCGTCTCTTTCAGGTCGGTATGGCCCAGCAGCATCTGAATGGTGCGCAGGTCGGCGCCGGCTTCGAGCAGGTGAGTTGCGAAGCAGTGGCGAAGAGTGTGGGGGTGAAGCTTTTTCCGGATTCCCGCGCGTTTGGCGGCTTCGCGGCAGGCGTACCAGACGACTTTGGTGCTGATTGGATACTCGGTGGCGGTATGCCATCGGCCGCCCGGGAACAGCCACTCGGCCGGTTTCCGGCCCAACCTGCGAAAATGCTGCCGGAGTTCTTCGAGCAGATGCGGGCTGAGCATTACGTCGCGGTCTTTGCGCCCCTTGCCGCCCCGAACGTGAACCACCATCCGCTGGCTGTCGATATCGCTGATCTTCAGATTTGCCAACTCGGCTCGTCTCACGCCCGTGGCATACAGCGTGATCAGGATCGTGCGGTGAAACGGGATCAAAGCCGATTCGATCAGGCGCGCCACTTCTTCCTGACTGAGGATCACGGGCAGGTGAAATCTCTTCTTCGGATAGGGCGTTTCTTCCACGCTCCACGACTTCTTGAGTGTCTTGATGAAGAAGAAACGCAGGGCGCCCACGCGCTGATTGACCGTGTTGTCGGTCAGCTTGCGATCACGGAACAAATGCGCGACGTACGTGCGAATCTGCTCCGGGCCGAGCTGATCCGGCGAGCGCTTAAAGTAGCGAGCAAAATCTTCGATGGTGCGGATGTAGGCCCGAGTGGTACTCTCGGTGTAATTACGACGCTCGAGTTCCTCGAGCATCATTTTTCGTAGATGGGTCACAAGCAATCTCCTTGTGACCCGACCTTATCCGCCTTACAGCGTCAATTGCCAGCCAGGTCCACGCGAAGCGTCTGCCGCAAGGCTTCGTTCAAG
>PMBA01000390.1 GCA_003152795.1 Acidobacteriaceae bacterium | reverse complement strand
GTTGCCAGGTCTGCCGGACGCCGGTATTTCCCGTTCCACGAATGCACGTACTCGTGCGGTAAAAGCCCGGCAGCCATTTTCCGGCCGTCCTCTTCGACCAACGACCGCTCATCGATCCGGCTGTCATTCGATTCGTGGTGCTCCAGTCCGAAATGCGCGACGTGATCGCTCAGCGTCAGCAGGAAGTGGTAATCGGTATAGTGCCGCGCACCAAACAGAATGCCCGCTTGCTTCACCAGGTTCCGGTAATGCTCCCAGACTTCCTCGGGAGCATCGAGGGCGGCGGGGCTGTCTGCCGCCAGATCGAGTTCCGCGGGAGGATTCTCGCCGGGCGGCGTCAGCGGCACCACTTTCAGATATTCGCCTGTGATAACCGGACCATCCACCAGCATGGTCAGCGAAACGGGCGCGAAATGAACTTCGCTGCCCACCTGATTCTCAACCTGCAGCGACGTCCCAAACTTCCATCCCGCGGGCAGCCGCAAGCTCGCCCTGTACGTCAGTTGATCCGAACCGGTCCCGGCGGGATACAGCAACAGCGTGTTCCAGTTGACGATGTACAACTTTTCCGTCGACGACATTCCCGCGCTGTACCCGGACTCAAACGACGCGGGTGAAGTGTAATCGAGATTCGCGATGACTTCGTTTTCGCCCGCCGGAACTTCCACGTGAAAAGTAAAACCGTCGAGCAGATCGCGCCGCCACTTCAGCGTCTTTCCACTCGCCGTGAACTTCAGACCGGTCAAATCCGTAATTGGACCGGTAGGCCCGTGCTCGCCGGGTATCCATTTCGGATAATAGAGCGTGAGCGTCCCTGGCCTCGCCGGAATGCGCAATTGCGCGTGGAAGATCTTGCGCGGCGCGTCCGACGCGTCCACAGAGAGCGCGACGGTAGGGCCATTTGCCCCAAAAACCGGAAATGCCGGCAACAGAACAATGACACTGACAAGGACAAAACAAAAAAAGTTCCTCCCGCCGCAACGCAAGCCCATTCCTCCTCCAGACTGCCGAGTCGCCCGACCGCGATCTCCAATCACCGCACGATGAATATATCAGTCTGCCCGGTCGGTTCGCCGCTACCCGCTGTCCTGCTATCATTTCCAACGTGCCCGCGCGCGGAAAATTTATCACGTTCGAAGGTCTCGATGGCAGCGGCAAGAGCACCCAGGTCGAGAAGTTGGCGCGTTCCCTGCGCGCCCACGGCCTCTCCGTCACCATCACCCGCGAACCGGGAGGCACCTCCGCCGGCAACAAGATTCGCGAACTGCTGCTGCACTCCGCCACCTCCGGGCTTTCTCCGCTCACCGAAATGGCGCTTATGTTCGCTTCCCGCGCCCAGCACGTTCACGAGATCATTCTGCCTGCGCTCGCCGATGGACGGATCGTCCTCTGCGATCGCTTTACCGATTCGACCGAGGCCTACCAGGGCGGAGGCCGAAAGCTGGGCACCAAACCGGTGCTGCAGATGCACGAAATCCTCTGCGGCAACCTCCAACCCGACCTGACGATCATGCTGGATAACGAAGTGGCGTTCAGTGTCGAGCGCGCCCGGCGTCGCAATCGAACCCACAAAAGTCCCCGCTCAGAAAAAGGCTCGGGAAAAGACGAGAACCGTTTTGAACAGGAAAATCGCGCTTTTTTTGGACGCGTCCGCCATGCCTACCTGGCCATCGCGGCTCGCGAACCACAGCGCGTGCACGTCGTCAACGCCCGCGGTACGCCCAGCGAAACCCATGCGGTTATCATGGAGTTGGTGCGGAAGAAGCTGAAAGTCTAGTGCAACCGCTTTTCGCTCTTCGCTGTTCGCCTTTAGAGAAGCGCTAAGAAGCTAAAGGCCAACAGCTAAAAGCGAAAAAGCCAACAGCGATTCTCCATGCCCTTTTCCGATTTTGCCGGCAACCCGGAAACCATCCATCGCCTGCGCGAGATGCTGGCACGCGACCGCTTTCCGCACGCCGTCATTCTTTCCGGGGCGCACGGATCGGGCAAATACACGCTGGCTCTGATGCTGGCGCGCGCCATGAACTGCATCGAGCATCCCTTGACCGAAGGCTTGCCCGATTTTTGCGGGCACTGCTCGAACTGCGCTCGCATCGCGCAAGCGGCGGATCTCGACACCCGGTTCGCCGAAGCTGTCGAGGCTCGCGAAAATCTGCGTGACACTGACAAGAAGGAGACCCGCCTCTTCGTCCAGACCCACCCCGACGTGCTCATCATCCCGCCCGATCCGCCGCAACTGATGATCAAGGTCGACCAGGTTCGCCACGTGATTGAGACCATCTACTATCGTCCCGGTGAAGCTCGCGAGCGCGTTTACATCTTCACCAGTTCGGCCTTTATGAAGGAGGCAGCCAACTCGCTGCTCAAAGTTCTGGAAGAGCCACCCGAGTTCGCCACCATTTTTCTGCTCACCGAAAACGCCGGCGAATTGCTGCCCACGATCCGCTCCCGCTCCATGACCTTCAACCTGGGCGCGCTCGCTTTCACCGAGATCGAGAGCCGGCTGGCCAAGCTTCGTCCCGATTGGAACGCCCGGCAGCGCGCGCTGGTCGCCCGCCTGAGCGAAGGCGCCATCGGACGCGCCTTGTCCTTCGACCTCGAAAGCTATATCGCCGCTCGCAGCCACGCCCTCATCATGCTGAAATCCGCGCTCGGCGCCGGCGATCACACCGATTTGTTCAAGACCACCGAGAGCTACCGTTCCGGCGCCGAAGGCCGCGCGAAAATCGACAGCCTTCTCCGAACCCTGTACTCTTTGCTCGAAGACCTGATGTTCCTGCAATCGGGCGCGGAGCAACTGGTCCGCAATTCAGACATTCTGGGCGAACTCAAGAAAATGTCCGAAGCCGCCGACTTTGCCTGGCTGCAGCGCGCCGCCGACGGTCTCGGAGAAGTCGAGCGCGGCCTGCGCCGCAACCTGCTGCGCTCCCTCTCGCTCGATGCCTTCGCGACCGCGCTCGAACGCGTTTCCTGAGCCGAAAAAGCCAGCTGGACTATACCGTATCGCTACAGGTACGGTTCGGCCGGTTGCACAAAAGACATTGCACAAATCATTGTCATCCCCTGCGCCCTGTGGTATCGTGGCCCTCAGTTCACACACCTCTGGACCCACAAGCACAGGCTTAAGTGTTGTGGCATATTCTGCCCGCCCAGCGCGCAGGTGGTGCGATTTGAAAGATACGCTCGACTCCATACCAGCCGAACAATCCGCGGATCAGGAAAGCTTTGCCAACCGCAAGCTGATCCGCCCAACCCTCGCTCGCAATGGCACAGACCACGCGCACAATAACCACGGCCACAATCACGCGCCCGCCGAACGCAGAGACAGGGACCGGGATAGGGACCGCGACCGTTCCAGCGCGCCGGCCAGGAAGACCGCGCCTACCGAGCAGACCAACGCCGAGAATTTCTATTATCAGAAGCAGATGCAGTCGAAGACTCCCATGGTCGTCGTGCTGCGCGACGGCGAGGAAGTTCACGGCTATATCGAGTGGTACGACAAGCACTGCATCAAACTGAACCGCAGCGGCGCCGCCAACCTGATGATCTACAAGCCCGCCATCAAGTACATGTTCAAGGAAGGCGAGAACGGGAAGAAGTAGGCGCGATGTTCGCGACGCCCCTCCAGGGCGATCACTTTCCGGTTGCGTTTGCCTC
>PMBA01000154.1:2375-16226 GCA_003152795.1 Acidobacteriaceae bacterium | reverse complement strand
AAGAACTCCGACGTCGAGACTTTTTGTGCCCTGCGACTTTTCATCGACTCATGGCGCTGGGAGGGGGTGCCGTGGTACTTGCGCTCCGGCAAATACCTGGCCGACACCGCGACCGAGGTACTCGTCGAGTTGAAGCCACCGCCGCAGAGGCTTTTCGCCGACTCAGCGCCAATTCCAAAGTCCGGCCCGGCCAACTACCTGCGCTTCCGGCTCTCCCCCAGCTCGGCCATCGCCCTCGCCGCTCGCGTCAAACTCGCAGGGAAGGAGTTCGTCGGGGACCAGCGAGAGCTCTACCTGTTCGAAGAACAGCCGGGAGAGGAGTCGCCTTACGAGCGGCTATTGGGCGACGCCATGACCGGCGATGGAGCGCTCTTTACCCGTGAGGACGCGGTTGAGGCCGCATGGACGGTGGTCGATCCAGTCCTTAAGACCCATCACCGGGCTCGCCCGTACAAACGCCACAGCTGGGGGCCGAAACAGGCTGACGCGATCATCGGTTCAGACGGTTGTTGGCACAACCCAAGCCCCGAGGAGGCATCCGCCTCAGTTTCTGGACGAACTACGAAGAGAAGACGATGATGCCCGTCACGGAGCTTCTGGAACACAGAAGTTCGGGCACTGATTCCGGAGGAATCCACTGATAAGGCCAAGCCCGATCAGGCGCGGGTCACGCCGTACGCATCCAAAATGTCCCGCAGCGTCACAATCCCTCCCAACTTGTGCACGTCCGCGCGGCTCACGACCGGCAGGATTTCGATCTGGTTGGCGCCCATGCGTTCGAGCGCAGTGGGCCGTTGAATGCGGCGCAGCCCATGGCGCCATGGCCATGACCACTCCCGGCACATCAGTGATTTCGGCATGTGCAGCCTCATCTTCACGGAAGCCGCTCTTGCGGAGGAAGTCGCACAGTTCCCGATCCTCCAGTGTGCTCGCGGCCATGAGCGCATGGAGTTCGCCGTTATATTGCTTCGGTGATTTCTTGGGAACCTGATGCCGCACCGGAACAAGTTTGCCGGGGAGAAGCTTCGCGAGTTTGGCATCCACCATGAACCCCATCTTGATGAGAAAGCAGTGTGGATTCCCAAGGATGTTCCCGATGCTGCGATCCTGATATTTCTGCCCGATCAGCACCAGCCGGAATTCGTCCAAATCCCCCTGCGTAATCTCGTCCATGAATTCTTTGGGAGCGGTCTTGGCAAGGTGCTCACAAAAACTGTCTAACGCAAGGTGGTAGGCTTGAAACGTCTTGAGGGTCAAGCCCCGGTGGACGCCGTCCAAGTATTTGTCGACAGCGGAACGGATGGCGATTCTGCCGGTGTTTGTTTCCGCTACAGAACTACTCCTACAAAACTCTGGGGGAAGTGAGCCTCAGGGATGCGGGAATCGCCCGTGCTTAATTCCGGGCTGAAAAGCTCTGCTTACGGATTTCGAGGTATTTCCTCCGAACCTCGGTATTTAGGTTCTGCGGAGGAGCAAGGCAGGACGGAAGCACGGGCCTCTCCAACCTCAGTTTTGTAACAGTCGAGATCGGATCACGAAGGTATACTCGTAGGCCAAAGGCCCACCCCTTCAAACAGGGGGCGAAAGACCGCCAAGAAGTAAGTATAGATTCGATCACTCCCCGTTTTTAACTCGCACAGTGGGTCCGGGACTTCCGCTTTGTTGCCTTCTCTTTACATGCGTCATACTTACATCGGACCCCCACGATCATCAGGTCTTAAGGAGTTAGAGTTGAAAAGGTTTCTAGTAGCCGGGCTTCTGGTGTTGAGTTTGGGTGGGGCGGTCGCAATTAGGAAACTTACCGATAAGGCCACGCCTTCCTTGCGAACTAAAGAAGTGCCCTTGCTCGAAATCGTTCACCGACGTCCTGTTCCGTTCCAGCAGTTCCCAGAATCCTTTCCGCTTCAGGTCGCCGTGTTTTGGACTAATCCCGGCCCCGATCCTGAGAATCCTCTTGCACTTGTGCATTCCCTGAAAGAAATGGGCATTCCTTTCTTCATTACTCACGATTTGGGACAAGCGCTCCGTCATCGACTGGTCATCCTCTATCCCAGCGTAGATTCACACACTTTTACGCAACCTCAAGCTGATCAGCTAAGCACGTTCGTACGGCAGGGTGGATTTGTCTTCGCGCAGAACGTCTTTTGGGGAGGGGTTCAGACTCTGTTCGGATTTCGCAGCTTCGTGCCTTCGCGTAAGCGTCATCACCTTGCGTTTTCCACTAGCACCGATCCAGTCATGAAGTACCTGAATCGCCCCGAGGAGCGGGAAGTCAGTTTGGGTAGTGATCGCATCGCCGAAACCATTTGGAGCAACGGATACGTTCCCAACATCGGTGCTGAGGTGCTAGCGCACTTTGACGACGGCAGTGCCGCGCTCCTTACGAACTCGATTGGCAGAGGAAAGGTCTACCTCCTCGGACTGAGTTTGCTTGATGTCGTATTGCGCAGTCAGGACAATCGCGACTATGAGGCTCAGCGCCACTATGTGAATGCTTTCGAACCAGGCGCGGACGTTTGGTTGCTGATCCTGAGGGCCTGGTACGAGACTTACGCCCAGGAGTGGGTGCGCCTGGCCACGATCCCGGGAGGCCAGCGGTCCGCCTTGCTGCTCTCCCATGATGTGGATTGGGAAAACTCATTTGTCCCCGGTCTCGATTTTGCCCGTGTCGAGAAGGCGAATCAAGCCAACAGTACTTTTTTCATTCAGACTAAGTATGTTGACGATGCCAACAGCAAGAGTTTCTTTTTCGGACCCAATCTCGAAACTCTGCGGCAACTGAAATCGGGTGGCTCTACTGTCGGCAGCCATTCGATCATCCATTCGCGAGGTTTCAACAAGTTTGAACTGGGCTCGGGTCATGAAACCTACTCCAGCTACAAGCCTCGAGGACTGGGATTCGATACTGCCTCGGGAGCGACGGTCTTCGGCGAAGTTAGAGTGAGCAAGGAATTATTGGACGGAGAGGTTCCCGGTCAAGATACGATCATCTTCCGTGCTGGACATCTGCGCGTTCCCGAATCACTGCCCGAGGCTCTTGAGCGCAGCGGCTATCAGTTCGACTCATCGTTCACCGCTGCTGATGTTCTCTCCAATTTTCCTTTCGCACTTCCTCGCAATCTCGGGTTCGAGGAGGACAGCGATATCTATGAATTTCCGGTGACAATCGAAGACGAAGAATCGCCCGGCTTCGCCAATCGAGTGCCGCAGGCCTTGGAGGTGATCCTCGCTAATGCTGAAAACGGAGCAGTCAGTGTGGCTTTGATCCACTCCAATGAATCCCACCTGAAAGCTGCCGCCGAGCAAGAGTTACTTCGCCAGCTTCCTGCCGATATCATTAAGACTGACATGGTGACTTTTGCAACATTCTGGCGCGCTCGCGATCGTCTTCAGTGGAGCGTGACTGCCGCCTCCATACCCGCGCAAGTCGTTTTACAAGTGAAATCAGACGATACCGTGGCTGGACTCACATTTGAATTCCAGCGTCCCATCGCAACGGTTACGGGTGGGGCTACGCTGTCCCCCGATAATCGCCACGTTGTTTTGCCAGCGGTCGGTCCTGGCCGCGTCGCTTCTATTCGCATTAGCTATCTGCACTAACTTCCGCTCGGTAGTTGTGAACAATCTAGCATTCTTGCCTTCGCACATAAGTACGGGGTCTTGTGTAACTTACGCTAGAACATACTTAGGGCCACAATCATGAAGAAAGCAATGACGGTGCATTGACTTATCAGGCCGCATTCTCTCGGCTGCGTCTTTCCCTAAACGGATTCTCCTGCCGCTGAACCTGCAGTCGTTACCTCGAAGTTACCGGCTTCGGATCGAACGGATCAATATCCGTTGGAGTCTTGTCGTGATCGTGTCCGAAAAAATACTTAGTCGTCAGCTGCTCGGACTGGCTCGAAGGATCGCTGTAGGGTTATTGCTGTTACTGCTTTCCCTGGAGTTTCTCGCTGGGCAAACCACCGACGATTGGCAGCCGCGAGTTCGCAATCTAGTCGAGAATCAACACATCGAAGCTGCTCTCACTATTGTCGAAGAACGCCTTGCTAACGCACCTGAAGACATGGACGCCCACGGTTGGCGTGGACGATTACTGGCTTGGAAAGGGCGTTGGTCTGAGGGCGAAACTGAATTCAGACTTGTCCTAGATAAATTTCCCAATGATACCGAGATTTTGACCGCTCTCGCAGACGTCCTCCTCTGGCGGAAGAACTACGCAGGGGCGTTGCTGACGCTGGATCGGGCAAGACAAATCTCACCCTCGGACCCTGAGATTCTCTCCCGGCGGGCCCGGGTACTTGTACTGCTGGGGCGCAATCCCGAAGCGCGCTTGGAATATCAGCAGACTCTTCAATTTGATTCCCAGAATGAGGATGCTAGAACCGCACTGGCTGATCTGCGCGAAAACACAAAACATGAACTGCGCATCGGTGAAGACGTCGATTTGTTCAACTACGCCAACACTGGCCAGACCCAGGGAGTTAGCCTAAATTCCCGATGGAACCAGCGCTGGTCCACGGTCTTCAGCGTCAATACTTATCAAAGGTTTGACCAGAGTGCCGTGAAGTTCCTCGCCAGCACCGCCTTCCATGTCACCGCGCAGGATTGGATCACCGTGGGCAGCGCCATTGCCAACAGTCAGAGCATTGTGCCCACCAGCGAAGCTTTCTTCGAATATGGACACGGCTTCCGAATTGAAAATGGTTGGTTCCGAGGTCTGGAAAGTTCCTACCAGCAACATTGGTTCTGGTACCAAGGCGCGCACGTTCTTACGCTGAACACAAGTCAGATGGTCTACTTCCCGCACGGGTGGAGCTGGACGCTCAACGTAACTGGCGCTCGCACCGGTTTTGTGGGCACTCCTGTCGAGTGGGCACCATCCGGCTGGACCAAAATAAGTTTCCCCCTGCAACGTCGCGTCACCGGCAACGTCTTCTTCGCGGTGGGCAGCGAAACTTTCGAACAAATGGATCAGATTGGGCGCTTCTCTGCCCACGCCTTTGGTGGGGGATTGCGCTATCAGTTTACGGCCCGTCAGGACATCAACGGGTATGTGGCCCGACAAAACCGTAACCAGGGTCAAACTGACACCAGTTGTGGATTGAGTTATGGAATCCATTTTTAACGGAATAGACAAATTCGGGCCGGCGGGCCTTCTGTTGCAGGCAATTCTAGTTTCGTTGCTGGGGATCTTTCTCCTGGTTGGATTCATCGTACTGCGACGCTGGTACCGCGCCCGCTACTTCCGCAGAAGAAATCAGCGCACTGCTGCCTTACGCTCCCAGTGGGAGGAAATTCTCTCAGGCACGATCGCCGCCAAAGACTGGCGCTTTAACACGCTTGATTGCGACATTGTTGAGTCCATTTTGCTCGACAGTATCGAGATGTCCTCGGCTGACAAACTGAAATCGTCGCAGGAGTGTCTTCGCGTCAGCGGCTTGCTCGATATGCGCATTTACGAAGCGCGAACATCTCGCGGATGGAAGCAGCAAACCGCGCTGTTGACTTTGGGCCGGACTCGCGCTCTAGAAGCAATCCCCGCTCTGGCAGAGGGATTGGACTCAAAGTTACGCGAAACTCGCATTGCCGCGGTCCGTGGCCTCGGGCGCACTGCGCGCGTGGAAGCCGCCATCCCGCTTCTCGACCGCATTGTGGCCGGTCCGTTCGATGCGCCAGAACGTTCTTTGAAAAATGCTTTGGTAAATTGTTGCCGCACCGACCCCTCGGTATTGGTCAGCTACGTGGAGCACACGACTGGACCAGTTCGCGAGTTACTGGCACGCGTGCTCGGTGAGTTGGCATCGCCCGAGCTCGGCGAGGAGTTACTGCTGCTGGCGGCAGATCCTCTGCCGGAAGTGCGAGCTTCCGCTGCCCGCGCTCTCGGCAATATCAACACCGCTTACAGCCTGCCTGCGCTCCACAGTTTAGCGTCCGATCCAGAATGGTTTGTTCGTCTGCGTGCGGTGGTGGCATTGGGGCAGATCGAGAACATCGGCAAGATCAAGATCCTGCTGCGCTCCCTCTGCGATGCGAACCGTCACGTTCGTCAGCGCGCCGCATGGGCACTGGCGCGGATGGAGCCACAACTGGAACAGATCCTCGAAGATGTGGTCGCCACCCAGGACGATTATGCCTTGCAAGCATTTGTCTCCGAACTCGAGCGTTCCGGCATCATCGAGAAAATTGTCGGCCGCGTTGGCGGTTCCGATCATCAGTCGACCGAGACTGCCTTGATGGAAGTGGTGGCTGAGGCAAGGAAAAAAGTGGAACTTACCGGTAAAGCGGCGGCAGTTGCGGCAGGGGCGCACTAGACGTGCACTTGCTCGCCATCTCGAACAATACACTGTTCATCTACTACGTGCTGTCGAACGTCATTTACTTTGCATTGCTCATCATTGCGATTGTCAAGAACGTCCAGCATCGTCATCGTCTCGGCAGTCAGCGCCTGGAGTTGGTAAAGGCCTCCCCATTCACTCCGCCAATCACTCTCATCGTCCCGGCGCACAACGAGGAGCGCTCAATCGTCGGCAGTGTCGGAGCTCTGCTCGGACTCGAATATCCCAGTCTCGAAGTGATCGTCGTCAACGATGGATCGAGCGATGCCACTTTGGATGAGTTGCGGCAAGCCTATCAGCTTCAGACCGCCCGCATACTCTACATTGCCGACATAGCCACGGCGCCGCTTCATGCCATCTATCGCAGTCCCGTGGATCCGCGCCTGTTTGTCCTGGACAAGGAAGCCGCCGGCTGCAAGGCCGACGCCATCAATGCCGGAATCAACGCCGCCACCAGTCCCTACATCTGCGTGGTTGATGCCGACTCAATTCTGGAAAAAGAATCTCTGATCCGCATCATGGCGGGAATCTTTGCCGATCCCGGCCGCGTGATGGCGGTCGGTGGCATCGTCCGTGTCTTGAACGGCTGTCGCGTTGTTAACAACCAGATCGAGGAAGTCCATCTCCCCAAGAGTGCGATTGAAGTCATGCAGGTCATCGAATACCTGCGGGCCTTTCTGGTTGGCCGTGAAGGTTGGGCGGGCTTCAATATGCTCCCCATAATTTCCGGAGCGTTCGGAGTCTTTCAGCGTGACCTGGTCCTGCACGTAGGGGGCTTTCGCACTCGCGCCGTCGGAGAAGACCTCGATCTGGTTATTCGAATGCACCGCCGACTGCATGAGGAACATCGCTCCTACCACATTGACTTTATTCCCGATCCCACCTGCTGGACCGAAGTTCCCACGGACTTGAAATCGCTCGGCAGGCAGCGAGCACGCTGGCACAAGGGCCTCATCGACGCGCTTTGGCCCAATCGCGACATGCTTTTTCGCGCTCGCTACGGACGAGTCGGCTGGATCGTCCTTCCTTATATGTGGATCTTCGAATTCTTCGCTCCGATCATCGAAGTCATCGGATATTCCACGATCATCCTCGCCCTGATCTCAGGAGTACTGAGCAAGACCTTCTTCCTGCAATTTCTATTGTTTGGCTATGCTTTTGCCACGTTGATTTCCATGGGCTCAGTGCTACTGGAAGAAATGACTTTCCGTCGGTACAACGACTGGCGCGAAGTCGCGCGCCTCCTCATCTACTGCCTCTTCGAACACTTCCCCTATCGCCAACTCACGATGGTTTGGCGACTTCAAGGCATCTGGCAATACTTCCGCGGAGACCTGCATTGGCGATCAATGACAAGGGTAGGAATCTCTACTGAAAACTGATACAAGTGCAAAAGGGTTGTATAGATGCACAGGCAGCAGATTCTCCGCTCGGGTCCTGACCGTTTCCTGTCCCGACTCACGTGTAATTGCGATTTTGGGCATCGAGTCCTCGCCACCATGAACGGTGATACACAAATCGCTTCGCCCAAACTCTTGCCAGATCGCCCAGCTTGCTTGGACTAAACAACAGCAAGGCTATGTCGCTGGTCACGCTCGCGCCGCTAATGCGCGACAAGCTTGGTAAACGGAAATACGTAGGCCTGGAGAGTCACTATGATTCCCACCAAAGCCGCGAGCGCAATGCTGTGGAAGAACACGTAGCGCAAGATGTCGCCCTCGTGTCCGTACCATTCGGTCGCCGTACTGGCGACGACGATGCTTTGCGCATCGATCATTTTGCCCATGACTCCACCCGCACTGTTGGCTGCGCCCATCAGGATGGGAGAGAGCCCGATTTGCTGCGCGGAGATCTTCTGCAGGCTGCCGAACAGCACGTTGGACGACGTGTCCGAACCGGTCAGGGCCACGCCCAGCCACCCGAGCAGGGTTCCGAAGAACGGATACATCACCCCGGTTCGCGCGAACGCCAGGCCCATGGTGGCGTCCACACCCGAGTAGCGGGTCAGGATGCCGATTGAGAGCATGGCGGCGATCGTCATGAGCGAGAACCGGATGTGCCACAGGGTTTGCCACCAAATGGCAACGATCTTCGGGAGCGAGAGGCCCATGATGAAGCCGGAGATGATCGCCGCGAACAGGATCCCCGACCCCGTGGCGGAAAGCCAGTTGAAGCCGAACACTGCGCTCTCGGGCGTAGGTTTCACCACGACGGGGGGCATACGTTGGGACAACCGGTTAAGACCGGTCACGGGAAACTGCGGGTTGGTGATCTTACTCGGCGGCGTCGACCAGGCGCTCATGGATGTGAACACCTTTTCCGGAGTATTCATGATCTTCTTGCCGGTGTACGTGCCCCAGCAGAAAACGAATACGCTAAGTACCAGCCAGGGCAGCCATGCGCGAGCAACTTCGGCGCGGCTGTAACCGTGGTGACCGCGAGCGGCGCGCTCCTCACTTTCCTGGTGCCCCTCGTGCCCCCAAATTGTTTTCGGATGCCATATCTTCAGGAACAGGATAAGGCAGAGCATCGAGACCACGGCCGCAATGATGTCCGTCAGCCACGGCCCGTGGAAGTTCGAAACCAGGTATTGCGGGATGGCGAAGGTAACACCAGCCACCGCAATGGCTGGCCAGACTTCCTTCATCCCTTTGAACCCTGCGTACGCCCACACCAGCCAAAAGGGCACCAGCACGGAGAAGAATGGCAGGATGCGGCCGACCTGTGCGCCCAGAACAGTCTCGCTATAACCGGTAACTGCGGCGAGCGCAACGATCGGCGTGCCGAGCGCGCCAAAGGCCACCGGTGCCGTGTTGGCGATCAGCGACAAGCCGGAGGCCTGCAGCGGCTTGAAGCCCAGGCCGATCAGAAGCGCTGCGGTCACCGCGACCGGCGTTCCGAACCCGGAGGCGCCTTCAAAGAACGCGCCGAAGGAAAAGGCGATCAGCAGCAGTTGCAGGCGTGTGTCCTGGGTGATGCCCGTCATGCTTTCCTGCAGGACCTTGAAGCGGCCGGTCTGCAGCGTCATCCGGTACAGAAAGATGACGCTCAAGATAATCCAGCCGATGGGAAACAGCCCGTATCCAACGCCAAACACGGCCGTGGTAGCCGCTAAACGCGCCGGCATGTGGAAGACGAATACGGCTGTCACCAGCGCCGTGCCCAGGCCAAGCAACGCGGCAAAATGGGCCTTTATGTGCAGTAGCGCCAGCGTCCCGAGCAGTACCACGATCGGCAGCGCGGCGATCAATGTCGAGAGCCACCAACTCCCGGTGGGATCGTAGTTCTGCGCCCAAGGCTTGGGCAGGGGCGGAATCCTCAAAATCAGTACGGCGGCCACAACCACTGCTACGAGCGCCACTATCCACGCCACCGGGTTGGCTGATGTGGGAGCAGTTTTGGGTATGGGAGCATTTGCCGAGGGCACGGGTTCCTCCTGGAGCCTACAGGAATGCTGGTGAGGGATTGTAATCCTGTGCGCCCGCGCATGCTAGCAGCACGGGCGCGGTACTTGATGACCGCCAACATTTATGCCACGGAAGCACTCATCACCGAATTTCAACGGCAGCACAGTCGAATTCGCACTGCGCTACGCTTTCTGAAACGGTGGCGGAAAACTCGAAAATCGCAGCGACCCACACCGGAAGCTGGCTCGGAGGTTGTCCCGGATCCGGTTCTGGTTGGGAAGTAAGGACGGTGGAACGGGTTTGGTAGCGATCTCCGCAAATCTCCCAGACTTCGCGGCGCGATCTAACGACCCTTGGCCCGCCAACATTCTAGCGGCATGGCTGAAGCCATGCCCTTTCAAGCTCTCCGCTAAACGACTTAATCAGAGGTTCCCCAGGATCGTATATACTCCTCCACTAGGCGCTACGAAGTCTCTCTGGTCAAGTGGTTGGGGTTTTACTATAGTCAAACTACTGCACACCCTCCCGAGCCTGCAACATGGATGACACCAGGTCACGATCTGAAAAGAAGCCGGCTGCGGGAAAGCCTGCCTCCCCGGGTGTAGGAACGCCAGTTGCCGGCGAGAGTTCCAGCAGCAATATGCCAGTTCCTCCGCTGGATTCCGACGCTACGATTGTGGACGCGCGACGCGATCTGGACGCTACCATTGTCGATGCCGGTCCGGGACGTGACCCCGATGCCACACTGGTAGACGCCGACACCACGATTGCGCTGGGAACTTCGGTCCGCCGGACCTCCGCACCGCCCTCCAACCGAAGGGCACCTGCGTCCGACAGCACGGCCGTATTTCAGATTGGCCAGGTGGTGGGTGGACGATACGAAATTCTGCAATTACTCGGTGAGGGCGGCATGGGAGCGGTATACAAGGCCGCCGACCGTGCTCTCGACCGCTTCGTCGCGCTGAAGGTCATCCGGTCTGAGATGGCTTCGAACCCCGCGATCCTGGCCCGTTTCAAGCAAGAGTTACTGCTCTCGCATCAAGTCACACACCGCAACGTGATCCGCATTTACGATCTCGGTGAAGCCGACGGCGTGATGTTCATCACGATGGAGTTTATCGAGGGCAAAGACTTACGGTCCCTCATCCGCGAGAAGCAGAAGTTTTCTCCAGAGGAAGCGGTCGAGGTGATTCAGCAGGTGTGTCAGGCGCTGGATGCGGCGCACAGCGTCGGGATCATTCATCGCGACCTGAAGCCGCAAAATATCATGCAGGATCCGGCGGGGCGAATCCTGGTGATGGATTTCGGATTGGCCCGAACCTTCCAGGGCGATGGGATGACCCAAACCGGCGCGATCGTGGGGACCATGGAGTACATGTCGCCGGAGCAGGCTCTGGGCAAGGATCTCGACCAAAGATCCGACATCTTCGCGCTGGGCCTGATCTTGTTCGAATTGCTGACCGGCAAGACTCCTTTCCAGGCCGACAGCGCTCTCGCGAGCCTCATCAAACGAACGCAGGAGCGCGCCGTTTCGGTGTCGGATATCGACGCCAGGATTCCCGGCGCGTTAACCGGGATCGTCAGCAAGTGCCTGGAACGAGACGTGAACGCGAGGTACCAGAGTGCGGCGGCCGTTCTGGCGGACCTCAATACCTGGAAAGACAAGCGGGCCGCCGGTACCATCAAGTTCGACGCCGCTGTGAAGCCTTTGGGGCGGACGCTTCCATGGCCGGTCATTGCAGGGATAATGACCGTGATCATTCTGGCGATGGCGGGGCTGTTGGCCGTGCCCTCGGTGCGNNCGGTTTTGGATGACACCCTGGAGCCGATGATCAATGTGGCATTGGAAGGGGCAAGCTTCGTCAACGCCTACAGTCGCGGGGATGCGCGAAAGCTGGCCAAGAAACTCCCGAATCCCACGGACAAACTTGACGAGAAGTCAGCGCGACTGGTTGCGGTGGACCAGGGCGTCAGCGCGGTTATTACCGGCGACATCAGCAGGCGCGGCGACAAATACGATATCTCGGCGTCCGCCGTCGACCCGGTGAGCGGCAAGGTGCTGGCAAAAGCCGATGTGACCGTCGCCAATAAGCAGGACATTCTGCACGACCTTCCCAAACTGGCCGCGCCGATTCGCAAAGCTTTGGGCGACACCACGCCCCCGTCGGTTCAGTTCGATGCCGTCAGCGGAGGGTTTAACGCCGCTTCCCTGGAAGCGGTTCAACAGGACGCTCTGGGGGTCGAGGAACAGTTTGCGGGCAAGTTCCAGGAGGCATTCGATTCGTTCCACAAGGCTGCGGAACTCGATCCAAAGTTTGCGCGGGCATACAGCGGCATGGCGGCCATGGCCCAAAACCTGGGGAGGTCCAAGGACGCCGTGGAGTACATGAAGATGGCGATGGAACATGTGGACCGCATGACCGAGCGGGAACGCTATCGCAATCGCGGGCTGTATTATCTGACGACCGGCGACTGGAACAATTGTGTGCAGGAGTACACGCAACTCGTCACGCACTATCCGGCCGATCGTGTCGGTCAGAACAACCTTGCCACCTGCTATACCCAGTTGCGCAACGCACCAAAGGCACTGGAGGCGGCGCAACACGCGGTTCAGATTGTGCCCAGGGGTGTGGGGCAGCGGCTGAACCTCTCATTCATCAGTTCCTTTGCCGGAGAATTTGCCGCGGGCGAAAAAGATGCGCGCGCTGCGTTAGAGATCAATCCCAACGCCGCGCAGGGATATCTGGTGCTTGCCGAAGCGCTGCTCGGGCAAGGGCAGACGGAGAAAGCGGCCGACGCGTACCATCAGCTGGAGAAGTTTGGTCCGCTGGGCGTATCGACCGCGACCGTGGGACTCGGCGATCTTGCTGCCTATCAAGGGAAGTATGGGGAGGCGGCGCGCATCCTCGAACAGGGAGCGGCTGCCGATGTGGCGGCGAAGATGGCCGACAACGCCGCGAGTAAGTATGCGGCGCTCGGGAACATCGAGGAGATACAAGGACACCACGCGGCAGCGCTCGCCGATATCGGCAAGGCGTTAGCGAACAGCCAGTCTACCCAGACTAAGTTCCTGGCAGCGAGCACATACGTCGATGCTGGGGACCTGCCGAAAGCGCAAAAACTCGCGGCGACCCTTTCTGCGGAAGCGACCAGCGAGCCGCAGGCTTACGGCAAGATCATCGAAGGGATGATGGCTCTGAAGCGGAAAGAGGCGAAGGAAGCAATCAAGCAGATCACAGCCGCGAACACGCTGCTGGACACCTGGATCGGGCGCTTCGAACTGGGGCGCGCATACCTGGAAGCGGGCATGTTCACGGAGGCCGATTCGGAGTTTGATCAATGTGCGAAGCGGCGAGGGGAAGCCATCGAACTGTTTATGGATAACGTGCCGACTTACTCCCATTTTCCGCCCGTGTATTACAACCAGGGACGCGTGCGGGAAGGAATGAAGAGCGAGGGGTTCGCGGACTTCTATAAGAGCTATCTCAGCATCCGCGGGCAGTCGTCGGAAGATCCGCTGGTCCCCGAAATTCGGCGACGCCTCGGGCAATAGGCGGCTGTCCCCACGTCATTGACCCGCGCCGATCCAATCAAATCGCCTGGTGCCGGATCGTTTGATCGTTTGTCTAGCCGCGTCATTGTTTCGCGGTCACCGTCTTCGTAACCGTCGTCGCCGCCGCATAGTTTGAGTTGCCTGCCTGGTTGGCGATCACCGAGCATGTCCCCGTGGCACTCGTCATCGTGTAGGTTGCACCGGAATTGCTGCATGCCCCGGAACTCGTGAAGATCACAGCGTTCCCGCTGCCGCCGCCTGTAGCGGCCACCGTGAAGCTGCTCTTGTTCGAGGCACTCGCCGGAGGGTTGGTTGTAAACGTGATCGTTTGCGCGGCCTGAGTCGCGGTTACGGTCTTCGTAACCGTCGGCGCCGCTGCGTAGTTAGAGTTGCCTGCCTGGTTCGCGATCACCGAGCAAGTCCCCGTGCCGCTGTTCATCGTATAAGTTGCACCGGAGTTGCTGCACGCCCCGGAACTTGTGAAAGTCACAGCGTTCCCGCTGCCGCCGCCCGTAGCGGCAACCGTGAAGCTGCTCTTGTACGCGGCGCTCGC
>PMBA01000154.1:0-2322 GCA_003152795.1 Acidobacteriaceae bacterium | reverse complement strand
GGGTTGGTGGTGAACGTGATCGTTTGCGCCGCTTGAGTCGCGGTTACCGTCTTCGTAACCGTCGCCGCCGGCGCGTAGTTAGAGTTGCCTGCCTGGTTCGCAATCACCGAGCAAGTCCCCGTGCCGCTCGTCATCGTATAGGTTGCACCGGAGTTGCTGCACGCCCCGGAACTTGTGAAGGTGACAGCGTTCCCGCTGCCGCCGCCGGTAGCGGCCACGGTGAAACTGCTCTTGTACGAGGCGCTCGCCGGAGGGTTGGTGGTGAACTTGATTATCTGAGGCTGCAAAACGGTTGCGCTGAGCGTGACCGCCTGCGGACTGCCTGGCGCATTGTCCACAATCTCCAAGGTCGCGGTTTGCGGCGTGTAGTACGGACCCGCGACGAAGGCGATCGTGATCGTACAGTTTTTCCCCACTGCTAATGATTTCGGGCAAAAACTGACTGCCACGAATTCGTTGGAGTTCCCTCCCTGCACGATCGAAATGAAGGGATCGTTGATGGTAACGGGCGCGGTTCCAATGTTGGTCACGGTGATGTTCATCGTCGTGATGCTCCCCAGAGACACCGTGCCGAAGTTGATATTGGTTGGAGACACGCTAACCAATGGTCCGTTTGCGCTTACGGTCTGCGTGACCGTCGGCGCCGTGGAGTAGTTCGCGTTGCCCGCCTGANNTCATCGTGTAGGTTGCTGTGCCCGGGGTTGTGCCTGTGATGCTGCACGCGCCCGAACTAGAGAAGACCACAGCGTTCCCGCTGGCGCCGCCCGTCGCCACTACTTTGAAGCTGCTGTTATAAGCCGCGCTCGCCGGAGCGTTGGTGGTGAACGTGATCGTCTGAATCGCCGGGGCCAGCGTCACCGTATTCGCGGGGGTGCTGGTCACAGAGTTGTAGTTGGTGTTCCCCGCCATGGTCGCCGTCAGTGTGCAACTGCCAGTGCCGCTGGTGGCCTTAAGTTGGTTGCCGGCAAGGCTGCAGGGGCCGGACAAATTGTAGGTAACCGCGCCGCCGCTGCTGCCGCCCGTGACGCTCACCGTCTCACTCTGGTTGTAGGTCAACGGCGACGTCGTGGTCAGTGTCAATGCCGCCTGGTTTGCCTGCTGTATCGTCAACGTGCCGGTCACGTACAGGAAAGAGTAATTAGCCGCAGCCAATGTGCCGGTCGCTACCGTAATCGGATAGTTACCGGCATTGCTCGTCGAAGTAGCCGTCGTGGAGAGCGCCGGTGTGCCACTCACTACCGAAGATGGATCATTATTCACGAAGCCGCTGTACGCGTATGTCAACGCCGGGAGCGGCTGCCCATACACACTCGTGAGGTTCTTCGCCGTCACCGTAAGTACCGCCGGGTTGACACTGAACGACTGGGTCACCGAGGCGGCACTATAGGTGTTGTTTGCCGGTGCCGACGCCGTGATCTTGCACACGCCCACCCCGGTAGTTTTGCCGGCCGTGGTACATGGGCCGGAGGCCGTGAAGCTGACCGTCAGGCCGGAGGATGACGACGCGCTCAACGAGAAGGTGCTGCCATACTGCACATCCTGCAATGGCGCGAAAGTGATCGTCTGCGACTGCAGGTTGGAACCCTGTGGCAGGATCGTGAATGTTCCTGACACAGGACTGGCTGCGTTGTAGCTGTCCGAGCCCGGTTGAGACGCGGTGATGGTGCAGCTTCCCACGCTGTTGAGGGCCACCGTGGCCGACGAAACGTTGTTCGTAATCGACTGGCTGCCGATGGAGCAAGATGAGGTCGCGCTGGTCGCGCTGAAGCTCACCTGCAATCCGTTCGGAACGCCGTTCGACATGGCAGTAGCCGTGACCGTGAGCGAGGTGCTCGACAATGTGACCGAACTTGGCAACGAGCCCAGGCTGATTGTCTGGTCATTCTTAAGCACCGCCGGGGGCGACGGTGGACTCTGGCGCGGCGCTGGATTGCTGGGGTCCGGAACGACGGTGGTCGATATCGTATAGACCACTGTTTGTGAAGTCAGATCCGGGTTGGTATCAAGGAATGTCGTCGCCGGAGGAAATCCATTGACTCCGCTGACGCTGCCAATCTCGATCGGCGCTGCGCCATTGGAACTGCGATAGATTGTGTAGGTGGAAACGACTCCGAAAGCCGGAGCCATCCAATCGACCCTGACTGGACCGGCCGGCATCGGCGTTTCCGTGGCCGCAGGCGGTGGACGAACGATGGAGTTGGCGGTTTCGTAAGTCAACTCGGTGGAGAGAGCGCCGCCGCTGCCCAGCGTTGTATTGCCACCGCTGCCCAGAGCGATCGTGCCGCCGCTGCCGAGAGCGATCGTGCCGCCACTTCCCAGCGT
>PMBA01000289.1 GCA_003152795.1 Acidobacteriaceae bacterium | reverse complement strand
GTGATGTCGACATCCACCCTGAGATCGAAACTGCGAGAGCGCTCCAGTTCATCCCAGATCAGCAGCGAAACCTCGCCCGGAGCGAGTCCATTGACCAGGACTTGCGTCGGCGTGACCACCAGCGCGTCCGCTACCGCTGGGTCGGTTACCGAAACCCGCTTCAGTCTCTCGGTAGTGTTGATCAGGAGCGACTTGCCCACCATCACGCGCAGCGGAACCGCACCCGGAGTAACGTTCTGGCCGGATGCAGACGTGGTCGCGGTGGAGGTTTGCGCGGCGGCGGCATTGTCCTGATTCTGGGAATTCTGATTCCGTGAAGAAGCCGCTGCCGGGGCCGCCTCCGGTTTTTCGTCGAGAACCACGGTGCGAGCGAATATCGTTGTCGCACCGAGTAGTAATACGGTTGCGACCAGGGTAAAAGCTTTCATGAATTCGGACCTCTGCGAGGATGCACGAGCAAATCCATCGGGGGACTGAGCGGACGCGAATGGTTGCGGTACCAACGGCTCAAAACTTGGTTTCATCCCGTTTGCTGCCACGGATCATTTCTACCGCATAGGGCGCTGCTGCAGCCGGCGGCGCTACTCTTGCCACCACCTTGTGGGCTTTCGGTTTGACCTCGGTCGCCACCGGCGCCTCACCCAGGTACAGCGAACTGGTCCGGGTCGCGCCGATGCCTCCCTTTTTCGTGTCCAGCGGATTACGCAACGACAATTGAATCCGCCCTTCCTGCGAAACCAGCGCCAGCTTCTGGGCGTCGTCCGGAGAAACCAGAAGCGTAATCACCGGCGCGGTCTGCGCGTCGGCGGTAGCGTTCCGGTCCATGCTCTTGCCCACCGCGATCACCGCGACGTTTTCCAGCACCGTAGTGGTCTGACGGTCACTGCCGCTGCTTTGATTGCCAGTTGCCAGCACATCCACGCGTGTGCCCGGTTGCACGAAGCCCGCCACCGAAACCACATCGTTCACACGCACCGACACCGCCCGCATTCCCTGCGGGATCATCGAAGGCAGACCGGCTCCGGCGTTCACCGCCGCCAGCTTGCTCGGCAGTATGAATTCGCCATTGCTCAGCGGCAAAACCGCGCCGCGGCCCAGCACCGCCGATATCGTGTAGAAGGCCCCCGGAGGGACTGCCGATTGCGGCAACGTAACCAGCCGGACATCGTGGGCGCTCAACTTGGCTCCCACCTGAATGTCGTCGGCAGCCACCACCACCGGCACGCCGCCCGCATTGCCGCTCGAGCCCGCGAAGTTCCGCAGCCGGTTGTAAACGGTAAAGCTCACGAGCAGGCCAACCGCCAGCGCCAGGCCTCCGATCATCAACAAACGGCCTCGGTTCATTCCTCTCCTTCCCGGACAATTCCGTAGTTCTTCGTCCCCGCGGTGAACCTACCTTCCGCGAGCCTCATCTACTTCCTGCCCCGCCCCCTTACTGGGAAATTGAGCTGGCTACCGACGAGAACACGTTATTAGCGTTGCCGCCAATCAGGCGGACCGTGCCAATCACGATCACCAGGATTACCGCCAGCATCACCGCGTATTCTGCGATGTCCTGACCTTCCTCATTACGCCACAACAGCTTAGCCAAATCAGTCATTCTAGGCTCCTCCGGCCTTTATGCCGGAAACTCCAATTAGGGGACGACTTTGGGAATCTGTCCCGATGCGCTTAGTTTCGCAGATTCGGACGGCTCTGGGAAACATTTTTTAGCCTCCCTGCCCCCTGACGGTCGATTTCTGGAAAATGGCGCCCCTTTCATCCGGGGAATGCCTCCGTACTAGGACAATCGCCTTAGAATCACTGAATTCGGTTTGCCAATTCGAATCAAGCAGCAGAACCTGAGCCAGGGCGCAGCCAGGGGGCACAAGCACCGCCTCCACCCTCCACCGGTCAAGAACATCTCGCCAGCCCGTCCGGAGCTGCAGCGCATCCTTAAATTGGCCCATCAGTTCGTCTCCATAAAGGTCCGCCCGACCGTCCATGAACACCCGATATCCGGGATAAAGGTTCCAGATGGCATAGCCTCCCCAGTCGTAGTAAACGAAAATTCTCTGGGGATAGTCACCGGACCGCAAGAACGCGACCGCTTGTTGCGGAAACATCTCGGCCACGCGGGCGTTCTGGTCGCGGGCAAGACTCACCCACTTTGCCAATGCGAATACACCGACCAGGACGATAACGGCCGCGTTGAAAACGGCCCGGAACCGCCAGGAGACGCCTGCCCTGCCTCGCGCGCTTTTCGCGGCGTGCGCCCCCTCGTCGCGTTCTCCGATCGCCGCGGGAAGAGCCGCCGCGATCACCGGTATCGCCACCAGAACGAAAATTGGTATGTGGCGCACCGCGTCCAGGGCAGCGAAACCGGTCAGGAGCAGCGGAACCACCACACGTCCCTTCGGCCGCGAGCGGGAACTGGCGAGTGCCACCAGAAGCACCAGCCATACCAGCAAGAATGACCGATAGATCCCGTCATGAAAGTTCGGTGAGAACCACTCAACGATGAAAGACCGCATCCCGGGCGAGCGCAAAGTATCGAGCGGATAACGATAGAGTTGCGCGCCGCTGGGGTTGAGAGGCACCAGTGCCAGACACGCCACCAGAAGCACCAGCACCCGCGCGAGCATGGATCGTGCCTGGCTCCAGGACGTGCTGCCGACCGCAATCTCCATGATCAGGCCCCCTCCGTACGCAAACAACAGAGCGGGGCCGAGCGCAAATCCGGCGTGCAGATTCAGCCACAGAAGAAACAGCGGCGCGATCCAGAACAGAACCCTGGGCCGATCCTCGCCTCGTTCGACCAACCACAAAAGCAGGCTGGCCAGCGTAAAGGTGAACATCTGCGGCCGCACGCCCCACGAAGGAGCCGACGCCAGCGCCCCGAACACCGTTGCGGCCGCTGCCCAGTGCCTCTTTCCCCCACCGCGAAGACAGCGCAGATAAAGCAGCATGAAACCAGCGGTCGTGACGATGGCCGAGAATACGATCAGGGCGGCGGCGCCACCGTGTTTCCAGAGTTCATAAAACGCCACCTCCGACAGCCATTCATGCGATACCCATGCGTGTCCGAAGCGCGTGAAGGAAAAAGGGTCGGAGTGCGGCACCTGCCCGGTTTCCACGATCCACTGCCCCGTGCGCAAGTGCCACCAGAGGTCGGGATCGATGGCCGAACGGGCCGTCATGCCCAACAACCCCAGCAATAACACCAGCGAGAACACATGCGATCGAGAAAGGTAGTTGGCTCTCACGCGAGCGATCATACCCCAAACTTGCAACGGCTCCATCCCAGTTTGCCTTTCGTGCTTTTCCCGCTTGGCGATAGAATCCAGGGTCTCGGCAGTGATGACCCGCAAACCCGGGGCTCGCTGTCGGCAATATCACGGCACCGTTCCCAGTGAACCCTCAGTCGCCAATTCGAGAATCCGTCGTCTCGGGAGAATCTGCGATTACGCCCTGGAACCGGTGGGTGCGGCTCGCCCCCAACCTGCTTCTTCTTCTGGCACTGGCCGGCGTTGTCTACTATTTCGCCCACGGCTTTTCAGATCGAGCGAAGGGAACCGACTTCCCCGACCGCTACGCCGCCGCTCGCATGGTTCTCGAAGGCTATGGACATCAACTCTACGACCCTCACGCTCAAGAGCAATTCCAGATTCGCTATGCCGGACGCACTGGCGAGTACTACATCCATCCTCCATTTGAGACCCTCCTGTTCCTGCCAATCTGCCTTTGGTCCCTGCCAACCGCCTATCTGATCTGGTGCCTGCTTAACGTTGGGGTTCTGGCATACATCGCGATACTGTTTCAACGGCATATCTTCAAACGTCTCGACTGGCGCGTCTTGCTGCCCCTGTTCTTCTTGTTTCCGCCCGTATTGATCGGTTTTCTGCAAGGTCAGGATTCGCTGCTGCTCCTCCTGTTCATGACCCTGTCGGTGGTTGAGTTGCGACGGGGCCGCGACTTCACGGCGGGTTGTCTGCTCGGTTGCGGCCTCTTCAAGTTCCATATTGTTCTGACCTTGGTCGTATTGGTCGCGTCGCTGGGCAGGAAAGCGATCCTTCGTGGGTTTGCCGTCGTCTTCGTGACCTTGCTCTTGATTTCAGCCGGTATTTCCGGATGGGCTTTCCTGTTCGCATATCCTCGCTTCTTGATGTCGTTGAGCAGTCTGCCGCGGGCGGACATTAACCCGTCAGCCATGGCCAATCTCCGAGGGCTGGTCAGCGTTTCGGGGGTCGTGCCGGACACGGCGGCCCGTCTGGTGCTCATCTGGATTGCTTCAGTCCTGCTGTTCTGGCATGCGTGGAGAAGCTTCAAGAGCGATACATCGAGGTCCATCGATGCTGCAAATCTCGCGTTCGGAAATTTTGTCCTGGCGGCAATCCTCGTGAGCTATCACTTAAGTCCTTCCGATTTGTGCATCGCTCTCCTGCCCATCGGTCTGTTTACGCAATATCTGGCGGACCACACCGGAATCCCGCACTGGATCCGGCTCAGCCTGCTGATCACTCAAGGTGTTCTGTTCTTGCCGCCTCTGCATGTGCTCTCGCTGGCCGGGCACACATACGTGTACCTCATCATTCCGATTCTGATCATGTTCCTGCTCACCTCGGCCCAGAGCTTTCGAGGTATCCCGAGACATGTTCACGGGGGCGCTGTAGTATCCAGATTTCCCCCCATGGCGCCATGAGACCTGTCATTTCCCATAAGCCGCTCTGGCTGCTTCTCGCGGCCGCGCTCGCTGCAACCGGCGTCTGGCTGTACGCCACCCGTGTCCTGATTCCGTACCAGAAATCCGATGCCGTCGCCCACGGCCGGCCCCGCGGCAATCTCTCCGACCTCTATCTTCACTGGATCGGCGCCAGAGAACTCTTCCTCAACCGGCGCGATCCCTACGGCCCCGACGTAACTCGCGAGATTCAGCAGGGCTACTACGGCCGTCTGCTGGACCCGGCCCGCCCCTTGGATCCAAAAGACCAGCGCTTCGCCTATCCGGTCTACGTCACCTTTTATATTGCCCCCTTCATCCATCTTCCGTTCGAGATCGTGCGAAGAGGATTCTTCGGAGTCTTGCTCGTGCTCACCGTAGCCACAATTCCGTTGTGGCTCCGCGTGCTGCGCTGGTCCCCGCCACTGTGGGTACAGGCAAGCCTGGTCGTTTTCACCATCGGCAGCCTGACCGTAATGCAGGGTCTCAAGCTCCAGCAAATGTCGTTGCTGGTGGCCGCGCTGGTGGCGGTCGCGCTGGCGCTCCTCGTATCGGACCACCCCATTGCCGCCGGCGTTGCCCTGGCTCTGGCCACCATCAAGCCGCAACTTGTCTGGCTCTTGTTGCTCTGGTTGATGATCTGGACCTTGGCTGACTGGCGCCGCCGGTACCGCTGGGCGGCGTCATTCCTGTTCACCTTGGCCATCCTGTGTGCCGCCGGGGAGTGGTTTCTGCCCCACTGGATTCCCGAATTCATCGATGCCATGCGCCTCTACCCCAGCTACACCGACGCCGTCTCGGCCCTGGACAAACTGCTCCCGGCTCCCTGGGGGTTGGTGGCGGGCGCGCTCGCCGTCGCTGCCACCCTGCATGTCGGTTGGAAAAACCGCCGCCTTGCCGAAGACACCTCCGCCTTCGCCGTCACCGCTCTTCTCACTTTGGCCGTGACCATCATCGTCATTCCGAGCTACGCCCTTTATAACCAGGTCATGCTGCTGCCCGCCCTCCTCATGCTGGTGCGCGACCGGCAACGCCTCTGGAACCGGAATCGCATCACCCGGTCGCTCTTCGGCTTTGCCGCTGCCCTTCTGCTCTGGCAATGGCTCGCCAGCTTCGTTTTGGCCGCGCTTTCTTTCGTTCTGCCGCCTGCCACCGTCGAAACAGCCTGGGCCGTCCCCCTTTGGACTGTCCTCCCGCTGTCCGTGGTAGTAGCGGCTCTGGTCCTCACGGTGGGCGATCACCGGACTTTTACTCCCCCGCCAAGGCTGGGCACGTCGTAGAATGCTTTGGGGCCCATCTCAGATGCTGGCGTCGGGTGCTGGCATGACGGCCGGGGGAGAGTTCAGCGTACATGTCGGCTTCGTCGCATTCGGGCGTATCGAGCATTTTTCCCATCGCGATTTTTGTACAGGGAAATGATCAGCAGACCTTGTCGCTGAATCACACCCCTTTCACGGTGGGCCGCAAGGTGGATCGCGACCTGGTCATCGCCGACCCCCGCGTGTCTCGCGAACATGCTTCCATCGTTGCCGAGAACGGCGAATTTTTTGTCGTCGATCTGGGAAGCAAGCACGGCACTTTCGTCAACGGCGAGAAGGTGGACCGCCACAAGCTGCAACGCAACGACCGGCTGGAATTTGGCGCCCGCGATATTGCCTACCTCATCTTCCACCCGCTGCACGCCACTTCCAACACTGCCCGGGAATTTCTCAGCCAGATCTCCGGCATCCAGATCGCCCCCGAGGCCAGCGACCTCGAGAAGCTCACCCTCTTCATGGAAGCGGCGCGCAAGCTCAACACCATCGGCGTGCTCGACGAGATCCTGGTTACCCTGCTCGATGCCACCCTGAAACTGACCCGCGCCGAACGCGGCTACATCTTCCTGCGCGACAGCGACGGCACCCTCACCCTCGCCGCCGGACGCAACTCGAAGGGCGAGCCCCTGCTCGACGACAAAACAATTTCCCGTTCCGTGCTGGACGGCGCCTTGACCTCGAACTCCGAATACCTGGTCACCGACACCAGTCAGATGCTCGATGTCAAGGAGCGCCAGAGCATCGTCGCCTTCGACCTTCGAACCGTGATCTGCATGCCCTTGCGCAAGCCGCTCGTCCAGACCACCCGGGCCGACCAGCCCGCTGGTGGCGAAGTCATGGGCGCCCTCTATGTGGATTCGCGCTTTGCTTCGCGCGATATCACCAGCGTCAGCCACGACATTCTGCGCGCCATCGCGACNNAACATGTCTTGTAAGGAAATCGGAGGCGACTTCTTCGAAGCCGTGAACACGCCCCAGGGCCTGGCCGTCGTTCTAGCGGACGTCAGCGGCAAGGGAGTTTCCGCCGCGCTGCTCGCCTCAATTCTTCAGGGGATGGTCTACTCCCAACTTATCTCCGGCATGCCGCTCGTGGAGATCGTCGACGCCGTCAACCGCTTCTTCACCTACAAGCACATCGGTGAAAAGTACGCGACCATGATCATTACTCGCCTGCGCAATGATGGTGATCTGGAATACGTCAACTGCGGACACGTCCCCCCGGTGTGGATCTGTGGCAGTAATAACGAAGTGCTCCGGCCAGCCCACGGCAACCTGCCCGTGGGACTGTTGGCCGATGCCACTTACTCCAGCGACCGCTGCCAGATGAGGCCCGGGGATCGGCTGATCCTCGTCACCGACGGTGTCACCGAAGCCGAGAACGCTCGCGGAGACATGTTCGACAGCGAGCGCCTGGAACATGTCGCCGGGAAGAGCAGCTCGATGGAGGACGTTTTCACCGCCGTCGCCGATTTCTGCGGAGGCACCCCCCTCAACGACGATTGCACCGTAGTAGAACTCTCCTACACCGGCAGCTAGCGGATCTTTGTGGAGCGGACACTCCTGTCCGCTGCCTTTGATCTTGCCTTTGATCTTCTCGGACTAACTCGCACCCGTGGGTGTTTTTCCGCGAAAAGGACGTTGTAACCCTGGAGGCTGTTGAAAGGCGGGTCGAGGTAGATGAGGTCAACGGACTCATCCTTGACGTGCTGGCGCAGGACTTCGAGATTGTCGCCGTAATAGAGCTTGTTCTTTTCCACTGCGGCACGATTCTAACCCGGATAACGCAATTGCGTAATTTGTGAGTTTGGGGTGCCGCGAGCATCTCCACCTCCGGGATATCCGGCGCCCAACCTTTTTTTCATCACAAAACGTCTGTGGCCGCCATCACAGACGTCCCACCCGCCATGCGCGACAATGAAGATCGGATTGGCCAAGCCTGAAGTGCGCCCGTCTCCAGAGACGGATTTCGAAGCTGCCCGGCTCCATTTGGCAGGTACTCTTTGATAACTATTTTGATGCAAACGAGGGGTTCCATTCCGCCGCCAAAATTATGAATTTCAATAGAATTAGCCGGAAAATCGAGCTAAGTCCTTATTCCGGAATACTTTGATTTAACTCCTTTGAAATCAAAGACCGGCTCCCGTTTTGGACGCTAACCCCATGATTCCAATATACCCAGGGGGGAGGGGGGTAGTGGTAAACACGGGTCAATAACCGAGGAGTAAACAGGCACGGCTCTTAAGGCCGCGCCCCCGGATGAATNNCACTTCGGACCACGCGCCACACAAAGCTTTCGACCGTGCCAAATCACTTCGTGCGAAAAATCCGTCCAGCGCTCGCGCGAAATGATCCGCATTAAGTCCTCTTCAATCTTGCGCGCGTCTTCCTGCTTCGTGAGTTCCAGACGCCGTGATATCCGCGTGACGTGCGTATCCACGACCACGCCGTCATTCTTCTTGAACCAGGTTCCAAGCACCACGTTCGCCGTCTTGCGAGCCACTCCCGGAAGGCTCAGCAACTCCTCCATCGTCTGCGGCACTTTCCCGCCAAAATCCGCAACCACCTTCCGCGCCGCGCCCACCACCGACTTCGACTTGTTGCGGAAGAATCCCGTCGACCGGATATCCGGCTCCAACTGTTCCGGCTCCAGCGCCGCAAAATCCTCGACCGTCGGATACTTTGCAAACAGCACCGGCGTGACCATATTCACCCGCACATCCGTACACTGCGCGGAAAGGATTGTCGCCACCAGCAGTTCCCACGCGCTCCGGTGAGTAAGAGCACAGGTCATGTCGGGATAAAGCTGGTCAAGCCCAGCGATGATCAGACGGACACGCTCAGGGGCCAGCGGATCATATGCAGAGGCAGACTGTTTTTTCAGACCTGAAGCCTTCGGCGCTTTCCCGACGTTAAGAGGCGCTCGACCGCCGGTGGGACGCGCAGCCGCATTTTTCGATTGCGCATCCTTCGAAGAAGCGCGCTTTATGCGGCGCGCACCTTCCTGTCGTCCGCTGCGACTCGGTTGACGCGGCATGTTTCCGCGGGCCATCGGGTTCCTCCTGGGCAGTGGTTCATCGTAACAAAGCCGCTGCTTTGCGGCACACGGCATTGTCGAAGGTAACTCCGCTGCGATTGACGGGCTGGCGGCCCGGTGAGTACTCTGAGAACGAAGCAACCCAAAGGAAAAACTTGTGGCCGTGAAGAGCATCAAACTCGGACAAGTCTGGCGCCAGGACGCAACCGGCCAGGACCACCTTGTCACCAAGGTCTACAGCGAAGTGTTCACGCAATATGCCGTCCTGCGGCCCGCCGAGGTCACAGCGCCCGATGCGCCCGTGGTCAAGGTAAAGGTCGCCAAGTCCGCCGAGGGCGTGACCTTGCCCGGCTTCAGTTTCACCCAGGAAGGGGCGTTCTGAACGGCATCTGTCGAACTCTTCTCCGTTGTCATCCTGAGCGGAGCGAAGGACCTGCTGTTCCCCAGCCCGCACCCCTAATCGCATGACTGAAAAAATCCTCACCGTACTTTTCGTCTTCATCAATTCCATCGTGGCCGCAACCGGATACGCGGGTATCACGCTGCTCATGGCGATCGAATCCGCCTGCATTCCACTGCCTTCGGAACTGATCATGCCGTTCGCGGGCTACCTCGTCTTTACCGGCGCGATGAAGCTGTTGTGGGTGGCAACGGCGGGCGCGATCGGATGCAATCTGGGTTCGCTGGTTGCCTACGAAATTGGCTGCTACGGCGGNNTGGATCCTGATGGGCCGCCGCGAACTGGACTGGGCTGACCGATTCTTTCTCCGCTGGGGAGATATGGCCGTGTTCATTGCGCGTCTGCTGCCGGTGATCCGCACCTTTATCGCGCTGCCCGCCGGAGTCGCCCGCATGCCGCGCGGCAAATTCCACATCTATACATTTCTCGGATCGTGGCCCTGGTGTTTCGCGCTGGCCTACTTCGGCATGAAACTCGGCGAGAACTGGCGCTCGCTGGGCAAGTACTTCCATAAATTCGACGCCGTGATCGGAGCGTTTCTATTGGCCGGGATTGTCTGGTTCCTCTGGTCGCACTGGCGGAACCGGCTAGAATCTGCCGAGAAGTAAGGTGGCACTTCTGTCGTCATCTTTATCTTTCACAAATGTGTAATCTCACGCTAGGACTCATACCGGCATGGGACTTCTGAGCTATCTGCTATACCGTTGGGGCCTCATCGGCATCCTGCTTCAGGGATTGGCGATCGTCCACTTCATCCGGCGGCGTCCGGATACCTATTGGATTTTTATCATTCTGTTTCTCGGGCCGCTCGGCGCGATTATTTATCTTTTTGTGGAGGCGGTTCCCGACATTGGACTCGTGGGCCAGTCTTTCAAAGTGTTTCCGCGCCGCAAGCGCATTGGCGAACTGGAAGCTGCCATTCGCGATAATCCGTCAGCGGGAAACTATGAAGAACTTGGCGACCTCTACATGGACGACGGCAAGTTTGAATTGGCGCGAGCCGCGTTCGACAAAGCCATTGCCGCGCGCGCCGATACGCTGGACCCCTTTTACCGGCGCGGCGTTTGCGCCATCCAGTTAGGCGACGCGGCAGCCGCATTGCCCGACCTGGAGCGGGTGGTAGGGAAAGAGTCCGATTACGATTTCCAGCGCGCCGCCGGATTGCTCGCCCACACCTACGCGCAGACCGGACAAAAGGAAAAAGCCGAGGCGCTCTTCCGGCAGGTCACGATTACATCGACGCTGTCGGAGACGTACTTAAATTTCGCGGATCTACTGGCCTCTGAGGGACGCAACCCCGAAGCCCGCGAGTGGGCGCAGAAGGTGCTGGATAAGAAACCGACGATGCCCGGTTATTTGCGGCGGCGGGAGCGGCCATGGTTTCGGCGAGCGAATGAGATGCTGAAGCGGGTGTCGGCTTAGTGGTTGTTTGACGCATCGGAAAGAGGTACTTTAAAGGGCATGGGAAGTCTTAGTTCTGACGAACTCGCGCGGCTTAGCCCCGAAGAACGGCTTGTGCTAATTGGCCAGCTTTGGGACAGTTTGCGCGATACCGATGTTCCGCTGCCGGAAGCACAACAATCCGAACTGGCCCGACGGCTGTCAAGTCTCGATCAAGATCGAGCCCAAGCCATCCCGTGGGAACAGATGCGCGCTGAGCTGGATCGCCGCCGTCCGTAGCGATGCAAGTGATCATTACACCACCTGCGCGTGCTGAACTCTTGGACGCTCAGGATTGGTACGAAGCCAGGCATCCCGGCCTTGGAATGCGTTTTCGCGAAGAAGTTGAAGCTACCGTCCTCCGTTTGCAGGAAAATCCCCACCAGTTCCCGATAGTTTTTCGAGATGTTCATCGCGCGCGCCTGCGTAAATTTCCTTACGGACTTTTCTTCCGCGTCGAAATTAGTGCCCTGGAGGTGATCGCGTGTTTTCACGGAAGCCGCGATCCACAGCGGTGGGAACGACGCGTTTGAACTCCGAGTCGCGGTACCGGCGGGCGAATGAGATGCTGAAGCGGGTGGCAGCGTGAGAGAGCACCGGCGGCGTTGAAGCGATGACGATTGTTGGGCTAGATATTGTTTTACAATCGGACGGGTATGAGTCACCTTCGCGGAATGTCGGTGTTGTTCTTCGTGACCTGCGCAGCCTTCGCCCAAACAGCCAATCGTTCAGCCTCGTCCGAGGGCGCTCGGGTGCCGTGGCAGCCGCCGGCGTGGAACTTTTTGACCGAACCTCCCAAAGCGACCGTTTCCAAGGAGATGTTGGTGTCGCTCCAAGTGTCAAACGTCGCTATCTACTTTGAAAAGACCAAAATGGATGACGTGAGAGTACGCCTTCGGGGCACAATTGGGCACTCAGGTGACGCGGGTGATTATGTTGAGTGGCTCTGCTTTCGTGGGACGGACCCCAAGCGGCGCTGGGTGTTGTGGTTGGAGAGCGGTGAGATTGATGGGGGTATGGTCGGCAGCTTTCAGTGGCAGCGTGTTGCCAACAGTGCAGTGCTCGATCCGCGGTGCCGGACGCTTCAAGATACGAGCGGCGCGATAAAGTTGCCTGTCGCACTCCGCCTCGGCATGGCGGAAACGGAAGTGCTGAAGACTTTGGGCCCACCTACCGTTAGCCATGGCGACAGGCTCATCTACGTACACGAGCACCAAGAGTCCATTCGCGGCGAGCCCTATACTTCCGAGAACATCGTATCGATTCTCCTGCGCGACGGTATGGTATGGGCAATCGAAGCGTCAAAAACTACTACCTCGTAAGCCAAACGAGTCTCACAGCCAAGGTGCTATCCTTCCCTCGATGCGAATTTCTTACCTTGAATGCACTCGTTGCGGAGAGCATCTTGCTGGTGATCACCCGCAGAATGTCTGCCCCAAAGATGGTGGCGTGCTTTACGTGCGCTACGATCTTGCCAGTTTGAAAGGGAAGTTGCGGCGCGAAGATTTATCAGGGCGCGTGGCCAGCATGTGGCGTTACGCGGAGGTTCTCCCAGATGCTGATCCTGTGGCGCTCGGTGAGGGATTCACGCCCATGCTTGCCAGTCGCGAGCACGTGGGCGTTTTCATTAAGGATGAAGGGCTGAATCCGACTGGATCGTTCAAGGCGCGTGGCATGTCTGCTGCCGTGACTATGGCTCGACATTATGGATTGAAAAAGCTGGCCGCTCCTTCTGCCGGAAACGCCGGGGGCGCGCTGGCGGCTTATGCGGCAGCGGCGGGCATCGAAGCCCATATCTTCATGCCGAAGGATGTGCCTCTCGCGAATCGCATGGAATGCGACTACTACGGCGCGCACGTCACGCTGGTTGACGGGTTGATCAGCGACTGCGGGCGCATGGTTGCAGAACGCAAGGACAAAGAAGGTTGGTTCGATGTCTCGACGCTTAAAGAGCCGTTCCGGGTCGAAGGCAAAAAGACGATGGGCTACGAGGTTGCCGAACAGCTCAACTGGAAGCTTCCGCAAGGCATCATTTATCCGACGGGCGGAGGCGTGGGGATGATCGGAATGTGGAAGGCGTTCGATGAGATGGAGGAGTTGGGCTGGATCGGTTCCGAGCGGCCGAAAATGATTACTGTGCAGGCGGCTGGCTGCGCGCCGATGGTGAAGGCTTGGGAAGAAGGGAAGAGCGTTTCGGAAGCGTGGGCCGACGCCGCGACGTTTGCTTCCGGCCTGCGCGTGCCTAAGGCGTATGGCGACTACCTGATTCTCGACATCCTCAAGAAAAGCCACGGGACTGCGGTCGCGGCGACCGACGAGGAAATCCTCGCGGCCTTGCGGCGCTGGGCCAGCGTGGAAGGTGTCTTCGCCGCGCCCGAAGGAGCCGCATCGCTGGTGGCGTATCAGAAGCTGCGGGCCAGCGGATTCCTCCGCGCCGAAGATACGGTTGTGCTCTTCAATACCGGAACGGCCTACAAGTATCTCGACATGATCGAAGCGCAGGAGAAGAAAGCGCCGCCCGCAGCGCGCAGTATTGGTGGGATCATCGGACCGTACTAGCGCGAGCCGCAAGCAAATCTTTACCATAGCGAGCACAGAGGAGGCAGTTCCCGGTTCCCGGTTCTCAGTTCTCAGTAAGATCGGGTCCGACTGGGAACTGAGTACTGAGAACGATGGACACTACTTCTCACCGCGAAAAAATGGTTCGCGCGCAAATTGCCGAGCGCGGCATCCGCGACCGGAGGGTGCTTGAAGCCATGCGCGAAGTGCCGCGGCACGAGTTCGTACCGGAGTCTTTCCGGCAGGACGCCTACGAAGATTACCCGCTGCCCATTGGCGAGGGGCAAACCATCTCGCAGCCTTACATCGTGGCCGCAATGCTTGAGTATCTCGCGCTCCAGGCNNTCGCTGCTTTGTGCCAATGTGTATTCGGTGGAGCGCCACGCGCAACTGGCGGCCTCCGCCGAAAGTACGCTGGATCGGTTGGAATATCGCAACGTGAAGATCAAAGTCGGCGATGGCCGCGAGGGTTGGCCTGAATACGCGCCCTTCGATGCCATTCTCGTATCCGCCGCAACCTCCGAATTGCCGCCAGCGCTGTTTGCTCAGTTGCGCGAGGGCGGACGGATCGTGGTCCCGATCGGTCCGGCGTCCAGTCAGGAATTGCAACTGATCTGGAAAGTTGGCGGTAAGCCCAAGGTCAAGATTCTGGAAGGCTGCCGCTTTGTGCCGCTGGTGGAGGGAACAGTGGACAAAGATCAAGATCTCTAACCGCAGAGTACGCCGAGGGCGCTGAGAAAACGGTTGACTGTTTCTACCCTGAATTCTCAGCGGACTCAGCGTGCTCTGCGGTGCGAAGGCAATCCCTGTCGTCTAGCCAGCATTCACGCTTTACAATTGTGCCGTGGGTTTTCTCCGAAATCTTAAGATCACGCTGGAGATGATCAAGTGGGAGCACTCGATCTTCGCGCTCCCGTTTGCGCTCTGCGGAGCCATGCTCGCGGCTGGAGGTTTGCCGGCGTGGCGGCAACTGGCGTGGATCGTCGTTGCGATGGTCTCGGCGCGGTCGGCCGCTATGGCCTTCAATCGCCTGGCTGACGCCTCGATTGACGCGGCGAATCCTCGCACCGCAACTCGCGCGCTGCCGGTTGGACTGTTGACGCCTTCGTTTGTGACTGCGTTCGTTTTGGTCTCGTGCGGAATTTTTGTTCTCGCCGCTTCGCAGTTGAATCGGCTGACGCTGATGCTTTCGCCAGTGGCGCTCGGGGTGATCCTTCTTTATTCCTACAGCAAGCGATTCACGCGCTGGTCGCATCTGTTTCTGGGATTTGCGCTTGGGATCGCGCCGGCGGCTGCGTGGATTGCGGTTCGCGGCTCGCTCGATCCGCGGATTCTGTTGCTCACCGCGGCGGTGACGTTCTGGGTCGGCGGATTCGACGTGATCTACGCCTGTCAGGATCATGACTATGATCGCAGCCATGGTTTGCACTCCGTGCCGCGACATCTTGGAATCAGGAATGCTCTGGTCATCGCCCGCTTGTTTCACATGGTGATGATTGGGTTGCTGGTTGCGCTGGTCGTCACTTTCGGGTTAGGGAAGCTCGCGATGGTGGGAGTGATCGCCGTGGCTGCGCTTTTGCTCTACGAACACACGCTGGTGCGGCACGACGATCTGAGCAAGCTGAACGCGGCGTTCTTCACGATGAATGGCGTGATTTCGGTGGTGTTCTTTCTCTTTGTGGCGGGAGATTTGTTGCTGAGGCACGGCTGAGGTTTGTATTGGGTTTGGTGGGGGGGGGGGGGGGGGGGGGG
>PMBA01000045.1:511-2812 GCA_003152795.1 Acidobacteriaceae bacterium | reverse complement strand
CTCGCCATAACGCGACGCAGTTTCCGTTTTGTTCAGCCCCTGCAACGCACCGTAATGCCGTTCATTCAAGCGCCACGAGCGCTCCACCGGAATCCACATCAGGTCGAGTCCATCGAGAACAATCCACAGGGTCCGGATAGCTCTTTTCAACACTGACGTGTATGCGATGTCGAAAGTGTACCCGTTCGCTTTCAAAAGTGCAGCCGCTTGTCGAGCTTCAACGAGCCCTTGGTCAGAGAGATCGACGTCCGTCCACCCTGTGAAGCGATTCTCTTTGTTCCATACGCTCTCCCCGTGACGCAATAAGACCAAGCTCATCTTCGATTTACTCTGCTTGGTTGGGTTCATGCTCAATCTCACTTGCTAAAGTGTAGTCTCCTGAAACCACAGCGCTGACCCCGTCAGGGCGAACATTTCATTCTAAAGCCTGCATTGCGGTTTTGACAGCGTTTAACATAGACTGCATTCTTGCTGCAGCCAGAAGCATCCCACCTGATCCAAAACTCCTCCTCGCTGACTTTCCTTGGGTCGCCCGCGGCGAGGAACATCCCCTGCCTGGGAAGCGAATACTGGTCTGCATGACCGGACGAGAAATGCCGAAATCCGAATACTTACAGGGCATACGAGCATTTACATGGCACACCCTTTGGCTATCAGTCGGTCGACTTTTTCGTCCGTTGCTTGGTGACGCGGTCTTGGTAGGCCACCAGCACATGATGACGGCTCAGAACGCCGACGACGCGCTTGGAATCTTGCGCGGCAACGACCGGCAGTTCTTCGCGCATCGTCGTGCGAAACTTCCGCAACGCCGATGAGACGTCTTCATCCAGCGACACCACCGTCACCACGGGGGCCAGCAGATCTTGCGCAATGACGGCGCGCGGTGGCAGGCCGCGTTCCGTGAAAAATACCCGGATGTCGTCGAAGTAGATGACGCCGGCCATCGTGTCGTCGGCATTCAGGACGGGGAACACGTGCTGCATGCTCGTCGAGACGGCTTCCAGGATTTCGGACAATGGCGTGTCGCGGCGGAAGGTGACCGGGTTGGCAGCGGAGGGCAGCGCGTCTTTGACTTCGATTCGTTCCAGCACATCCATGAGAAACTCGCCTTCGTTTGCGGGCGAATCGAGCCGTGAATCGACCTGGTTTTCGTAGATCGAGATTCTTTTCGGCGTCAGCAGATAGCCGATGGCCGTGCTCAACATCAGCGGCGCCAGCAGGCCATAGCCGGTCGTCATTTCCGAAACCATGATCAGCGACGACACAGGCGCTTTCGCCACGCCCGCGAAAAAACCGGCCATGCCCACCAACGCAAACGCCCCCGGCTGGGTCACCACCGTCGGCATCCAGGTGTGAAACAACATGCCCGCCGCCGCGCCCGTCATCCCGCCGATCACCATCGACGGCGCAAACACGCCGCCGCTGCCGCCCGAACTGATCGTCAATGCCGTCGCCAGAATTTTCACCACGGCAATCCCGATGACCAGCGACAAAGCCAGATGTCCATCCATCGCCAGTTGCACCCACCCGTAACCCATGCCCAACACTTGTGGCATGAAAAAACCAATCGCTCCGACGGCCAACCCGCCCAATGCCGGTTTCACATGCTTGGGCAGGGGAATCTTATGGAACACATGATCGCGCACCCCGTAAAACACCTTTACGTACACAGTGCCCATCAGCGCGCAGACCAATCCCAGCGCGGCATACAGCGGCAACTCCAACGGATGATTGAATTGCAGATTCGGGATGGAGAAAATCGCGCCCCACTTGCCGCTGACCCCGCAATAGATCGAGTACGACGTGATGGCGGCCACAAANNCGCAAACAGCGCCCCGCCCAACGGCGCACGGAACACCGCGCCAATCCCCGCGCCCGCGCCGGCTAGCATGAGCAGTCGCCGCTCACGATCGCTCATTTTCAACCACGTGGCCAACGCTGACCCAAACCCCGCGCCCACCTGTGCAATCGGCCCTTCGCGTCCCGCCGACCCGCCGCTGCCAATCGTCAACGCCGACGCGATGGTCTTCACGAACGGAATCCGTTTGCGAATCACGCCCCGTTTGTGATGGAACGCCGCGATCATCGCATCCGTACCATGACCTTCCGCCTCGGGTGCCAACGAAAAGACGAGCACACCCGAAAGCAGTCCGCCGAGCGCGGGAACGAGGAACAACAACCACCGCCGAGCCGGAGGGGAGGGATACACAGTCGCGCCTTCGCCGCCGGGTTTCGGTAGCTCATACCCGACCGCGCGCACCATCATCGTCTGGTTGGCGTAATCGAGCACAAAGTTAAACA
>PMBA01000045.1:0-451 GCA_003152795.1 Acidobacteriaceae bacterium | reverse complement strand
ATCCATACACGAGCCATAATGAAGGCATGTCGTCCCATAAGGCAAAAAGTTTCGGGTTGCGCCGTGAGCTATCCGAGCGCGGTTATGGTCAGGCCAACAGTTCTCCTGGCCGCGTTGCGCGGCCGAAACAGTCGCCGTCCACCGCAAGACTCTCCATGAGCTGAGCACATCTACGAGGGGGGGCCCTATGCTTCCGGCTCAAGCCCGATGGCGGACATTTCCTCCACGGAGTAGAAAGCCCTCGCGATGTCGTAACACTTCTCCCGCACCCGCTCCAACTCCGCGTCGGTCAGCCGCGACCGCCACAGACTCAGGTTCTGCGCCGAGTTGCGAACGACACTACTCGGTGCGTACCCCCGCTCCTTTGGTCGCGCCATGCAGTAATGGAGGGTCTTATTCTCTTCGTGGGCGGTATAGGGCAGACCCAGACGCTCGTAAATCTCGCGAAAGT
>PMBA01000123.1 GCA_003152795.1 Acidobacteriaceae bacterium | reverse complement strand
TGCTTAACCGTGTCGACGCCTAGATCCGCTTCGAGATCCAGATCCAGATCGAGCATGTCCACCGGATAGCCCGTTTTCTCGGCGACCAGGGCGAGTACTCTCTCTTTTACCGAATCGCCCTTCGCCGCCGGGTGTGCCGGTGCGGCAGGAGCGAGAGCGGTGACTTGAACGTTGGGTGCTGGTTCAGTGACCACCCTTTCCGGCACTCGAACCGGCCTTGCGTCAGGGACCGTCGTCGTCGCTGCCGTTCGTGCTTGCGGATCGGCTTCGGCAACCCGCGCCGCTGCCCCTTGATCTCGCACCCGCAACGTGCGGTGGACCACTTCCAAATCGGCTGTCGGACGCCCCACAACGCTATTCAGCCATCCACTCCATGCCGTGGTATCGGCGATGCGGTAGCCATAGCCCAGGGCGCTCGCGCTCCGATGTATCCCGTCTTTCGTTTTTATCCAATGCAGCAGCATCATGCTGATCTGCGAACCGAAGCCCGCTCCCAGATGGATCGCGTACTCGACGGGATAAACGCCCCCCTTCGAAAGGTTCAACGGTCCCAGCTCAGGATCGACTTCCTTGAAGTTAGCGACCGGGGGCACGCAGCCGGTTTCAAGCGCCTTGACTGCGACGACATCTTCGATGCCTGTGGCCATGGCGTGACCGGTGAAGCCCTTCGTGTTGGCGATCACGATCCGATCCGCGGCCTCGCCGAAAACCCGGCGAAGCGCGTGGATTTCGGCCGACGCGCTACCGCCCCGCGCCGGTGTGTAGGTTTCATGCGAAACAAAAACTGTCTGCGGCGCGATCTGTTGCCGCGAAATGCCTTTGCCCGCTTCCGCCTTGGTCAGCAGGTTCTCCATCACTTGGCCGATGTGCTGCACATCGAGACGCGTGCCATGGAAAGCGCTGTTGCCGGTTACGGTGGCCAACACCTCGCAGATGGGCTGTATTCCGCGTTCACGCGCGGCCTCCGCACTCTCCACCACCAGAGCGGCCGCGCCCATGCCAATAATCATTCCGTGCCGCCGCCGGTCGAACGGAGTAGCGGCTTCTGCGACCACTTCGTCGGTGGCGGCCGCTCCACTCGCCAGGAAGCCCGCGCCCATCCAATCGATCAGATGGTCGGAGGTGACGTCGTCGGCCGAGATCACGATCACGCGCTTGCAACGCCCGGCGTGGATCCAGTCCTCCGCCAGCGACACGCCTTGTGTGGTTGTCGCGCATGCCGAGTTGATTTGGGTGTTGGGACCGCGCGCCCCGATGAATTCCGCAAATTGCGAATGTCCCATGGATAAAGTTCGGAGCAGGAAGCGCCGGTTAAAGACATACGGCTCTTTGTCGATGGCGGAACGCAACTCGTCGATGCGCCGGTTGATCTCCAGTACCAGCATGGAATGTCCATTCCCTTCGACCGCCCGGCCGAGCAGGGTTTCAAGCATGGCCAACTGTTCGCGCCGTTCTTTGTCTGCGTAATAACGCGACATCTCGTCCGCAAAGGAGTCCAAACCGGGGAAAGCGGAAGCGAAGATCACACCGGTATCGTCGCGTGCCGACTCCGGCAATCCCCAGCGCTCCGGCAATTGCGTGCCCTTGCTGGTGGTTTTGTAGCGCATGACCAGCGGGATACCGGCGTCGCGCAAGGCATCGATGCCTGCCGCCATCGCCAGTTGAGTGACGCGGTCAAGCGCGCCCACGCGTTCCGCGGAAATCCCGAATTCACTCTCCAGATCAAACGCGCCTCCCCGTCCCGCCAGCTTGATGACGTCCGCGACGCTATCGATCGTTTCAAACCGCGCCTCTCCGTCCTCGCTCTTCACCAGTCGCGTGATGTGTTTATCGAGCATGGCCCGCCGGAAGCGTGTCGGGATCGAGTCGATGAATTGCTCGCCGCGCAGGATGCGTCCGATGTTCCCATCATCGAAAATGTGCTCGGTTCCGGGTAGCCCCAGGGCTGCTCCCGTGATGACCACTGGGCCAGCGGCGGAGCCCCCGTTCTTGCCGCGGTGGATTTCGTACCCCCGATCGAGAACATCGGCGAACCAGCGTCCGAGTTCCTCGTAGTGATCACCGCGGCGATCGCCGTTCGAAGGCGCGGCATGCGTATCAGAGCTGTTTGTCGGGGACGCTGCGGACGCAATTAGCTTCGCATCAATTGGCTTCGTATCAAGTGATTCCGTATCGCGGTATCGCTTTAGTGGTACCGCAAGCCCATCGAAATCAGATGCCCCTTTAGCTGTTGCCTGTTGGAGTTCGACATTTTCAGCCGCCGTTCCGCGCCCCAGTCCAGCCGCGTAAAGGCCGCACAGCGCCTGGTTAAACGCGATGACATCGCCAACCTTCGGATGATTAGTAAACAACGAAACTACATCGCCGCGAACGCCGAGCACGTCTTCGGCAAATCCCTGCAACGCCTTCTTCGGTCCAACTTCAACAAACATTCGAGCGCCGGCATCGTACAGCGTGCGCAGTCCCTTCACGAACTGGACGGGAGAAGCGACCTGCTGCGTAAGAATGTCCAGCATCTGCGGCACCACGTCTGGCCCCATGGGATAGAACTCGCCGTTCGTGTTTCCGACGATCGGCAAACGCGGTGATTCGAGGTGCAGGCGTTCCAGAACGCGCCGCAGCGGCTCGCTCGCTCCTGCCACAATCGATGTATGAAAGGCGTGGCTGACCGACAACGGAGCGACGTCATAGCCCGCTTTCTTGAAGGCTTCCATGGCCGCTTCGACTGTCTTGCTCGCTCCCCCGACCACTGCCTGGCGGTTGCTGTTGACGTTGGCGATCACCACGTAGCCGTCAATCGTCTTCAGGATGCGCTCGATTTCCTCCAGCGGTGCAAACACCGCGGCCATGCGGCCGTTGTCATCCATCGCAACCTGCGTCATGCCGCGTCCGCGAGCGCTGACCGCTTCGAGTGAGTCCGCAAAGGGCAGGGCGCCGGCCGCCACCAGCGCTCCGTATTCGCCCAGGCTGTGTCCCATCGTGAAGTCCGGTTCGACGCCGTAAGCGGCCAGGAGTCGGGTTAGCGCGAGGTCGGTTGCCAGTACAGCCGGCTGGGTAATCGCGGTCTGCCTTAGATCGTCTTCCGCCTTTGCGACGGCGTTCGCGTCGGCGTGATCAACGAAGATAAATTTGCTCAGCGGCTTGCCGAGCAACGGCGTCATTACCCGATCGGCTTCAGCAAAAGTCTCACCCACAATCGGCTCCGTCGCCCGGAGTGCTTCGAGCATGTTCACGTACTGCGAGCCTTGACCGGTGTACAGGAACGCCACCTTGGGAGCGGGACCGTGACCGCGGAAAATGCCTTTCGCACGCAGAGCGGTCCACATCGCTGGCTGATTGGCCGCTACCGCCTTGAGTGCGTGACCCACTTTGTCCGCCAGTTCAGTCGCGTTGCCATAGTCGATCGCCAGGCGTTCGGGCGCTTGCAGGTCCGTTTCAGCCGGAGCAGTCGGCGCCAATGCCAGCCCCGCCATGGCGTCTTTCTCTACTGCCCTCAAGCGTCCCACGAGCGTGGCTTCGGAAGCAGCGCCGATCACCAGCGCTCCGCGTAGCGGAGCCTTGCACGAAGAGTAAGAACTGCGGGAAATATCTGCCGCCTGCATCAGCGGTTTTTCTCCCAGCGATGGTGTCTCGCTGACCGCCACCGGCCGTTTCCCGTTTCCGTTCAGCTTGCCAGGAATGTACTCTTCGAGCACCGCGTGGAAATTCGTGCCGCCAAAACCAAAGGCGCTCAAACCGGCGCGCCGTACGCCATCGGCCGGCATCGTCCACGGTTTCAGTTCCGTATTGACGTAAAGCGGAGAGTGCGCGAAGTCGATATTCGAATTGGGATGCTCGCAATGCACGCTGGGCGGCAGCACTTTATCCCGCAGCGACAGCACCGCTTTCAGCAATCCTGCAGCGCCAGCCGCTCCTTTGAGGTGCCCGACGTTCGACTTGACCGAGCCGAGCGCCACCGAGTGCGGGGCGAGATTGGAACTGCCGAGCACGTCGATCATGCTTTGCACTTCGACGACGTCCCCAACCGCGGTCGATGTGCCGTGGCCCTCGATCATCGTTACGGTAGCCGGTGATAGTCCGGCATTCTCCCAGGCACGCTCGATGGCGAATTTCTGGCCGACCGGATTGGGTGCGGTGATGCCCTTTCCCTTGCCGTCGCTGGCGCCGCCAATACCGCGCAGCACGGCATAAATCTTGTCGCCATCGCGCTCGGCGTCGGCCAGACGTTTGAGCACGAAGATGGCCGCTCCTTCGCCCATAACGAAGCCATCAGCTCCTTCTGCAAATGGGCGTGTGCCGGTCGCGGAGAGGGCTCCGATCTTGCAGAACTTGACGAANNCCGCCCCTTCGCCCATGACGAAGCCGTCCGCCCCTTCGGCGTACGGACGAGTGCCGGTCGCTGACAGTGCGCCGATCTTGGAGAACTTGACGAAGGTCGATGCGCCCATGTTGCGGTCAATGCCACCGGTTACTGCGACATCAAAATCGTTTGCCACCAATCCCTCTGCCGCGGAACTGATCGCTGCCATCGCCGAGGCGCAGGCGGCGTCACAAACGTAGTTCGGGCCGTGGAAGTTGAACACGTTCGCAATCCGTCCCGCAATGCAGTTGGACAATTCTCCAGGCATGCAGTCTTCCGTGATTTCAGGAAGGAGCTTTCCCATTCGGTCGTGCAACTCGCGCGTAACGTCGCGCCGCACCCCTTCCGGCAGCGCTGCGAAACTCGCAGTTTCGGCCAGTTCGCGCGCGTATTCCGGAAAGAGCACGCGCAGCACGGTGAAGTAGTGCTTTTCGCCGGCCATGGCATTGCCCAGGATCACAGCCGTGCGGTCGTTGTTCAGCGGCCGCTTGGGATAGCCGTAGTCCTCCAACGCTTCGCGGGTGCAGGCGATCGCCCATTTCTGCGATTCATCCATCGCATCAACCACGCGCGGCGGGATTGGCAGGCGCCACTTGATTGGATCCCACACATGTTCGCGCACCCATCCGCCGATCTTTGAATATGTTTTATCCGGAGCGCTGTGATCGGAATCGTAGTAAAGCGCCGGGTCCCATCGCTTCGGCGTGACTTCGCTGATGCTGTAGCGGCCGTCCTTTACGTTTTTCCAGAAAGAAGCAACATTCGGAGCGTCGGGTAACACGGCTCCAACTCCAACAATTGCGATGGCACGATAAGAAGTGTTTTCCATGGTTGCGCTCCTAATAGAGAGGAGGACTCAGGCGTTGGCTTTCCTCTGTGTATCCCTGTCTCCCTGGGGTGAATGATCTTTCTTCGAACCGCAGAGGACACGGAGGCAACAGGGTGAGATCACATGAAGTCCATCCTTCCAACCAAACCTACGCAGCTAAGTCTGTGCGCTTAGCCGCGCGGCCGTACAGTGCGTCTGCTACGTAATCCAAATCTGAAATCAGGCCCGATTGCGCGCGGTGAATCGCGGGCAATCCTAAACTCGTTTCAAAGCCAGCGATCTCGGCATCGCTTATGCCTCCCGCTCCCACCACCCAGCGCAACCCGTCTTCGGCCACCTTGAGCGCGGCATCGCGGGCAAAGATCCGGCTGATCGCCGCCAGCGCGCTCGCGTCGAAGCGCCGGTTGGCTTTTTCGTTGAGTTTGCCTTCGGCCAAAAGCGCGGCGCGGCGGGACAAACTACCCGCGCACTCGGCATATGCGATCAGTTCCCCCAGACGCAGCAGGACGTGTTGATAACGCGTGAGCCGCGCCACTCGCGCTTTTTCCATAACCTCGGCTAGAGCATGCAGAGCCAGTGCCGCGATTTCAGCGCCCACCTCCGAACGGCGTGCGTGCAGCGCTTCAAATTCCCGCGCTCGCTCGTGATAGTGCTGCCCGCGCGTTTTGAGATGAGACTGCCAGCGGTCGCGGCTGATGGTCATTTCCATAATCTCGGAGGTGCCTTCGTAAATCGTGGTGATGCGAACGTCGCGGCTGATTTTCTCCACCATGTATTCATGCGTGTAACCGTAGCCACCCAGCGCCTGGATACTGGCCTCGGCGGCGGCATTGCCGGCCTCTGTCGCCATGTACTTCGCGATCGCGCCCTCGGTGTTCAAGCTGCCTTCAGCTCCCGCGTCGATGCGCTCCGCCGTCTCTTCGATATAAGAGCGCGCCGCCTCCAGTCGCGCCACGTGCGGCACGATCAGCTTGTGCGTGTAGCCTTGCTTTTGCGAGAGTGGCGCTCCTGCCTGGATGCGTTTGGTCGAGTAGGGAATTGCTCGATCCAGCGCTGCCCAGCCGCCCCCAAGGCCGAACGCCGCCACCATCAGGCGCGTGTAACCGAACACCGCCTGCGCCTGATTCAACCCCTGGCCTTCGACCCCGCCGACCAGCCTGTCGGCGTCGACGTAAACGTCGTTGAAAGCAAGCGCTGCCGTGTTGCTCAGGCGGATGCCGTGCTTGTCTTCCGGCTTGTCGTGGGTGAAACCCTTCGCGCCCTTTTCCACGATGAACCAGCTCGGCCCCGTGGGCGTGTTGGCTAAAACCGAGTAGGCGTCGGCGATCCCGCCGTTGCTGATCCATTGCTTGTTACCGTTGATCTTGTAGCCGACCACCCGGCCGTCCTGGCTGACAGGGTCCGCCGTTGTGCGCAGCGACCCCAGATCACTGCCGGCTTCCGGCTCCGTGGCGCCGTAGGCGAACAACAATCCTTCGTCCGCGATACGCGATAACCAGACTTTCTTTTGCTCCGGAGTGGCGCCGACCGTGATCGGATCGCTTCCCAAAAACGTGGCTAGCACAGCCGTGGCCACGCCCAGATCGATGCGCGCCATCTCTTCACAGACGCAATACACATCGAACGCGCCGCCGCCCATCCCTCCGAACTCTTCCGGAATAAATAGAAGTTGAATGCCCAGCTGGTCCGGACTGCACATATGGCGGACGATTTCGAGCGGGCATTCGTCGCGGTCGTCAAGGTCCCGGAGCACCTCGTCCGGCAAACGTTTCTTGGCGAAGTCCTTCAGCGATTTCAAACTTAACTTCAGGGTTTTAGCTGCGATCATTGTCATTGCCTCACTGTGCTGCTGGCTTGGTTGCTCACTTAGCTGTGACCGTGCGCATCTCACGAACTCTGTTGCTCAACTCCGGCAAGAACTCCAGCAGGTCGTCGACAATTCCGACATCTGCCACCTGGAAAATCGGAGCCTTTGGGTTCTTGTTTATGGCGATCAGGAACGGACTGCCCTTAATGCCAGCCAGATGCTGGAAAGAGCCACTGATCCCGCATGCCAGATAGACCTTGGGCTTGACGGTCTTTCCGGATGAGCCCACCTGGCGTGACTTCTCCATCCATTTGGCGTCGACCACGGGTCTAGAACAGCTCACCGCTGCACCCAGGGCGTCAGCTAGTTCCTGCGCGATCGCCACATTCTCTTTTTCCTGGATGCCACGACCGATGGAAACCAAAACGTTGTACCTGGTGATATCCACATCACCCGCCTCGGCTGTGACCGTTTCCAGATAGCGGCGGCCCGCTGTCAGAGCGCCAATGTCAGATGACTTGTCGATAACGCCGCCAACCCCACTGACCACAGCGCCTTCCAACGATTTGAATGCGCCCGGACGCACCGTGACCACCGCGCCTGATGAAAGGTCACAACGAACATGCGCGCTCACCTGTCCACCAAATTCCTGTCGGACCACCTTGAGGTCGGCGCCCTCAACTCCTGCGATGTCCACCACGTCGGAGACAAAAGTCGACTTCATCTTGATGGAAAGACCGGGCGCCAGATCCATTCCGAAATGCTGATGCGGAAGTAACACAATGCTGCCGCTCGGCAGCACCTTGACCAGCGCTTTCCGAACTAGTTCAGCATTGGGGTAAGCCAGCGCTTCGTTGGCGAGTTTCCAAACTTCAGCATAGGAAGCGCTAAGAGCATTGCACGCGGCGTCGAGGTCCGCTCCCCAGCCTGTGAGAATCGCTGTCGGCGAAGCCGCGGCATCGATCTTGCGCGCGGCCGCCGCTAATTCGACCGCGGAATCGTCAACCACGCCACCTTTGTGCACAATGTAAGCGAAGATGCGAGCCATTATTTCAACCCTCCTTTGGCCGCTACTAACTCCAGAACTTTGTCGATGTTCTCTTCCCGGCTGCCGTGCAGAATCTCCGCTCCCTTGCCCAGCGCCGCGACGAAGTAGTCCACCCGTTTCACTCTTACCGCAACTCTTCCCACAGTGCCTGGATCGAGACCCAGGGCCGACGCGCCGAAAGTTGGGATCGGGATCGACGCTACTTGCCGGATGCCCCTCATCCCGACATAACGCGGCTCATTGATGCCGGTCTGAATCGAGAGCACACAGGGCAGATCGATCTCATTCATCTCCCTGTTGCCGCCTTCAATCTCCCGGCTGATTGTCAGCTTCCCGCCGTCGAGCACCTCAATGGAATTGACCAGGGAAGCAAACGGGTAGTCGAGCAGCGCCGCCAGCATTCCGCCGACCTGTGCGCCACCGTCCTCGGCCTGAACCCCGGTCAGGATCAGGTCGTAATGCCCCTTCTCGACAAAGCCTTTCAGGATGGTCGCGATGCCCCTGCCGTCCGATCCGCTGAAGGCCTCGTCGGAGATCATCACGCCATGGTTCGCGCCCATGGCCATTTCCCGCCGCAGGACCTCTTCGTCGTCTTCACTGCCAACCGTGGCCACCGTGACGTTGCCCCCAACTCGGGCAACGATCTGCAAGGCCTCTTCGACCGCGTAGTTGTCGGGTTCATTGATCGAATAAACCAACTCGTCCCGTTCGATATCATTCCCGGCACTGTTAAGCTGAATCTCGTTTTCCGAAGTGTCGGGCACTCTGCGCACGCAAACTAGAATTTCCACATTCACCTCCACAGAATTGCTCTAGCGGCTTGTTGAAAAAACTCCGGACGGCGTCACTCCGAGCAGCGAAGAAATGAGGATTCTGCAGTTCTGGAGAATCCAGAGAAAACTGCAGAGCCCGCGCGTTGCCCACAATGAAAAGAAAATTAAAGTTCTTTCAACAAACCGCTGCTACCAACCCATCTCGCACGATGTGTTGGTCCACTAACTCCGCCAGATCGATGGCGGTCATTTTTCCTTCCAAACCTGCGACCTTGATCGCATCCTCTAGATTCACCATGCAGAACGGACAGGCCGTCACGATCACATTAGCCCCCGCTTCGGCGGCCATCTGGACTCGCTTCACGCCCATCCTCTGTTCTTCCTTCGGCTCGTAGAACAGCATCAGCCCACCACCACCGCAGCAGAACGAGCGGTCTCTGGCCCGGCTCATTTCGACTCTCTTCAAACCGGGAATCGCATCCAGCACATCTCGAGGGTCGTCGTAAATCTGATTGTGCCGCCCCAGATAGCAGGGATCGTGGTAGGTGTAAGTGCTGTTGTCGTTCTCTACCGGTTTGAACTTGATCTTGCCGGCTTTCACTTCCCTGAAAATTAACTGGCTGATATGCTCCACCGGCGGCACATCCTTGTAGTCGTGTTTCAGCGCGTTGTAGGCGTGCGGGTCGGCGGTGACGATCCGTCGCACTCCAGACGCTTTGATCGCATCCACGTTGTGGTCGCGCAAGGCCATGAAGAGTGTCTCTTCGCCAAACCGCCGCACCTCGTGGCCGCTATCTCTTTCCGCCGCTCCCAGAATTCCAAAGCTCTCTCCAACGTGGCTGAGGATCTTCGCCGTCGCCCGCCCGATCGCTTGCATCCGGTCGTCGTAGGAAGTGATGCTGTCGACAAAATAAAGAGTGTCGGCGCCGCTGTTCTCACCGAGAGTCCTGACCGGGCACGCTTGCTGGAATTCTTTGCCGGCTGTCCAGTCTGCCTTCTTCTTCTCCATCTTGCCGTAGGGATTGCCGCGGCTTTCCAGCGCCTTCAGTGGTTTTTGCAGGGACTGGGGCACGTTCCCGTCATCCACCATGCCCCGACGCAAATCGACGATCTTGTCGATATACTCGACCAGCAGTGGGCATTCCTGCTCGCAGGCGCCGCAGGTCGTGCACGACCAGATTTCATCCTCGGAATAAATGCTGCTCGTGTCTTTTCCGCCGACCAAAGCCGTGCCATTTGTCGCGTGTCCAAGGATCGGATAGTGCTGGAAGCTGTAGTCTCTGGCCTTGATGCTGATGAACCGTGGCGACAGCGGCCTGCCCACCGCATTGGCCGGGCAGTTGTCCGAACACCGCCCGCAGTCGGCGCAGGAATAGAAATCAAGCATGTGTTTCCAGGTGAAGTCCTCAAATGTCTTTACCCCGAAGGATTTCACCTGATCCAGATGTTCCTCGCTGACGCCCCATCGCACCGGCTTCAGAATCTCCCGGTCCAACTTTGCGAAGTAAATATTGAACAGCGATGTTTCCACGTGGAACTGGATCCCGAAGGGCCGATAGCAGAGCAAAAAATAAAAGGTCACTTCATGGACAAGATAAGCGCCAAAATAGAGCCTCCCGAGAGCAGGCAAGGGAAGTGAGACGAGAGCATTCCGCAAAATCCACGGCAGCGAAAATGCGGCCAACACTCCAACCGATTGGCCTCCCTGTGACTGGGCGGCGGCTCGCGCCGCCGCAAACAGGCTATCGGCCATCATCAGGATTGCGATCAGCGACAAGAGGAAGACTGCGTCCGCCGTGTGATCTTTACCGTACCGCGCTGGCACCGCGTACCGAGTGGGCTTGAAAACCAGCCGACGAATCACCGCGATCGCCATGCAAAGAAAAACAATGGTGGCCGCGTAATCCGTAATCACGTCGTAGATAAGCCCGGCCCTTCCTGAAAGGCCCGGCATGACGAAATTCTCGGACACGCCAACAATCAGCACCGAGAAAGCGCGAATTGCCAAAACCAGGAAGCCCGTAAAAATAAAAATGTGAAGGGTGCCTGCGAACCGGTAGCGTGGCTGCTTCCACTGTCCCAGCCAGAATTTCAGAACCCTTCCCAGCCTCACCCATGGCTGGTCAAAACGAAAATCGCGTTCGGCGCGAACCAGCGGCACCATTCGCTTCGCAACAATGTAGACGAAACATGCGATACCAAGAAGATGAATGACTAGGAATAGGATTCGACCTGTGACCAACCAGGATTGCACCTGCGCCGCTGACTGAATGCCTTCCACGTTCGCTGCTTTCCCGCTTGACGATCCCTACGCGATCAACTGCGTCAAGACTTTTTCCTCCATAACTGGGGGACTTACGGGTGTTGCTGATTCAATCGAAACTCGAGGCGAAACGGGAGCGGATGCGCGCATTGACGCCTGCCCGAGCTCAGGTTTCACTCTCACCGTCACCTTCGCGCGCGCTCTCTTCTTGGGTTTTTTCGTTTCTTTCTTTTGCGGGGGTCTGACCCCCGCAGCTTCCCGCAGTTCCGCGAAACTCGCCTGCAGAAGCGCTTCCAGACGCCGCAGATCCGGCGCCGCGTGCACATCTCCGCTGAACCCGAAATATGCCGCGCCGTTGTACGTCAGGATGGCGCAGTTCATCGCCATTTCACCGCCGACTGGCACATATGGATAACAATGCAACATCTTGTGTCCGAGCAGGTAAAGCGGATACTGCGGTCCCGGCACATTGGTGCACACCATGTTGAAAGGCGTGAACGGCAGATGGCTCAGGATGTGGCCGCCCAGCGCCTGCGCTGAAGTCGGGAACATACCGATCAATCCACCAGCCAGACTCACTAACTCGGCGGCGTGCGATCGTTTCAGAAACTCCGTTCTCTTGTGGACCGCTGCCAGCAGTTTCCGCGGGTCGCTAATATCCAGCGGAATCGTCACCGGAACCAGCGAGATGCGGTTCCCCAGTTCGCCCGGACTCTCGTTGCCGCGCAGATTGACCGGAACCATCATGCGGAACATCCGCCCCTTGACAGAGTCGCCATGCCCCTCCAGGTAGCGCCGGATGGTCGCCGTCACCAGCGCCAGAATCACATCATTAACGCTGGTCCCACAGGCTTGCTTTATGGCCTTAACTTCTGCCAGAGAAATTTCGGTCCAGGCAAATTTCTGCGGTCCACGGTAGAAAACGTTGAAGCGCAAACGCTCTGTCGGCGCGCTAAGCTCCGGCAGTAAGCCGGAGAACTCGTCCGTGTCCACGCCTCCGCCATTAGCGGCGAAGCGCTCTGCCATGCTCGATACGTCCGCCATCGCCGCAAGAATTCGTTTCACGAAGTCAGAATAGGAATCGACGCAGCCGTTCGTGATCGCAGTCAGGACGTCGCGGGGCGGCGGAACATGGAGCCGCAGCTTTCGTCTCGGCAGACGCGGCGCCACCGGGCTCGCATCCATGAGTACATTCATGATCCCAACCCCGGCGATGCCATCGGCCAGGCAATGGTGCAGGCGGAAAATCAGCCCGCTCCGATCGCCTTTCAGCCCATGCACCAGCGTCAGGTCCCACAGCGGATGCTGCCGGTCCATCACTGTGCTCAGGATCTTTCCCGCCAGCGTCTTCAACTCCACATCGGTACCGTGCTTGAGCGTCACTTCGCGTAAGTGCCGGCGGATGTCGAAGGTGGGATCGAATTCCCAGCTTGGAAGGCCAATATTCAGGGGCGGGGGCACTACGCGTTTCAGGTAGCGGGGAATCAGCGGCAGCTTCGACTCGACAAACTGCACGCAAGCCTTGAAAGGGATCTCTCCCTCAAACACACAGACGCAGGCCACGTTGAGAGGCATACCCTCGCGTTCGAGGTGCAGGAAAACCGTGTCCCCCCAGGAAAGGCGATCACCGTTCTCGCCAGTTTTCTCGTTATTCTGCACGGCCGATCTCCTATTCATTGTTGAACCATCAAGCGTCTCAGCTCGCGAACGAGAATCGTGACGCCAGCTTCACCAGCTTGAGCACTTTGTAAACACCGACGTTGACGCCCCGCAACACGACCTTTACGCCTTTGTCGTCTGCCAGGCCCGCGAACGTTTCCAGCGCTCCGACCGCACTCGAATCGATCCGGCGCACCGCGGAAAAATCCAAAGCCACTTCGCCCTCGACACTGTCCAGTTTTCCCCCAGCCTCGCGCAATGCCTCGACAACCCGCTCTTCGTCGATCTTGAGCCAAACTGCGATCATTGCCTTATCCACCATCCGCGACTGCTTATCGCTACTTGGTTTCTTGCAGCGCCGTCTGTTGCTGAGTTGGCTCGGCCACCGTCGCCGGACCGCGCCCCTGATAAGCCTTCCAATACAACTCGGCCAGTTCGCTCATCAGCGGCATGCGAGGGTTCGACCTCCATGACGGATCGTCAAAGGCAAGCCGGGTCAGATCGGGCATTGCCCGCTCGAATTCTTCCTTCGAGATTCCGAGGTCGGCGATCGAACGCGGAAATCCCAATTGGTCAAGTAACCGTTCCGTCGCCGTCACCAGGTTCTTTACCTTTTCCGCAACCGTATTTCCGCCCAGACCCAGCAAATCCGCGACCGTCGCGTATTTCTTATGTGCGTTGTAGCCCTTCTGATACGGCGACGGCAGGAACTTTGTCGGCACCGACGCGTTGTACGCAATCACGTGCGGCAGCATGAGCGCATTGGCCCGCCCGTGCGCCACCCCGAAGCGCGCTCCGAAGGCATGCGCCAGCGCGTGATTCACGCCCACCGACGCGTTCGAGAACGCCATCGCCGCAATGCAGGCCGCATTGTGCATCATGGAGCGTGCCTCTTCATCCCGAGGATGCTCATAAGCGATGGGCAGGTACTTNNAACACCATCCGGATCGCCTGCATCGCATTGCAGTCGGTGTACGCCGAAGCGAAACTGGAAACGGCCGCCTCCAGCGCGTGGGTCAGGCAGTCGATTCCGGTATCGGCGGTAAGGCCCTTTGGCATCGACATTACAAATTGCGGATCGACGATCGCTACATCCGGAGTCAGCGAGTAGTCCGCCAAAGTCACCTTGCGCCCGCGTTCCTTGTCCGTCAGGACGGCAAACGGAGTAACTTCGCTCCCCGTTCCGCTGGTGGTGGAGATGGCAACCAGCCGCGCCCGGTTGACTTTCTCCGTCGGGTACTGGACCACGCGCTTGCGCAGATCCAGAAACGGTACGGTCAGTTCTTCCAGGTCAGCGTCCGGCGACTCGTATTTCAGTTTCATGATCTTCGCCGCATCGATCACCGACCCGCCGCCCAGCGCGATGATCTGGTCCGCCTTGTAGAAATTCAGCGCCTCTACTCCCTGCATCACTACCTTGACCTCAGGTTCCGCATCCGGAATGACCGAGACGTGAACATGGGTCCCCTCGGGAATGTAGCGCCGGACGATATCCACGTGGCCGAATTGTTCCAGTGCCGGGCTGGTAATAATGATGGTCGATTGCGATGGAAACTGGTGTATGTTCTCCACCGCGTTCATGTTGAAATAAATCTGATTGGGAACTCGGAACCACATATGGGCTTGGGTCCTCCGAGCCACTCGCTTGATATTGAGGTAGTGATAGATATTTACGTTGTCGGTGGTGCTGTTGCCGCCGCCGGTGCCGCATCCGAATGAAAAAGTAGGCGCCAGATCGTTGTAAACGCCGCCCACCGCTCCGACTGAGCCCGGCGAGTTCACCAGGATCCGCCCCGCGTTGATCACCTCGCTGAACCTTCGGATGACCTCCTCGTTACGCGAGAAAATCACCGCCGTATGCCCCAGTCCGCCGGCGTGATTCACATCGACGCATACCTTCAGCGCCTCATCCACGGATTTCGCCCGATAGACCGACAGCACGGGGAACAATTTCTCCACCGACAGAGGATGTCCGCGGCCCACGCCTTGAATCGGCGCAATCAATAGTTTGGTTCCCGCCTTCACGGAAATACCGGCAAGACGGGCGATATCGCCAGCCTTCTGCCCGACCGCCATGGGTTGCATGAACCCGGTCTTGGGATCGATCACCGTGCGCGCCAGCAGTTCCGTCTCTTTTTCGTTGCAGATGTGCGTGCCCAACTCGGCGAATTTCGTCAGCACGACGTCGTAAATCTCATCGTCGATCACCGCCGTTTGCTCCGAAGCGCAGATCGTTCCGTTATCGAAAGTCTTGGAGAGGATGATGTCCGTCACCGCCGTACTCAGGTCCGCCGTTTTTTCCAGGTAGACCGGCGTGTTGCCCGGCCCGACGCCCAGCGCCGGTTTGCCCGAACTATAGGCGGCTTTCACCGCGCCCGGCCCGCCCGTGGCGTCGATCAGGCCCACGTCTTTGTGCCGCATCAGGTAGGCGTTGTCCAGCAGCGTGTGCGACTCCAGGCAGCTGAATACACCTTCGGGCGCGCCATGCTTCATCGCGGTTTCATACATGATCCTCACCGCCTCGGAGCAGCACCGCCACGCGCTTGGATGAGGACTGAAAATCACCGCGTTGCGCGTCTTGATAGCCATGATGCATTTGAAAAGCACCGTGGAAGTCGGGTTCGTAATCGGCGTGATCGAGAAGATGACCCCGATCGGTTCCGCCACCTCTACCAGATCGCGCTCCGGAAATTCGCGAATGACCCCAACCGTGCGCTTATCCTTTATGTAGTTGTAGACGAACTCCGTGGCCACCATGTTCTTGATGACCTTGTCTTCCATCACTCCCAGCCTGGTTTCCTCAAACGCAAGCCGGGCAAGATATTGAGCGTTTTCCAGGCCCGCCAGAACCATCGCCTTCACAATGCGGTCAACGTCCTCCTGACTGAATTGGGTAAAGACGGCGGCGGCGGTTCGGGCTTGACTGACTAGTCGATCCAGGGTGGCAATTCGTTCTTCACTTAGACTCTCCGCAGCCAGCGGGATCGGAATCCGCTCCTGCGCTGCTTCATGCGTGATCATCGCTGCCCCCCATAACTATCCTTCGGAGTCTCTTGCCTGTAGGAGCGCTCTTGGCTTTATGCTTTCAGTTCTCGCAATCGGATCTTCTGATCGATCTCCTGACTACAATTGCCGCACTCGGATGGCGGTGAAATGTCTCTTTAGTTCTATGCGTAGTCGATGGGATGTTTGGTTAGCCAGCGCTCATCGCGCACCTTGCCAATGTTCTTCAACGCACTGCCTGCGACGCTCGCCGTTAATCGGCGGCTTTCCCAAACGACGCCCGCGCCCAAGCCGAGGACGCCGCCCAGCAACCCGAATGCCAGCGCCCTCGCAACCGATTTCTGCCGATATCCCGGATAACTGCCTAACACGCCCACGCATACTCCAACGGCCGCCGCAGTGAGCGCGCTTCGCACTGACTCGCTTAGAAACGGAGTGAGAGATTCTCCGTCCAGAAATTCTTCTTGACCAGAACGCGCTCCCTCGATTCCGGAATGTAAAAGCCTCCGGCCATAATCCGTATTCGACTTCGACCACTCTCGCAATTCCATCGGATCTCCTCGCGGTCCTCGATAGGGATGCCAGATCACTACACCACCGCGCGTCCGACAGGACCGTACCCGCGGTCACACTACTTTGTGACCCCATAACGTTTGGGCGGGTATGAGGGGGAGCGGAACAGTGCTGCGCGCGGTCCAGTGCGGCAGATAGGGGGCTGGAGCGCTGGGCGTCCCCGCCCGGCCAGAGGGATACCGGCCTCGCCGGTCTCGATCACCGAGTGGGATCGCACCGCTGGGACCTATTGCGAAACGCAACACACTACCAAAACGGAAAGCGCCAACGGACCTTCGTCGTACTCAAGGTCCCGTTGGCGCTCTTACCTTCAAAGCCGCGTAAATCCCTAAGAAAACAGGGCCTTACCCCGGCGGTCGTTCTTCCCAGGCAGACTGCAATCTTCCGCAGCTCTTTAGGCTGCTGCCACGGCGTGCTTCTTCGGCGACCGTTTCGCCCGATGTGCTGTCTTGTGTGCGGTCTTGTGCGCCGGTTTGTGCTCGCCACCCGGCTTCACCATGACCTCCATCAGCTCTTTTTGGGCGTCGACGTAGCTCTTTACACCTTCCCGCGTCAACTCTGCTAACGGCACGAACGGAAATGGCCGCAACAGTTCCAGAGTCTTGCCCGCGGTTTTCACGTTGGCGTTCATCTGCTTCCCGGCTACATCCACCAGCTTCCTCTGCGCTTCGATGAAAGTCTCAGTGGCATGCCGCGCCAGTTGCGACAACTCCGTTTTCTTCATTCTCTTGACGCCATTGGTGTGCTTGCCGCCAGTTGCCTTGGCGGTTTCCTCGGCGATCACGTCCATGAAGTGTTTCTGGGCTTTCACGAAGTTCTCCATCGCTTCGCGCGCCAGTTCCACCATTTGCTCGCCCTGGTACGGCTTCCCGGCTTTGGCTGCCTCTACCCAGGTGTGGGTTTGCTTGCCGGCAATCTTCAGGAACTCATGCTGCATCCCGATGAACGTTTCCACGCTGCGCCGCAGCAGGTCCGTAACCGCCTCCGCTGCCGGCCAGTCTCCCACACGGTCCTTCACGCCGGTCATCAGGATTTCGTTCTGTTTTAGCCCCAGATCAAGTAGAACTTTTTGCCCTTCAATAAAGTTCGACACACTCTCGGCAGCCACTTCGCTCAGAATGGCAGTCGGGGAATGATTCGGATCGGACAATTGTTGCCGCAGAGAGTGCATCAGGCTTGCGTTCTGCCGCATCGCCAGATCCAGCAGGATCCGTTGCGTCGCAAAGAAGCTCTGGACTCCCTGCTGCGCCCAACCTGACACAAGATTGACAAAAGATGACTCCCCGGAATGACTTCGAGGACCTACCGTCGTTGGCATTTTAGTACCTCCATTTTGCTGCATTGCAGCATCAGCTAAACTGTACGATTCCCAATCGATTGTGTCAATATGTATTTGTGTTTTGTGCGCAGCAGCAAGGGTGAATTTCGTATGGATCGATCCGCATGAACCCCGCTCCCGTCCTGATCAGAAAATATGGGAATCGCAGGTTGTACGATTCCTCGAGCAGTCAGTATGTCAATCTCGACGACATCGCCCGGTTCGTCCGCGAAGGTAGAAATGTCAAGGTAGTCGATGCCAGGACCGGCCATGATCTCACCCGCGTCACCCTGACACAAATCATTACTGAAGACGCAAAGGGCAAGCCGACAGGCCTGCCCCTCGAACTCCTTCGTCAACTCATCGTCGCCTCCGACGAAGTGCGGCAGGAGTTCGTCATGTGGTATCTGAAGTCCGCTTTTGACACCTATCAGAAGGTGCAGGATTCGGTGCAGAGCCGCCTGGGCGAAGTCCAGTCTGCCATCCTCTCGCCCGTAGACATGATGAAGAAGTTCATGGGCGCGGCCGCGCCCCCATCTCCGCCCCGAGCCCCGGCCGCGCCCGAACTCGATGCCTTGCGCAAGCGAGTCGCTGAACTCGAGGCCCGGCTCGCAAAACCAACACCAGGAAAACCAGCCGTACGCCGGAAGCAAAAGGGCAGGGTATAATCCGCTGTGAACAAGCGTGCGCCCGCTACGCGCTGGATTGTGCGTGGACGCTGGGCTGACTCATGAAGAAATTGCCTGGCAAACAGAAAAGCGCAGCCGGTTCATCGAAGGCTCAGCAGCAAACTCAGCCGCCGCCCGTTCTGGAAGCCGACATCTCCCCTTGGACAGAAGCTCTGTTTGCGGCTGAGATTCTCTTCCTGCACGCCACCCCCGTCTATTACGGCTTCGGCGTGCCTCGCGGCGATGACTCCGCGGTGGTCATTATTCCCGGTTTCCTGGGTACCGATCTTTATTTGATGGAACTCCACGGCTGGCTGGAGCGCATCGGATACCGCCCCTATTTTTCCGGCATCGGTATCAACGCCGAGTGCCCGAATCTCCTCGTCCAGCGACGACTGAACCAGACCATAGAAAAAGCCCTGACCGAAACCGAGCGCAGAATTCACTTGATCGGTCACAGCCTCGGAGGCGTGATCGCTCGCTCCGTCGCCGGCCAGCGCCCGCGAGATGTCGCTTCCGTCATCACCCTGGCCTCGCCATTTCGCGGCACGGTTACCAATCGAACCGTTCTCCACGCCGCCGAAGGCATTCGCCAGCGAATCCAGCAGGAGCATGGCCAGGGCGTGCTGCCCGACTGCTACACCGGTCGCTGCACCTGCAATTTTATTGACTCGTTGAAACGTAAAGTTCCAGACTCCATGGTCGAAACCGCCATTTACACCCGTGATGACGGCATCGTCGACTGGCACTATTGCATGACCCTGAATCCTGAAGTCGACTTTGAGGTCCCCGGCACTCACATCGGATTGGCATTTAATCCTTCGGTCTACAGTATCGTCGCCGAGCGCCTGGCCAAGGCGCAATCCTCCGAATGACTTTACTCGTGCAGGGACGGCCGCCCTCGGCCGTCCCTGCCGAGCGCATCTCGGCAGCTGCCCGTGGCCACAGCAAGTATGAACTTACCCTAGCGTAGTGCGTCAGACGATCGACCTTTATGAGTCCCCGATTTCCCCCGTGTCCCTCTGTCTCCCCCGTGGTAACCGCCTTCGACTTCCCTCACGCCAAAATTCATTCCAGATCGACGCGAACATAACGGTCGTTATTTTCAGCGCACCACTCTAGCGGCCGACCATCTCCAGCACCGCCCCGATATCAGTCTCTAAAGTTTCAATCGCCCCGCCACGCCGTTCCAGGCGCACGACTGCCCTCGCCAGGCTGTTGTTCGTGACTTCAAATCTGCCCCCGCAATCGGTCTTCACGTAGGGAACACGATGCACGCTCGGACCACCGCCATTGATCGCTCCTTCCAGTCGCAATCCATCCTTCGTGGCACAACCAAATTTCCACACGAATTCGTTCGCATCTCTCCTGCTCTCCTGCAGATTCCGGAATTCGTGCTCCTTCCCCTCATGCCAGAGCACCGCTTTGCGAAACACCAGCCCGAATGGCATTTCGTATACCAACGCTTCGAACGTGCTTGGACGCGCATCGGGCCGGGGAAAATAGGCATGGGTCCATGTCCAGAAGTTACGATGCCGGTATCCGCAATTGTGCCCTTGCACTCCAAACCCCAATGGATCCCCCGCAAAACTCTTGCCATCCAGCGTGATCTGCCCGGAAAAAAGCCCATCGGAATGCGGCGTTCGCGAAAATCCGATCCAACCCTTGTTGCTAAGCGTGACGCGAAACGCGGAACGAAACTGCAGGTCCCACGAAATAGAATGCCCCTCAACCTCCAACTCTCCCCGGCACGAGTTCTCGCCGACCCCATGGTTGCCGATTTGCATGTGGAATGGACTTTGCCCGCGGGCGCTGAGTTCCAGGCCGGCCAATGGAAGTCCTTGAATAAAGCTCTCTGCTTTACCGTCCCGCGGAAACCACGTGGCCCACACCTGGACCGGCATCCCGCGCGGGTCGCCTGCGCAACCGCCCCGGCCAGGGTTCATCAGCAAATATCGGAACCACCACGCCCCGCTGCCGTCCGCCAGTCCAAGACGCACAAACCAGACTTCGTAACGCCGCCGCGCGGTCAGCGATGAATACAGTTCGTTCAGCGTCTTCACAGACTCATCTTACTTGCGCGTATCACGCGCGACAATGTCGGACATATTCCGCGATGTTATCTTGGTGAGGTTAGCAATCGCTGGAATCACCTTCATGGAAGTTCTCAAGAGACTTTTTGAGCGGCATTTCCACGCGCCGGTTGAGCGAGTGCAGCCGCTGCAGGGCCAACTTGGTGGCTCCGGCCGAAAAATTATCCGCCTTTCCACGGAAACCATCAGCGCGATCGGCATCCTCTATGACGTGCGCGAAGAGAATGTCGCCTTCCTCGAATTCTCCCGCCACTTCCGCCGGCACGGCCTGCCCGTACCGGATATCTATGCCGAAGATTTGAGCCATGGCGCGTATCTGGAAGAAGACTTCGGCAACACTACGCTTTTTGAGTTTCTCTCCAACCATCGCAACGGCGCCTCCATTGCTCCCGAGGCCGTTGCAGCCTATCGCAAAGTTGTCGCTCTGTTGCCGCGCTTTCAAGTCGAAGCTGGTCGCGATTTGAACTACAAAGTCTGTTATCCGCGCGCCAGCTTCGATCGCCAGTCCATCGCGTGGGACCTGAATTATTTCAAGTATTACTTCCTGAGACTTGCCGGCATTCCCTTCAACGAACAAGCTCTGGAACACGATTTCAGCCGCCTGACGAGATTCCTGTTGACCGCCAGCCGCGACTATTTTCTCTACCGCGATTTCCAATCCCGCAACATCATGCTGCGCCCAATTCTGGACCAGGACCAGCCATTTTTCCTCGACTACCAGGGAGGCCGCAGGGGCGCCCTGCAATACGATATCGCCTCCCTTCTTTACGATGCCAAAGCCGACCTGCCTCCCGATCTGCGCCAGCAACTGCTCGATCATTACCTCGATGCCCTTGCCGGTTTCCTCGATCTTGATCGCGCCCTGTTCATGCAGTTTTACTACGCCTTCGTCTACGTTCGCATGATGCAGGCCATGGGCGCTTATGGCTTTCGCGGCTTTTACGAGCGCAAGGAACATTTCCTGCAAAGCGTCCCCTATGCCTTGAGAAACCTGCGCTGGCTGCTTCACAACGTGGAGCTGCCCATCGCGTTGCCGGCCCTGATGGAAGCCTTCAAGAGCATAGTGGCCTCGGAGAAGCTGCAAGGCCTCACCTCCGCCGCAGAAAAAACGGAAAAGTTGACGGTGCGGGTCTTTAGCTTCTCATTCCATCGAGGCCTGCCCCATGACGACACTGGAAACGGCGGAGGTTTCGTTTTCGATGGCCGCAGCCTCCCCAATCCCGGTCGCGAAGAACGCTTCAAAACCCTTACCGGCAAAGACCAGCTGGTCATCGACTATCTCAGTCAGCAGGAAAGCGTGCGCCAGTTTCTAGCCAGCACCATTTCGCTCGTGGACGCGAGCGTCACCACCTATCAGCGCCGCGGCTTCAAGCACCTGATGGTGTCGTTCGGGTGCACCGGCGGCCAGCATCGCTCGGTCTATTTGGCCGAGCAATTGGCAGAACATTTACGCGCCCACGATGGAGTGGACGTGCTGGTCCATCATCGCGAGCAGGAGCACCTGAATTAGCAAAAGCGAGCCCTATGAAAGCAGTGTGCCGATGAAAGCTATGATTCTCGCCGCTGGCCTTGGCTCACGGTTGCGACCCCTCACCGACCATCGTCCCAAAGCGCTGGTCGAAATCAATGGCCGCACGCTGCTCCAAATCACGCTCTCTCGCCTGCGCGGTTTCGGGATTCGCGAAGTCATTATCAACGTCCATCACTTCGCCGACATGATTGTGGAGTACCTGAAAAAAAACCACAACTTCGGCATGCGTATTGAAATTTCGCGTGAGGATGTTTTGCTCGACACCGGTGGTGGCCTGAAAAAAGCCGCTGCTTTTTTCGCGGAGCATTCTGCTCAGGATTCCAGCCGTCTCGACACCCCTTTCATCGTGCACAACGTCGATGTTCTCAGCGCCATCGATCTCCGCCGCATGGTGCAGTTTCATGAAGACAATCGGGCTCTTGCCACCCTGGCCGTGCAAGACCGCAAGACCTCTCGATACCTGCTCTTCGACGACCAGCTTCAGCTCTGCGGTCGCCGATCCGGGAGCGATCAACCGCCTGAGCTGGTTCCATCGTCATTGGTCCCACCCCGGCCACTTCACGCCTTGGCCTTTTCCGGCATCCACGTTATTTCTCCGCGCCTTCTCCCGATGATGACCGAAAGCGGCGCCTTCTCCATCATCACCTCCTATTTGCGCCTCGCTGCCCAGGCAGAAAAAATCCTCGCCTTCCGCGCCGATGAATATTATTGGCGCGATCTGGGCCGGTCCGAGGATGTCGCTCGAGCCGCCCTCGATCTGGAGCAAAACGTAATTGCCCAGTAGCATCGTGGCGTCGTGTCTACGTGTTGGGTGTAGCGTCCGCCGCCCCCTGATACTCTGAATACACTCACATACCAGGAGACCGCACCTCATTGCCGCCCATCGTCAACGCCCAGGAAATCACGAAAGCCTTTGGAGCCAACCCGCTCTTCCAGAATGTTTCATTCACCATTTCTGAAGGAGACCGCATCGGCCTGATTGGCCCCAACGGCTCCGGCAAATCTACCCTCCTCAGAATTCTGGCCGGCGAAGTCAATGCCGATAGCGGCGAAGTGTCGTTTCGCAAACGCACTCGTCTCGCCTGCGTCGAGCAAGACTCTCGGTTCATCGCCGGAGCCACCGTGCGCTCAGTAATAGAAAGCGCTCTGGATCGTAGCGCCATCTCCGGAACCGAGCGCGGCGCCCGCTTTGCCGAGACTCTTGGCCGCGCTGGCTTTGAAGATCTCGAGGCGCAGGCGACCGAGTTATCCGGCGGCTGGCAGAAGCGTCTAGCCATAGTCGAAGCCCTGGTCCAGCATCCCGACATCCTCCTGCTCGACGAGCCCACCAACCATCTCGATCTTCCCGGAATCACGTGGTTGGAAGATCTGCTCGAAGGCGCGGCCTTTGCCAGCGTAATCGTCAGCCACGACCGCTACTTTCTGGAGAACGTCACCACCGACATGGTCGAACTGAATCGCATTTATCCCGACGGCTCCCTCCGCGTTCATGGCAACTACAGCCAGTTTCTGGAGAAAAAAGAACAGTTCCTGCACGCCCAATCCAAGCGTCAGGAGGCGCTCGAGAATCTGGTCCACGGAGAAATCGAGTGGCTCCGCCGCGGAGCGAAAGCCCGCACCCGAAAGTCCAAAGCCCGCATCAGCAAGGCCGGCGAACTCATGGGAGAGCTAGCCGATCTGAATCAGCGCACCCGCAGCACCGCGACTCAAATCGATTTTTCCGCCACCGACCGCAAGACCAAGCGCCTGATCGAACTGCAAGACGTCACCTGCACCATGGGAACCCGCCCATTATTCGACGGCCTGAACTTCATCCTCACCGCTGGAATGCGCGTCGGCCTGGTAGGCCCAAATGGCAGCGGCAAGACGACCCTGCTCCGCCTGTTGCAGGGCGACCTCGCTCCGACCGGAGGCGAGATTCGCCGCGCCGATTGGCTCCGCATCGTCTACTTCGACCAGACCCGCAC
>PMBA01000101.1:13589-13736 GCA_003152795.1 Acidobacteriaceae bacterium | reverse complement strand
GTCAGAGGTGAGATTGCAGAGGTGAACCCACACACCTCTTCAATCTGACCTCTGACCTCGGCGATCGCCGTTACTCAGGTACTCACTCGGGCGGACGCAAAAAATGCGACAATAGGTTCGACGGTCGCAACTCCATAGTTTACGTAA
>PMBA01000101.1:0-13564 GCA_003152795.1 Acidobacteriaceae bacterium | reverse complement strand
CCGGAGCAGCGCGATCTGTTCGAAGCGCAGCACTGGGAGGCGGCATACCGGGGGTTCGATCCGGACGATGTTCCGCATCTTCTGATCCAGTTGCAGGACGATCTGTCGCGGACGCGGAAACGCGAGGCGCTGTGGCTGTCGGTGATACTGCACATGCTGGTGATCATTCTGTTGTGGAACAGCGAGAAGCTGATGCTGCTGATTCCGCACCGGACGGTGGATCTGGCNNCTGGAGTTGCCGCCGGACGCGCAGAAACTGATGAGGCGTCCGGATGCGAAGGCGATATCGGACAAGGACAGGATGGCGACGAGCAAAGCGCCGCAGATCAATCGGGAAGATTTGAAGAAGATACTGCAAAGCGCGCGACCGGGACGGCCGGGCGAGAATGTGCAGCAACCGCCGGCGCAAGGCCAGTCGGAGCAGAACCAGACGCAGAACCAGCCGCCGCCACAGGAAAATCCTGGATTCACGCAGCCGCAGACGAACGACCAGACGGCGCAGTTGCAGGCGCCTCCGCAGACGAGCCGGCCGCAACCGAATTTTAATACTTCGATGACGGCGGGATCGGCGATCGAACAAGCGGCACGGGCGGCAGCCGAAAGCCGCGGGCACTATGGGCGGGGTGATGGGGGCGATTACGGGCTGAGCCAGGGGCGGAGCGGGGCGAAGGCGCTGGATCAGGCGGAAATTCTGACCGACACGATGGGCGTGGATTTTGGACCGTATCTCACGCGGATCGTGCAGATTGTGAGGCAGAACTGGTATAGCCTGATGCCGCCGTCGGTATATCCGCCGATTTTGAAACAGGGGAAGCTTTCGATTGAGTTCGTTATCCTAAAGGATGGCAAGACGACGGGGATGGTGGTGCACACGTCGTCGGGCGACGTGGCACTGGACCGGGCGGCTTGGGGGAGTATTACGGCGTCGACCCCGTTTCCACCGCTGCCGAAGGAATTTCCCGGGCAAATTCTCGGGCTACGTTTCTACTATTTTTACAATCTTCAACCGGGAAGCGGCGAAGTGAAGTAAGGTTNNATGTTCTGGCGATGTACATCCAATAAAACTATGAAGATTCAACGACTGTTGGCGCGGTTCATGATGTTGCGACTGGGTTTGGCATGTATGGTCCTGGTGTGCGTGCCGGTTTTAGCGCAGGATGCGCCGGAGGCTCTGCGTCCGCCGAAGGGGGCGCAGGTTGCGCTCGTCGTTTTCGAGGATCTGCAATGTCCGCAATGCGGCCGGGTCGCTCCGCTGCTGGTGCAGGCGGCAAAGACCTATAAGATCCCGCTGGTGCAGCACGACTTCCCGTTGCCGATGCATAACTGGTCGTTCGACGCGGCGGTGATGGCGCGCTATTTTGACACGCAGTCACGGGAGATCGGGAACGAGTTCCGGGACACAGTTTTCGCGCACCAGTTGGAGATCAACCCGCAGAACCTGCGGGGATTTGCGGACAAGTTTGCGGCCGATCATAAAGTAGGTTTGCCATTCGTGGTGGATCCGGAGGGCAAGCTGGCGGGCCTGGTGAGGGCGGACAAAGATGTGGGGTTGAGTTTGCACATCGAGCACACGCCGACGATCTGGGTGGTGAGCAGCAAACGTGGCGGGAAGCCGTATGTCGAGGTGACGGACCCGGGGCAGCTTTACGCGTTGATTGACGCGATGAAGTAAAGAGTAGAGAGAGGTTAGAGGTCAGAGGTCAGATTGCAGAGGTTGGAAGCCAAATTTCAGAGGTTAGAGGTCAGATTGCAGAGGTAAAAACCTCACATTCTCGATGTGAGCATCATCACCTCCGCGGCTGAGAATCAAAGATAGAATCGGCTTGCGAGGCGTCGCATGAAGCGCGATTCTGAGGCCCTGAAGATCCGCACCAAGGATTTTGCGTTGCGGGTCCTGAGACTTTATCGTTCCCTTCCGCGCACTGAAGAAGCTCGAATCCTGGGTACTCAGCTTCTTCGCTCCAGCACATCGATCGGCGCGAACTACCGGGCGGCGTGCCGCGGAAGATCTCGGGCTGAATTCGTAGCCAAACTGGGAATCGTCCTGGAAGAGGCAGACGAGACAGTTTTCTGGCTGGAACTCTTTCAAGAAGGGAGCGTTTTCCCGGCGGAAAAATTGCGCGATCTTGTGCAAGAGGCAAACGAACTCGTCTCAATTTTTGTCAGTTCTGTGCGCACCGCGAGGGAGAATTCCGGAGATTAGAGGTCAGATTGCAGAGGTTAGGAGCGTAGAGGTTTTTACCTCTGCAATCTGACCTCTAACCTCTGACCTTCTTAGTTCTTATTCCGTCCACCTGCGGAACAGCAGGGCGCCGTTCGTTCCGCCGAAGCCGAAGCTGTTCGACATGGCGTATTCGAATTCCGTTTTACGGGCGTGGTTGGGAACGAAATCCATGCCGTCGGTGCCGGGATCCTGATTCTCGAGGTTGATGGTGGGCGGAAGAATTTGATCGCGCAACGCAAGCACCGTCACTCCGGCCTCTAGTCCGCCGGCTCCGCCGAGGAGGTGGCCGGTCATGGACTTGGTGGAGCTGACGGGGACTTTCTTTCCGAATAAATTTCTGATGGCGTGGGCTTCCAGGGTGTCGCCAATGGGGGTGGAGGTGCCGTGGGCGTTGAGGTAGCCGACGGCGCTGGGATCGAGTTTGGCATCGCGGAGGGCGTTGCGCATGACGCGGAAACCGCCTTCGTGCTCGGGGGCGGGTTGGGTCATGTGATAGGCGTCGGCGGACATGCCGTAGCCGACGATTTCCGCGAGGATGGGAGCGCCGCGGCGGCGGGCATGTTCGAGTTCTTCGAGAATCATGATGCCGGCGCCTTCGCCCATCACGAAGCCGTCNNGCGGGGTCGTCATTGCGGGTGGAGAGGGCGCGCATGGCGGCGAAACCGCCGACGCCCATGGGAGTAATGGCGGCTTCGGAGCCACCGGCAATCATGACGTCGGCGTCGGCGCGCTGGATGATGCGGAAGGANNTCGCCGATGGAATGGGCGCTGGTGGTGCAGGCGGTGGCGGTGGCTTCATTGGGGCCCTTGGCGCCGAAGCGCATGGAAACGTGTCCGGCGGCGAGGTTGACGATGGCGGCGGGGATGAAGAAGGGCGAGATTTTGCGCGGGCCGCCCTCGAGGAGGGCGGTGTGTTCGCGCTCGATCACGTCGAAGCCACCGATGCCGGAGCCGATGTGGACGCCGACGTTCTCGGCGATGTCGGGGGTGACCTGGAGCTGCGACATCTTCATGGCTTCATCGGAAGCGGCGATGGCGAAGTGAATGAAGCGGCCCATTTTTTTCACTTCTTTTTTTTCGATGAAATTGAAGGGATCGAAGTCGCGGACCTCGGCGGCGATCTGGCAGGCAAAGGCGGAGGCGTCGAACCCGGTGATGCGATCGACGCCGCTCTTGCCGGCAAGCAGGGCCTGCCACACCGAGGCGGTGGTATTGCCCAGTGAGCAGATGAGGCCGATGCCGGTAATGACGACCCGTCTCTCGGAATGACTCGCCAAATTACTTGCCCGCCTTGGCGTGCTTGCCGATGTAGTCGACGGCGTCGGAGACGGTGCGAATTTTTTCCGCATCCTCGTCGGGGATTTCGATATCGAAGGCCTCTTCGAAGGCCATGACGAGCTCGACGGTATCGAGCGAATCGGCGCCCAGGTCATCCACAAAGGAGGCGCTGGGCGTGACCTCGCCCTCGTCCACACCCAACTGCTCGACGATAATCTGTTTCACTTTTTCATCAACGGCTGCCATGTTTCTCCTCGTTTCTGAGTCTGGGAATCGCGGGTCCGGAATGCGGGCCGGCGTTTGCTGAATTACGACTGCGTGTAGCGCGATGCATCGAATGAAGTCGAAGCCAGTAGTCTAAAAGGGATCGGGAAAGTATGCAAAGGAAGTGACGGAAGAGACCTGGTCCGCGGGGACGTAATCTGAGTGGAGATCACTACGGAATCCTAACTGGCGGTGGGGAGAGCGGTCAAACTGAGGACGGCGACTGAGGATGGGGAAAAAGAAAGGGCCAGGTAAAGAACGCCCGGCCCAGATGGAACGACTGCGGTGGTGCTGAGTGTGGCGGCGGGGCTTTGCGCCGCCTGGACGGGGCGGAGCCCCGTCACCACACGAGAATCGAGTTAGGCCGCGGGTTTGATGCCGAGCTTGGTTTGGAGTTCGGTGAGTTTGGCTTTGGCGTCGGAGGCTTTCGCGAGGGCCTCGGGAATCTGTCCAGAGGTGAAAGCGGCCGAGGCATCGGTCCAGGTCTGCTTGACGGAAGCGAGGCTGTCGGCGGCGCCTGCGGGAAGTTTGTGGCTCTTGGTGAGGGCGTCGACTTTGGTCTGGACGGCCGAAACGAGGCCGGGCATGGAGCTGCTCAGGTCGTTCCACTTGGCGGTGAGTTCGTCTTTCTTGGCTGAGGCTGCCGCTGCCAGGTCCTTTATCTTGCCGGGGAGAGCCTTGGAAGCTTCGAACGCGGCGGCGTAGTCGCCTTTGTCGTAAGCGTCTTTGGCGGATTGGATGGAGGTCTGAACGTCTTTGGCCTGTTCGGGGACGTATTGGGTGGCCTGGTCGGCGACGGCGGCATATCCGGTCTGGGCGGCCTTGATAGCAACGTCGGCGCCGGTTTTCTGAGCATTTTCGCAGGCGGTGAAGAACATCATTCCCGCAAGGATGGCGGTCAGTGCAAGCTTAATTTTCATAAAATCGCTCCTAAGTTCCTGGTGTGAGTATTTAAATCACGATTCTGGGAACACATTGTCAAGGTGTACGGAATTCGCGTGCCAATTGTAGTTGAAGGTTGGGAAATGCGCTCGGTGGTTTCGATCGCATGGGACGGTGGCAGTCATCCCTCCGGGGGCGAGGGTGAGCGGTTCGCGAGGTTTTGGAGACCGGGAAGCCTCGTCTTACTTATATTCGTCGCGGAGGCGGACCTGGCGATCGGTCATGGGGACTTCTTTTCCAGCGATGAAGACTTGCTTGACATCGGTTTTAACATCCAGCGGATCGCCGTTTGCAACCACGACGTTGGCGGTCTTGCCGACATCGAGTGAACCGAGTTGGCCGTCGACTCCCCAGATTTCGGCGGCGTTAATGGTGATTGCCTTGAGCGCTTCGTCGTAGGGGAGGCCGAAGGCGGTGGCGAACCCCGCCTGGTCGGGCAGGTTGCGCACGTTGTGCGCGGAATACGAGGCAAAGACGATCTTGACGCCGCGTTTGTAGAGCTGCGCCGGAAGGCTGTAGACGGTGTCGTAGCGCTCGTCGTCTTTCGGGGCTTCGTAGATGGGGCCGACGATGACGGGGACCTTGAGGCTGGCCACGTAGTCGAGGACGGGCTGGGAGTGGGCGATGTGGTTGAGCACGAACTTGAGCTTGAACTCGTGGGCGAGGCTGACGGCAGTTTCGAGGTCGCTTGGACTCTGGGCGGCGAGCACGATGGCTTTGCTGCCTTCGAGATAGGGCAGAAGTGCTTCCAATTTGAGATCGCGCTTGGGAGCCAGGGGTTCGGGTTTCTTGTCTTTGGCAGCGTCGGTTTTCTTGCGATCGTAGTCGGTCCACTTCGCGCGGTAGTCCTGGGCATCGAGGAAGGACTGGCGCAGTTGAGCGGCCAGGCCCATGCGGGTAGACGGGAACTTGCGCTTGTCGAAACCGCCTTTGTTGCGGCGCTCATCGCCGGTGAAGTTGAGCGGCATGGCGATGTCGCGGATGAGGAGCATCTCGGTGGCGGAGGCTCCGGCGAGCTGAATGAAAGAATCCTGGCCGGGGAGCGTGTCCGCGCCTTCGGGAGCGACTACGGCGTTGGTGATGCCGTTCATGCGCGCCACCGGGATGAGGGCCGACTCGGCGTGGAAGGCTTCAGCGGTGTGCATGTGGGGCATGATCTCGTCGCTCGGCTCGACCAGATCGTTGGTCATGTTCTCCTCGGAGATTTCGGTAAGACCCAGCTGCGTTTCAGAATCGATCAGGCCGGGATAGATGGTCATGCCGGTGGCGTCGATGATTTTGGCGTCGCTGGGTACGCTGACCGCGCTGGCCGCGCCTACCGCAGTGATTTTCCCGGCCTGCATTACGATCACGCCGTTCTCGATAACGCCGTGGGTAACGGTTAAGAGCTTGGCGCCTTTCAGGGCTAGGGGCTTCTCCTGGGTGAAGGCTTGCGGTGCGAAAGTCAGAATCAAGAGCAAAAGCAAGGTCAACGGCAGCGGGCGGGGGCGCCCGCTCCACATGGGTTGGCTCGCTGAAAACTGAGAGCTGAGAACTGAGAACGGGTTTTTCACTCCCCCTCCTTGTAATGTGTGGTCCCTAAGCCTGGTTGGGTTCTGTCGAAGTAGACTTCGCCGTCGATCAGGACTTTGTCGGGGACGCCGTAACTGGAGAGCGGGTAGCCGTTCCAGATCACGAGATCCGCATCTTTACCGACATCGATGGAACCGACGCGATCATCGACGCCTACGATCCAGGCGGCATTCAGGGTGATCATCTTCAAGGCTTCCTCTTCGGTGGCGCCGCCGTAACGGATGGTCTTGGCGGCTTCCTGATTGAGGCGGCGGGTGTAATCCTCGGAGTCGCTCTTGATGGCCACGCGCACGCCTTTGCGCATGGACATCGTGGCGTTCCAGGGGATCGCGTCCCAGGCCTCCTGCTTGTAGCCCCACCAGTCGGAGAAGGTGGCAATGGCGATGTTGTTGGCGGCGAGCTGGTCGGCGACCTTGTAGGCTTCGAGGGCGTGGTGGAAGGCGCGAATCTTGTAGCCGAATTCCTTGGCCATGGCAATCTCGGTGAGCATTTCGTCGGCGCGATAGCAATGGATCTGCACCATGAGCTTGCCGCGCAGAATGTCGGCGAGGGCTTCGAGCTTCAGGTCGTGCTTGGGAGGGGTGGCATCCCTGGCGTCTTTATCGCCACGCTTGATTTTGTCGTTATAGGCGTCCCACTCGCGCATGTAGTCCTGGGCCTGAACGAGAGCTTCGCGTTGGACGGCAAAATTGCCCATGCGAGTGGAAGGGAGTTGATCGCGGGCGCCATAGACGCGCTTGGGATTTTCGCCGCTGGCGAACTTGATCGAGCGGGGCGCGTTGGGGAAAAGCAATTCATCGCGCGAGGCGCCGAACTTGTGCTTGATGACGACCGCCTGCCCGCCGATCATGTTGGCCGATCCGTGCAGCAGCAGTGATGTGGTCACGCCCCCGGCCAGCGCGCGGTAGATGGCCTTGTCCTGATAATCGAAGGCATCCTTCATCATCATGTGGGGCGTGATGGGGCTGGTGGCTTCGTTGACGTCGTCATCGAGCGCGATGTGGGAGTGGGAGTCGACGATGCCGGGGGTGAGGTACCTTCCTCCGGCATCGATGACGGTGGCGGTGGCGGGCGCGTTCACGTTTTCGCCCACGGCGGCGATCTTGCCGTCTTTGATGTAGACGGAGCCATTCGGGATGTTGCCGTGGGTTACGGTCATCACGGTGGCGTTCTTGATGATGACGTCGTGATGGGCGGCGGATTGCGCATACGCCGACGCTGCCAGCGTCATGGTCAGGCAGACGCAGTGGAGCGCAAAACTCCTTGCCGATATCAATCGCATTTGTCGAACCCCAAGAGAAAAAGCTCGCTTGCCGAGACCTCGGATTGTAGGAGGCGCGGCGAAAAGGGGCAACGCGAAAGCCGCGACGAAATTCGTCGCCACGAACAAAAGGCAACCACGAAGGACACGAAGTAAAAGCGCACGAAGTCACACGAAGTAAAGGCGCACGAAGTAACACGAACGCGGGAATCCCTGGAGAGTTCCATCGTGGACCTTTGTGTCCTTGGTGGTTATCGCTCTTGCTTATTGCGCCGAACTCGTGTCAGGATTTGCACGTGAAAATCCTGATCCTGCTGGCTGTTCCGCTGGCGCTCGTGTTGTCCGCCCTGGCCGCCGATTGCCCCAGAAATCAGCCAAAGACCGAGGCCGCGCTTGTCGAACTGGAGCGGGACTGGGCCGCGGCCCTCAGCCGCAAGGACGCTGACACCGTTGCCTGCATGGTGGCCGACGAATTCGAAGACGCCGACGTCGATGGCTCGCTGCATACGCGCAGCCAGACGCTGGAGCACATCCCGCAACGCAAGCCCGGCGTGAATCACCTCTCCGAAATGCGCGCGCACGTCGAGGGTAACTCCGGGTTCACGCGCGGACTCGCCACGCTTGTGGACGCTTCCGGCAAGGTCGCGGCCCGGGTCCGCTTCACCGACGTCTTCACCTACCGCGACGGCCGCTGGCAGGCGCTGGCCGGGCACGAGACGCTGCTCGGCGAGGCGACCCGTTAAATGCGCGCCGTAGTGCAGCGCGTGAGCCGCGCCCGAGTAAGTGTGGGCGGCGAGATCACGGGCGAGATCGGCCTCGGGCTGCTGGTGCTGCTCGGGGTGGGCGCGGGAGACACGCGCGCCGAGGCGGATTATCTTGCCGAGAAGACGATTGGGCTGCGCATCTTTGAAGATGCCGGGGGCAAGATGAATTTATCCGTGGTGGAGGTTGGCGGCGGGTTGCTGGTGGTATCGCAGTTCACCTTGTACGGAGATGCGCGGAAGGGGAGGCGTCCGTCGTTCGACGCGGCGGCTGCGCCGGAGCGGGCGCGCGAGCTTTATGAATATTTTGTGGAGAAGGTGCGGGCGGCGGGGCTGCGGTGTGAGACGGGGCGGTTTCAGGAGACGATGCAGGTGGAGCTGGTGAATGAGGGGCCGGTGACGATTTTGCTGGATTCGGGGAAGGGGTTCTGAAGGATGAGTAAGAGCCTTCGGTTTGACCGATTTCCACAGTGCGGGATAGACTAGATGAGTTTGCCTGTACTTGCGAACCTCGNNACTAGATGAGTTTGCCTGTACTTGCGGACCCGTTCTGGGGCCGCGCCGCGTTTCCGGTCAGAAGCCGCAGCGGGAAAACAGCAAGCACGAAATCCTATTTGCCGAGCTTGGCTCGGCTTGGACGAGGAATAGCCCCGTCCCTATACGAGGATAAGGAGAGTTTATGTACGCGGTGATCCGCGCAGGTGGAAAGCAGTATCGTGTCGCCCCGGGCGACGTGATCCGGGTGGAAACGCAGGAAGACAAAGACGGCAAGGTGGAGTTCGGCGACGTGCTGGCGGTTTCGGCGGAGGCGGGCAGCGTATTGCCCGCGGGGTCGGGGGCGCTGGTTACCGGTGAGGTGGTTGAGCAGGGACGCGGGGCGAAGATCCTGGTCTTCCACTACAAACGCAAGAAGCAATACAAGAAGCTGCGAGGGCACCGGCAGGACTATACCGCGGTCCGCATCACCGAGATTGCTTTTGATGGACAGTCGTTCAAAGCGCCCGAGCTTCCGAAAAAAGAGAAGAAGGTGAAGAAGGCGCACGAGGGCGGCGAACATGAGGGCGTCGCGGAAGTGAAGACTTCGAAGCGTCCGGGGAAAAAGGCGAAGAAGCACGTAGCGCACGCGCACGCGAAGAAAGCGGCGCCTAAAAAGGCAGCGGCGAAGAAGAAAAAGAAGTAGCGGATCCTTCCCCTTCGGCTGCGCTCAGGGTCAGGATGACAATCGCTTCGCTCAGGATGACAATTTTTGTTGGGTTTGGAATTTACTGGCAACTGGCCACCGGGAACTGATTTATGGCGCATAAAAAAGGACAGGGTACATCACGAAACGGGCGCGACTCGAACGCGCAGCGGCTTGGGTTCAAGGCATTCGGGGGACAACTGGTGCCGGGCGGCACGATCATCGTGCGGCAGCGGGGGACGCGGGTGAAGCCCGGGTTGAACGTGGGACGCGGCAAGGACGACACGCTCTTCGCCAAGATCACGGGACGGATCAAGTTCATCGACAAGGGGTCGATGGGGAAGTTTGTGATGGTCGAGCCCGAGGCTGTCGAAGCGAAGTAGGTTGCGATTCGCGCGGGGGAAACCCTGCTTTCGTATGGTTGCGGGATAACAGCGGCGCTAGCGTGGCGGAGGTGCCAATGCCAGGAGCCAAGTCTGGCCAGTCGGATTGGCCCGATCTTCCGGGGGAACCCGAGGGTTGGCGGGAGCTTCAGGAACGGGCGCGGAGCGAGCAAGACCCGAGGAAAGTGGAAGCGATCATCGCAGAGATGAACCAACTGCTCAGCGAGTGCGAAAAAAGAGCGGCTGCCGCCGAAGCGGCGCGTACTGCCTCCCGGCACGGCAGCGACAAACCCAGTTCAATCACCAAATAGGGTTCGCGAGGAAGGGTTGGCGAGCCGGCGCAGTTCGAAACGCAGTTCCTCAATTCTGGATTTTCTCTTCTGATAAGCGTCCAATTCGTTGGGCGTGAAATCCGCTAACTTACAACCCATGATCGAATCGAGTTGCAGTTGTAAGAGGTCGCATAGCTCGAGAGCTAATTGAGCGATTCCGCTGGGGTCCATACAATACCCCCATCCGCATTAGAGCGCAGAAGCGAACGTTGCGCAGTGATGGCGGACTGCCTTATGGGTACCGTTTGGCACAAGGGGTTGTGACATCGGGGAGCGGCAATATTTAAGGCTCGATGTTTTGAGTTCAAAGTTGACTTAAGAGTGGACTTCAATGTTTATCGACGAAGCGAAAATCCGAGTGAAGGCCGGGGACGGCGGGAACGGCTGCATGGCGTTCCGGCGGGAGAAGTACGTTCCGCGGGGCGGGCCTTCGGGCGGGGATGGCGGTCATGGCGGGGACATCTGGATGGAGTCGAGCGAACGCCACAATACGCTGGTGCATTTCCGTTTCAATCCTGAATACAAGGCCGAGCGCGGGCGGCATGGCGAAGGGTCAAAGAAGACCGGGCGAGACGGGGAAGGAATCGTCCTGAAAGTGCCGGTGGGGACGATCGTTTACGACGAGGACACGGGGGAGAAAGTTCACGATTTTTCGCGGGCCGATGAACGGGTGGTGATCGCGCGCGGCGGGCGCGGCGGACGGGGCAACGCACAGTTCGCCACTTCGACACACCAGGCGCCGCGCGAGCACGAAGACGGGCGTCCGGGGGAAGAGCGCAACTTCCGGCTGGAGCTGAAGCTACTGGCCGATGTGGGGCTGGTTGGATATCCGAATGTGGGCAAGTCGACGTTGATTTCGGTCATTTCGGCGGCGCGGCCGAAGATTGCGGACTATCCGTTTACCACGCTGGAGCCGAACCTCGGCGTTGTGCTGGCGGGGGATAAGGGAAAAGAAGAAAGTTTCGTGGTTGCCGACATTCCGGGATTGATTGAAGGCGCGCATGCGGGGTCGGGGCTCGGAACACAGTTTTTGAGGCACATCGAACGCACGCGGCTGCTGGTGCATATGGTGGATGTCTCCGATGGCAGCGGGCGGGCGGACGTGGTGAAGGATGTCGAGGTGATCCGGGGCGAACTGGCGAGTTTTGGCGCGGGGCTGGAGAAGAAGCCGACTTTGATGGTTGCGTCGAAGATCGACGTGGCGAATCCGGAGAAACTCAAGAAGCTGAAGCAGTGGTCGACGCGCAGGAAGCTCAAGCTGTATCCAATTTCGGCGGTTACCGGTGAGGGGATTGAGAAGCTGAAGTTTGCGATGGCGGAGGGAGCGGAGAAGGTGCGAAAAGCGCTGGCGGCTTCTGAGGAAGCTCGAATTTCGAAATCCAGCGCGTGATCGCTGCCGGGCTTTGCCCGGCTGGACGGACGAGGGCGTCCGTCCCTACGTGGGCTCGGGCACACCGTGCTAGAATTTCCACAGCTTCTGACCCTCTATCTACTGGACCCTATCTTGATCGAACTTGCACCCTCGATACTTGCGGCGGATTTCGCCCACCTGGGGGACCAGGTGGAGCAAGCGACGGCGGGCGGCGCTAGCGTGATCCACGTGGACGTGATGGACGGGCATTTTGTGCCCAATCTGACGGTGGGGCCGCCGCTGGTGAAATCATTGCGCCGGGCAACCCGGCTTCGGCTGGATTGCCATCTGATGATAGAGAATCCAGACCAGTTCATTGCGGAATTTGCGGAAGCGGGAGCGGACTGGATTTCGGTGCATCAGGAGGCATGCCGGCATTTGAACCGGACGCTGAACCTGATCAAGGAGCATAAGTGCCTGGCGGGAGTGGTGATTAATCCGGCGACGCCGGTGGAGACGCTGAGCGAAGTGCTCGAGATGGTGGATTATGTGCTGGTGATGAGCGTGAATCCGGGGTTTGGGGGGCAGAAGTTTATTCCGGCGACGCTGCACAAAATGAGGAAACTGGCGGAGATTCGGGTGGCGCGTGGCTATGAATACCGCATCGAAGTAGATGGCGGCGTGGGGATGGACACGGTGGCCCAGGTGGTGCAGGCGGGAGCGGAGATTCTGGTGGCGGGGAATGCGGTGTTCGGCAAGGGCGATGCGAGAGTGAATGCGCAGGCGCTGCTGGAAGCGGCGCGGAGCGCGAGTTTGGAGCGGGTGTAGGGGAAATTGTAATTGGTAATTTGTAATTGGTAATTTAAGAGCCAATCCGGGCCACCGAGGATTGGTCTGCCAAACTACCAATTACAAATTACAAATTACCAATTACAAATTGACTTTGGGGTCTTCCATGCGTCGAAATTCAACAGTCGTATTTCTCTTGTTGCTGCTGGCGTTGACGGTAGCTTGCACGAACAAGAAAGCGGTGAATCCGCTGGCCAACGTGGGGTCGAAACAGCCGGACAAGGTGCTGTTTGACCGGGCGATGGATGCGATGAAGCACAACCGGTTCGACGTATCGCGGATGACGCTGCAGACGCTGATCAACACGTATCCGGATTCGGAGTTTATCGCGCGGGCGAAGCTGGCGGTGGCGGATTCGTGGTACGCAGAGGGGGGAACGACGGCGATGCAGCAGGCGGAGATCGAATACAAAGATTTCCGGACGTTCTTTCCGAATATGCCGGAGGCGGCGGAGGCACAGCTGAAGGTGGCGAACATCCACTATCAGGAGATGGAAAAGGCGGACCGGGACTACACGCATGCGATGAGGGCGGAGGAAGAATACCGGGCGCTGCTGCTGGAGTATCCGGACAGCAAGCTGGTGCCGGAGGCGAAACAGCGGTTGCGGGAAGTGCAGGAAGTGCTGGCGGAACGGGAGTTCAACATCGGGCGGTTCTATTATCTGCGGCTGGCGTATCCGGCGGCGATAGCGCGGCTGAAGACGCTGGTGGACCGGTATCCGTTATACAGCGGAGCGGACCAGGCGCTGTATCTGCTGGGGGAATCGTACGAAGGCGAGATCGAGGTAATCCGGAAGAACACGCGGATGAATGAAGTGGGCAAGAGCAAGATGATCGAGCAACTGACGAAAGAAGCGTCGGACGCGTACGGGCGGATCATCACGCGGTATCCGGCGATGGACCGGGCGCTGGACGCGAAGGCGCGGCTGGAAGCGCTGCATCAGCCGGTGCCGCGGCCGACGCGAAAGATGCTTAACCAGAACAAGAAGGAAGTGGCGAGCCGGCGCGAAGCGGGCGTGATGTCAGGCATGCTGGGGAATTTCGAGAAGCATCCCGACGTGGCCAAAGCATCGCATGTGGGGGACCCGACGATGGTGGACCCGGCGCCGACCAATCCGAACGATGTGGTGCGGAAGGTGGCAAGCGCGGCGGGACTGGGTGGGGAAAA
>PMBA01000023.1 GCA_003152795.1 Acidobacteriaceae bacterium | reverse complement strand
GTCCGATTCGCATCTGCGTCGATCGTCTGCTGGCGTAGCTTCAGCTCAGCTAGATCGCGTTCTGCATTGCGCAATTGCTCCTGCTTTTGAGCGAGGGCTTGGGCCGCCGTTTGGGCATTCGGGTCGGGCTGCTCTTTGGGCGGTAAGAGTGGGATCATCTGCTTCGCGAGCCCCGATAGACCGGCTTCGGGAGAGAGGAGCGTCTTAAAGAGATTCCAGGCGGTGAGGCCAGAATCCTTTCCCGCCATCTGTCCCATGACCTCGGCCGCCGCGATGGTTTCACCTGCCTGGATCGTTCGCCATTGCCTAAATGCTTCGAGGGATTTTTCGGCTTCTTTGAGGCGAATTGCCGTGTCCCTTTCCATAATCTCGCCGGATTTTTTCTGTGCCTCGGTCAGGTTATCATAGCCGTCCTTAGCTAGGCTGCGCAGGGCAGCGAGTAATGTGGGCAGCCTGAGCACATGCGGCCATTTCTATCGAGCCTCAAGCACGCTCGTCATGGCGTGAATTCTTGGCGCGCCGCCCGCGGGATTCGGTCCCACTGGACATCCGAGCCTTTCCTCCTTCACCATGACTGCATGAGCACACCGTCCAGGCCGAAGCTGTTCACCGCCGCGTTGGAAAATGCCATGCAGGAGCACGGCGTCAACCAACTGCAGCTTTCCGAGGCCACCGGCATCGCCGTCAGCCGCGTGAACAACTACCTCTTCGGCCACTACCGGACGGTCAAGCCGGCGCATGTTGGAGCGATCGTGGCAGCCATCGGCGGTGGAACGGCCGGCGGGATATTGGTCGAAGCCTACCTGTACGACTTGCTGCCGCCAGAGTGTCGCGGGTTGGTCGAGATCCAGCACCCCGGCTTGCCGGCCGGCAAGGGAAAGGGCTGGACCGTCCAGTCGAAAGGTCTGCCCAAGGAGTTCGCTGGCCAATGGGAAGTCTTCTATCGCCTTTGCGCGTCAAGTGCCACCGTTCGCCAGCGCACGGCGGAGTGGATTGCGCTCATGCGTGAGACGAAAGAGACGAAGGGCTGACGGATCGGGGAGCTGCCTGACGCCGGTCAGCGTCACGGCATGGGCAGGGGCCCATCCTACCTCCTTACTCTTGCGAGTTTCCCAATTATCCGGCACGGCCATGAACACTCTTGAGAATTGGGATTTCCTCTCAACCGAGCTGAACGAGAAGCTTTCTCAGGTGAACCGACAGAAGTCCGCATTGAACCTGGAACCGGACTATGTAGACAAAAACGAAAAGCTCGCAGCATTTCCGGATGAGGGAGCAGGCCCGATTCAAACGACGCTCCAATGGTGCACCTGCAAAGACTTCAATTTCGTCGGTGATAGCCCTCGGAAATCTTTTGCCCCGTGTAAACATATCTACCGGCTTTGCTTCGAGTTGGGGACGATGCGGCCAGCGCATTTCGATGCAAAGATGCGGATGAAGTTGATGAACGCGGAGCACAAACGAAGGGTGAACACGGATAGGCTGTATTCATACACGCCTGATCCTTTTCAATGGGGTGGCTGGAACAAGTCCGTGCATAAGCATTACACCCAGATCGCGAGGCAGTTTAGAGCGAGGCGGATCCTCGACCTGCACCCTGAAGAGGTCCGCAACAATAAGATCGTGAGCGGGTGGACTGGCTCATTGTCTGATTGCGAGTGTCCCGATTTCTTGGATCGGAAACTACCCTGTAAACACATCTACTGCCGAGCTATCACCATCGGTGAGAGCATTCCGATCACAGAAGAACGCTATCTGCCCTATCGGTTTGATGAAGGCCAGTTCTTGGTCTCCTACTTTCCCACAAGAGTAACCGATTAGCTCCATCAGTTTCGGTTGGCTCTGGCATTGAGAAGTACCGCTTTCCGATCACCGGGTCCGTTCGCCCCGCATTTCGACCAGACATAACGGCTTATGCCTCCCCTCCACCGCACCCGCTAGCGATCGGGCCGTATAGGGCAAAAAGAAGGGCCGAGACAGCGCAATCCAATAAGCCGCCATTCTTTCATTGTGGCATATTTTGGCGAGGGTTCCCCTGTGCCCTGCTCACAAGCTCGCGAAAATCCGTCTCGCGAAGAATTCGGATGGTCTGCCCGTTATAAATGAGTTCCTCCGCCTTCCGCTGTTTGCTGCTCTTTTCGTGGCCAGCGAGCTTGATGACGTCCTGATCTCCGACGACGAGGATTGTGGTTTTCTTCGTAACGCTCGTTCCGACCTCGCACCCGACCTGCGCAGCCCAACCAGCCGCCTGCGCCCGAGGGATCGTAAGTGCCCCGGTAAACACAAGAACCTCTCCGAACAATGGTCCCTCTGGATTGGCGTCAAACGCCGTCTCGAATAATGGGGCAGGATGCCCGATAGGCATTTCGACCCGATCAAGCAACCCGGTGACGTCCAAGCCCGTCTTGTCCATGGCTGCGAGGAGTATGAACCCAGCGGCCTTTGCATCCTCCAGCGCATCGTGAAAAGCGAATTGGAGTCCGAGGAACCCGCAAACGCTGCCTAGGCCATATCCGCGCCAAGCGAATTGCTCCCAAGTCCGCCGAACCACCCGAGCAGAATCGAGCCATATCCAGTTGGCCATCTCCACTCGGTACTTCCAGAAACACTGTTCCAAGGCGACACGGTCGAAATGCGTATGGCATACCACGGTGGTGTCTGCGAGGTAGCCACCAAGTTGACCTGCAATGCTGGGGAAGGTCGGAGCGCCCCGGACGGTGTCCTCCGTTATGTGGTGTATCGAGATGTTGACCGGATCGAAATCGTCCTGTGGGTCAACGAACGTCTTCCAGGTGTCTACCACAACCCTCTCTTTGAAACGCACCAAGCCGATCTGGCAGATTGACGACATATCCGCATTAGCCGTCTCGACGTCCAAAGCGACAAAGTCCATGTTAGGCCTTCCAACTGGAGACGGACGGCCGCGCCCATTTCGCCGGGCGCCCCCGGCCTCATTCCAAAGGGAGTTCGTCCGCCAGGTCGGATTTCGCCGTGCGGTTTCCCTTTTCCAGAAGTTCTATCGTCGTGACCAAGTCTTGAATCGCTCCACGCAGGGCTATTACCCTATCCGCTTTGTCAGCACGTCCTGCGTCCGGATTCTCCGAGGCGAAGGAGGTCCGCAGCTTCGACAGCAGCTTAGTCGCCCGGTCGATGAGTTCGCGTATCTCGGCCAAATTTGGCTCATCTTTCTTTGCCTCCATCTTGCCATATTTCACGAGCCTCGCCGCAATCTGATCACTTAGCTCGTCGTAAATGGCAACAAGTTGATGGACCTTCCGGAAGTCATGTTTCGAGGCTACGAATCCCCATAACGTATTCCCATTTTCGTCGATCGCCGCACAACGTGCCCCGCTCACGACCGGTTCGAACAAGATACGTGCCGGGATTGTATCCGCTCCATTCAGATCGTTTCTCATGGTCGGCCTTTCGCAGGTTTCAGAAGGATAAACATATCCCATCTGGGTTAACGAGCACGAATCTGGTGGGTCGGTCACGCTCTTGAACACCACCTCAAGCGGAAGCTCGGCGATCAGGCGAAAGCGCACAGGGAACACAGGTACCAAGGCGTCCGTCGTTACCCATTATAGAACAGTGATCGATTCCATGGCTTTCTTTGAGATCCTCGTCTTCACACCTGGCATGCAGGCGCTCGCGGCAAAGGTCGATTTTGGCCGACCCACGATTGATGTAGAGCAGGTGGATGTGAAGAACGACGCGGGCCAAAAATTGGAACTCATACAGAACATGGCCTTTATCGGCGTGAGGGAGAATCACGTGGTGCTATTGCCTTCCGGAGAGATGCGGTGCCCCGAAATCGAAGCTCATTTGAATTGGCTTCTGACCCAGGCGTTTCCGGCGCTCACCGGCGACCAACGGTTACGCCTTTCGAATCGAGTTCCGCCGGATAGGGAGGAGGAGGTTAAGAACGCGAGGGAGATTCATTTTTCGACTGATATTTCGATCGAAGCTCAAGTCGGAGAATCGGGCCATAGATTGCTGCGGCCAGCTGGCGCAACCTGGGAGGGAATCAAGGCTCTCCTGAAGAGTCTGGGCCAGCAAATGGCCGACGTTACGTCGGATCTCGAGATCCACGGCTTAACCGCTTCGACCCCGGTGGATATTGATATCTTTCTGAAATGGCCGCGACGCGGCCGGAAAGACGAACGTCACATGGTGCTCGACAAAATCGCAACAGGTCTACGCCACGTGGATACGGAGATCGACTATGAGATTC
>PMBA01000293.1 GCA_003152795.1 Acidobacteriaceae bacterium | reverse complement strand
GCCCTCCTCGACAAGAGATTTTGCTACTACCACGAGCACAGCGGCCCAGCTCCCATCAACGATTCAGGCATGTGAGCGGCCACGAAGTCGCAACCGCCCCCGCTTTGATTGACTTGCCCGGCTAAGGGACGTAAGATTTCGCGCCAGTGATCGGCCAAACTATCTCGCACTACCGCATCGTCGAAAAACTCGGCGGCGGAGGCATGGGTGTCGTCTACAAGGCCGAAGACCTCACCCTCCACCGCTTTGTCGCGCTCAAGTTCCTGCCCGATGCCGTAGCCAAGGATTCCCAGGCCTTGGCCCGGTTTCAGCGCGAAGCGCAAGCGGCTTCCGCCTTGAACCATCCCAATATTTGCACCATCTATGAGATCGGCCCCCAGCAGCATGACCCCTTTATCGCCATGGAGTTCCTCGACGGCTTGACTCTGAAGCATCGCATCGCCGGTCGACCCGTCGATACCGATGTCTTGATCGGCCTCGCGATTGAGATTGCCGACGCCCTCGATGCCGCTCACACCGAAGGCATCGTTCACCGCGACATCAAGCCCGCCAACATCTTTGTCACCAAGCGCGGACACGCCAAGGTTCTGGACTTTGGCCTCGCCAAGGTCGGTCCCGCTGCTTCTTCGTCCAGCATCACAGCCGCCTCGGTTCGCGCGGCGGTCGAGGAATCGCATCTCACCAGTCCCGGCTCAACTCTCGGCACCGTCGCCTATATGTCGCCCGAGCAGGCCCGCGCAAGAGAGTTGGATGCGCGCAGCGATTTGTTCTCCTTCGGCGCCGTGCTCTATGAAATGGCCACTGGCTCCCAGCCCTTCCGCGGAGAGAGTTCGGCCGTCATCTTCAAGGCAATTCTGGACGCCGCACCGACTTCGGTTGTGCGCCTGAATCCCGACGTGCCTGCGGACTTGGAGAGGATCATCAACAAGGCTCTCGAGAAAGACCGCAACCTGCGTTACCAGAGCGCGGCCGAGATGCGAACCGACCTGCAGCGCCTGAAGCGCGACACGGTGTCGCACGTCTCCGCCGCTGCCTTCTCAAACTCACGCGCTCCCTCCGCTGCTCCCGGACGCGTTGCCTGGCCCACGTTCTCCCGCTATGCCGCTGCGGCTGTGTTGCTCGCCCTGCTCCTTGCTGGCGGCTTCTACCGTCGATGGCGTTCCACCACGCGCCTCGGCGGCAGGGATACTGTCGTGCTCGCCGATTTTTCCAACAGCACCGGCGATCCTATTTTCGACGACACGCTCAAGACCGCCCTCAGCGTTGCCCTCAACCAGTCCCCGTTCCTCAATGTCCTCTCCGAAAATAAAGTCGCCGACACCTTGCAGCTCATGACCCGCTCACCAGCCACGAAACTCACTCCTGAATTGGCGCGAGACCTGTGCCAGCGTGTGGGCAGCAAAGCCTTCATTGCCGGTTCGATCGGCAGCCTCGGTAGCGAGTACGTGGTCGGTCTGAAGGCGGTCAATTGCCAGACTGGAGACCTCCTGGCACAGCAGCAAGTCACCGCGCCCGCCAAGGAGAAGGTCCTGGAAGTCCTCGGCGCAGCGGTTTCCAGGCTGCGTAGCCAACTCGGCGAATCGCTGGCCACGGTCCAGAGATTTGATGTCCCCCTCGAACAGGCCACCACCTCTTCGCTGCCAGCTCTGAAGGCTTACAGCCTTGGCCAGAAAGCCGATCGCGAAAAAGGTCCTGGCGCCGCCTTGCCTTACAACCAGCGCGCCATCCAACTCGATCCGAATTTCGCCATGGGCTACCTCGCCGTCGGAGGTGAATACTTCAGTCTTGCTGAGCCCGGACGCGCCAGTGAATACCTCACCAAAGCCTTCCAGTTGCGCGACCATGCCAGCGAGCGCGAAAAGCTAGCCATCGCCGCGATCTACTATCTCAATGTCACCGGAGAACTGCCCAAAGCGGCCCAGTCCTACCAGGAGGAGATTGAAAGCTACCCCCAAAAGACCCGCGCCAGCCTCAATCTGGGCGTCGTTTACGCCGAACAGGGACAGCATGAGAAATCCGCCGAACTGACCATGCAGGATCTCCGCATCAACTCCGACAACGTCGCTCCATTTGACAACCTCGCCAACGCCTACCTCGCCTTGCAGCGCTTCGACGATGCGCGGAAGACCATCCGCGAGGCGCAGGCGCGAAAGTTGGACGACTATATTACCCGCAATGCCCTGTACGCTCTTGCCTTTCTCGCCTCGGACTCGGCCGCCATGGCCGAGCAGTTGCAATGGTTCGCAGGCAAGCCGGAAGAGAACTACGGCCTTTCACTCGCCTCCGACACCGAGGCCTATGCCGGACGCCTGGCCAAAGCGCGCGAACTCGCCATTCGGTCCGTGGATTCCGCCATCCGCGCCGATAGCAAGGAGAACGGCGCTATTTGGCAGGAAAACTATGCTCTGCGCGAAGCCGCCTATGGCAACCCTGCCGAAGCCCGCCAGATCGCCGCCCAAGGTTTGAAACTGGCTCCCGCGAGCCAGGGCGTCCAGAGTGAAGCGGCGCTTGCATTCGCCATGGCTGGCGAAACGGCGCGTGCCGAATCGCTGGCCAAAGACCTCAATGCCCGCTATCCGCTGGATACGCAGATGCAGTCGCTCTGGCTGCCCGCGGTCCACGCGCAATTGGCGCTGGATAGAAAAAATCCCGCCGCCGCTCTCAACGCTTTGCAGGCTGCCTCCACCACTGAGTTAGGACAAATTACGTTCGTCAGCAATCTCTCCTGCCTCTATGACATTTACATCCGCGGCCAGGCCTACCTGGCCGCCGGACAGGGTAGCGCGGCGGAAGCTGAATTTCAGAAAATCCTCGACCACAGCGGGATCGTCTGGAATTGCTGGACGGGAGCGCTGGCGCATCTCGGCGTTGCCCGCGCAAACGGGCAGCAGGCAAGAATTTCGAAAGGCGCAGACTCCGACGCCGCCCGTGTCCGCGCGCTGGCGGCTTATAAAGATTTTCTCGCCCTCTGGAAAGACGCCGACCCCAACATTCCCGTACTGAAGGAAGCAAAAGCGGAGTTCGCCAGGCTCCAGTAGCTGGCAGCAGTTTCCTCGTCCTTTACGTTTCTACGACAATTTTCCAGGGATCCTATCAAACGCGCGCAGGCGAGAATGAACAGGCTGCGGAAAAACTCGGTTTTGCACTTGATTTTGGGTACCGCAGCGGTTCACCGCTGCGGTAAGAGCATTGCATTGAATCCGGCTTTAGCCGCTGAGCGCGGCTGAAAACCGGCGGCTGAAACCTGCCCTACTTCCCCGCCAGCTTCCGCGTAATCTCTTCCACGATCCTCGGGCGAAGATCGGCCATAACGCTCTCCACGATGCTCGCAATCGTGCTCGCGTCCGGAATGGATGGAGAGGATGAACCCTCCGCTGTCGCTGCCGCCGCCATCGCTTTCGGAGTCTCCTCCGCCGCGGGTTCGGCCTGTTTCCCGGCTTCTTCCGCTACGTCGCTGCTTGCGACTGCGCTCGCCGCCTTGGTGCGCATCTGCGAGGTCGATTTCTTCGATTTCGCTTTCCCGTCCTTGCCCATCGATTCCGGACTCCCAAAATCTGAACTCGAATCCTGATTCTCCCCTGCCGTTGCCGCC
>PMBA01000271.1:2876-7634 GCA_003152795.1 Acidobacteriaceae bacterium | reverse complement strand
ACAGGCTCAGAGACCACAAGGGTAGTGCGCAAATAGAACATGTCCTTGCGCGGGCGGAAAAGGAAACCCACCACCACTACAGCGACCATTACAATCGCCGCCAGTCCCGCCAAGATACGTTCGTATGAGGGCAGGAGCAGAGCGGCAACGAGAACGGCTACTCCTACCGCGAAGATTTGCCACGCCTTCATCGCAGAGATTCTGAGGTATTCGAGAGCGATCCGCAACTAAATACGGTTCTGATCGTGGAAGCTAAAATCCCACATGACACAGTTGCTTTGAGCGGAGTAAAGTTCAGGCGTGAAGCCTTCAGCCTCCGTCGTCGTTGTATTCTGTGCTCTTGCTGGGATTGCCTTTGGACAGGCACTTCCAGAGCCGACCCTGATCTCTGCTGGACTGCCTAGATACCCTCCCATCGCTCGTCTCGCCAAGATTCAGGGCGAAGTAAAAGTCGATTTCACGCTGAATTCCAACGGCGAAATTGTCAGCGCGACCGCCGTTTCCGGTCATCCGATGCTAAAAGGGGCGGCAGAGGAAAACGTGAAGACATGGCGATTCGAGCTTCCCAAGAATCTGTACCGCACGGATTGGAAGTACAGTACAGTTTTCAATTTCAAAATCTCGAACGATGAGCAGCCGTATGAGAACCCGAAGCTCACGGTGAGTGTCGATTCGTTTCATTATGTCGAGGTCGTGACCAATCCTCCTTCAACCAAATACGCGCATGACTGCCCGACGCCGGTCGAGGCTACGTCGCCAACACTCATACAATCGGGAGACTTCGTCGAACTTTCGCGCTCTGGTTGCTATGGAACCTGTCCTTCGTACACGGTCAGAGTCTCAGAGGATGGGAGCGTGCTGTGGAACGGTAGCGGGTTCGTGGAAGCCGTTGGCGAAAGGCACTCGACCATCACTCCGGAAGCAGCCCATGCTCTCTTGCAACGGTTTCTCGCACCGAGATTCTGGGCACTCTGTGGTGGATATGACGCCAGCGTCACGGACAACCCGACCATGCAAGTCGAAGTGCGGATCGGAGGTCGCTCGAAGAAGATGTGGAACTATGCAGAATCCGCACCGGAGTTCGAGAGAACGTTCGAAGACGCCGTCGATGCTGCCGCAGAGACACATGTCTGGCGGCACGGTGACCCGCGAACTGAACCGCTCAGCAACATCTTTCAAGATGCCTACCTGCCCAAGCCCGGAGTCACGCCTTTAATGAAGGCTGCGGCAAACGCCGATACGAACTCGATCAAGTCCATTCTAAGTTCGAGCAAAGACGTTGATGCAGCAGATTCCAGTGGCTGGACGGCTCTGATGTACGCGGCTGCCAGTTCGCATTCAGAGCCAGTCCAGCTATTGCTGGCGGCGGGCGCTAATTCCAACCGTAAATCCTTCAGCGGAGACACGCCGCTAATGGCGTCAGCTATTTCTCGTTCATTCGACGAAGACTTGGTGAAGGCTGGCGCGGACGTGAACGCACAGAACTCAGTTGGAACAACAGCCCTGATGATTCTTGCCGCCAAAGGCGAAGCGAACGAAGTCGCCGCAGCTTTGAAGGCTGGAGCGAATTCTCGCCTGAGGGATGCGAAGGGACGAACTGCACTCGATTACGTTCGCCTAGCAAGCTGCGGGGAAAGCCCGATTCGAGAACGGAGCAATTTCGTGAGCGGCGGCAAATGCGATCACCTTGACGAGGACGACGTGCACCAAATAACCGTGCTGCTGAAAGCCGCGAGTACATCCGCGAAACGAGAAGGACACATTACGAGTGCAACCCAATAGCCCCGAACTCATTCCAGATGAATCGGAACTCGTAGAAGCTCGTGAAATCGAGCTACCTCGCTGGGTTCAAGTGCCCATCGGTGTAATTCTGACCCTGTTCACGCTGCTCTGCGGATTTGCTTCGGCATATCTCTTCTTCGTTCCGAACAAGAAAGCTCCCGTTCTGGTCTTTGTCGTTGGAGCCATCCTGCTACTCGGTTGCCTTTGGGTGCTGGCAAAGTGCTTCCGTTTGATAACCGGACGGAGGCACCGGGGCGGACTGATGAGTCCTCGCGCCCTTCGAGTCGTGTCGTTCTTTTTGCTCGTCTTCCCAGTGGTGGGATTGTTCACTGGCTACTATCGCGAGAGAGGCGCAATCGCGATCTTCCAAGCAGTGATGTATTTCTTCGGCTTCTTCGGGCTACGTGCGCTGGCTCGGAAGCGCGAAAATCACGAACCAAACCAGCCGGAACAGAAAGCTGAATAGCAAGTGATCTCCGGAGCCATCATAATCATCGCCATCGCCGCCACAGGCGTGCTCATGATGCGTTTCCGTAAACGATGGCTGGCGAAGATCAACATTGCCTTTACTAACCGGATCACCGGGTTGTTCGCTGGCTGGCTTCCGGGCTTCGGCATCCTGACCCACGTCGGACGAAAGTCCGGCAAGGTCTACCGCACACCCATCAACGTCTTTCGAGCATCGACCGGCTTCATCGTCGCGCTCACCTACAGCAGCCAATCGGAATGGGTGAAGAACGTGCTCGCGGCAGGCGGCTGCGAACTCAAAACTCGCGGGAAGAAGTATCACCTTTCCTCTCCGAAGGTCGTGCGTGATCCCACTCGGCGACGATTCCCCATTCCTGTGCGGATAGTGCTGAGGATCGTGGGTGCGGATGAGTATATGGAACTATCGAAATCACCAGCAACCTAAGACAGACACGAGGGCGAGTGGTCGAATGAAAATCATCTTGAGCAGGAAAGGAATCGACAGTGGTGCCCGGTCGGGCAAAATGGCAAGCCCGATTCTGCCGTGCGGATGCCTCTGCTCCATCCCTATACCCTTCAGATGCGGCATTTCGTACTCGGACGTCCACTTTGGAACTCGTTCATTTCAGCAGATCATCAGAGAACTGAACCCGCGCTGGTCAGATCGACTCGCACATCTTGATCCAGACCTCCGGCGCGATGCGGTGACTTCTCGTCCATCGGGCTGGAGACCCGCATTCGGTCAAATCGGCGCTGCCGTGGGACACCTTATCAACCACGGTGTGGGAGTCGGCGATCTGTTTGTGTTCTTCGGATGGTTCCGAAGGACAATTGAACAAAACGGAAAACTGACGTTTGATCCGCAGGATGCGCATGGACGCCACATAGTGTTCGGATGGTTGGAAGTCGGGCACGTGATTGATTCGCTACCGTTGCCGAAGGGTCTCCATTCACTGAGTGATCACCCGCATGTTCAGTTCTTCGAGGATGAAGTCCACCCAAACAGGATTTATGTGTCCTCCTTATCGGGTCTGAAGGCTGGCACCTTCCAGACGGAACGGGAAGGAATCGTGCTCACGAGGAATGCTGGAAAGCGCTCACAGTGGCTATTGCCTGATACATTCGAATCGCTGTTCTTGAAACGTGACCTCTCGTACCACGGCAACGAAGCGCGATGGGATCGTGAAGGGGACAAGATCGCGCTTCAGTCCGTAAGTCGCGGTCAAGAATTTGTGCTGGATGGCAAGCACCATCCGAATATACGCGACTACTTTGTTAGTCGAATTAGGTCTGCATCGGCGGCGGTGCCCTGCCGCTCTGCTCGTCATTGAATAGAACCAGCCAGTAATGGCAGCACCTCCCCCGCTTTCCCTAAATGGCATTCGGTGAACGCTGATGCGTTCGCAGGCTCCTCTGCTCCCACGTAGATCGTCCGCGCACGACCGCCTACATGGGCGACAAAGCTCGCGGCTGGCTCGACCACGCCGGACGTGCCCACAGCCATGAAGACCGTGCATTCATTGAGGGCACGGAAGATGCGATCCAACTCGAAAGGCACCTCGCCGAACCAGCAGATGTGCGGTCGAATCCCACCGCCGCACTCGCACTGGGGTAGCTCTACGGGAGAATCGTAGGTATTCGTGTCGCGGAAGGGTGCGCGGCTGCACGTGTCGCAACGGCTTTTGAACAGTTCCCCGTGCATGTGAACGACGCAATTCAATCCAGCCTGCTCGTGAAGGTCGTCCACATTCTGAGTGCAGAGGAACAACCGTTCGCACAACTTCTGTTCGAGGCTGGCGAGCACGAAGTGCGCCGGGTTGGGCTTGGCTGCCGAAGCCACGCGCCGACGCATCGAGTAGAACTCCCAGACTAGCCGGGGATCGCGACGCCACGCGTGGGGTGAGGCAACTTCTTCGATCCGGTGATTTCTCCACAAGCCACCGACGCCACGGAACGTCGGTATCCCGCTCTCGGCACTTACGCCTGCCCCGGTGAGGACGAAGATTCTGTCAGTCGGAGAAATGGCGAGCACGGATCAAGTGTACTTTCCTCTGGTTCGGATTCTTTGGTCCGTGGATAGCAAGCTACACGCGCGTGCTCGGCAGCACCTTGCATCGTGAAGACCTCTTCACAGATCAAGCAGAGGCGCAGGTTGTCATCGAGAACGCGGAATGCCTTACCGACGCTATCGTTGCTGGCGAATAGCACCGTTTGGATGTCGTCAAACATGCTCGGCTCATCGGTTTCTTTAAACATGTGATTCCTGACCAAAGCTGGCACCCTCAAGCAAAACCGGGGAAAGAGAATTGCCCCTTGCCTCTTTCATCAGGCGGCATACGCTCGCCCGTGAAATGCAATGCTTCTTCGCGACCTGCGTCAGGGACATCCCTGAGCGGCGGTCTGTGACGACCTGCTCCCGATCAATGTCCAGCCGCGCACGCCCGATTTGGCGACCTTCGAGCTTTGCCCGACGCATACCTGCCCGGACGCGCTCCACTATCAGCGACC
>PMBA01000271.1:2422-2865 GCA_003152795.1 Acidobacteriaceae bacterium | reverse complement strand
GAGCGAGCCACGCGGTCGAATGACCAAACCATCAGAATGTCGAACCGCCCGCGCCGTGCATCTGCCATAAGCTGATCGAGCCCCGGTCGTTTTGCTTTCGTTCCACTGATTGTGTCGGTGTACTCGCCGACGATCTGGTAGCCGCGAGCAGCCGCCATGGGACGGAGGTCGCAAAGCTGGGTGGCAACGCTCTGGTCGGCGCTTGAAACTCGGGCATAAATGACAACTCGCTTCATTAGGTCACGTTCTCCTTTATGGTCTCGGCAATAGCCTTCGTCGGGCGTGCTCGCAGAATGCAAATTCTGCGTCGAAAATCTGAAACCGCTCTTGGACAATCACAATGAGGTCGGTGATCTCGTGGTCGGTGCGTGCTCCAGTTGTTCGTCGAGGGGGGCTGTTCCAGAGAGTGCGGAACCGTAGGGAAAGGTCGGGAGAGCTTACAA
>PMBA01000271.1:1063-2395 GCA_003152795.1 Acidobacteriaceae bacterium | reverse complement strand
ATGCCACTTGAAAAACGCTACGTCCGTGATGGCCAAAACAGAATCATTGGCAGTGTGACCACAGGCTATGAGGGCTCGTTTGAGACCATAGTCCGCGACGAGCACGAGCAAATCACTGGACGCACCAGCGAGCGCTTCGGTACGACCCGCGATGAAAAGGGCGGTCTGGTGTCTATCAACAGCGCCGACCCCGGACTGCTGATCAACCAGAAAAAGTAATCCCACCTTCCCCACCTCCCCCGCCTTTTTCACATTCCCTAGGGGGTTATCTGAGCATCCAATCACCAATCTCAACCGAAACTATCGAGTGCCCATTGTGCTTGGGCGAGGGCAAGTTGAAGCGCACCGAGATTCTGGATCGCCTCGGCGTCAAGGATTTTGCGAGGGTTGCCCAGCTTTCAGCCGAGGAAGCCTTTCGCCTGCTCCTGACGAAGCACCAGCAAGATGAGCAGAATGTCTGGGCTCGCTTTGAAGCCGAATTGACGAAGCGCACCAGCCTCATTGCAGAACGCCATAAAGATGAACTCCACTCGTTGACCAGCCGAACCAAAGAGCTAGAGGGTGCTGCGACTGTTGCACTGCAACAGAGGTCTCATGAAATCGAGAGCGCCAATCGCCGGGTGGAGGACTCATTGCGGGAAGTAGGTGAGCTACGGGAGCGAAATCACGAATTGGAGTCTGAGATGGCGAAGGTCGCCCGCGTAGGCAAACGGGAGGAAATGGACTTCGCGGAAGAAGTGCGGACGTGGGCGGGCATTCATATCAGCGACAAGCTNNGCCGAGAGCGATATACGGAAGCTGGTGCGGGATGCCAAGGATCGCCGTACTCCGGTGGGCATTATCGTCACAAGGGATGAGACGCAGCTTCGCCAAGTTGACCGCGAGTGCCGCTGGGCGCAGGAGGACGGAATTTGGATTCTTCGCACGACTCGCCAGTGGCTCCGTCGTGACCTCGATGTGCTGCGCCCGCTTCTCGAACGGATGCGGACTGAGGGCGTGGACTTTCTCCAACAGAATGCAGCCATGGGGGAAGAAGTCAGGCGCACGCTGGTGGATTTGGACGAAGTGGAAAAGGAACTGAAGAAGGCGACGAAGGCAATCGATACTGCTACGGGGCTGACGGGCAAATACAGGGTGCGTTTGCAGTCCCTCTGCGACAGCACGACAGCGCAGAAGAAGATGCCGAAGCACGAGCACGGTTGCGGCGACACCGCTAAAGCAGGAGACTAGCCTGCTGACGGGGGCCGAAACCCAATAACGGTACTGGCTCTACAATGGGACGATGCCGCTGACATACGAAATCTGGCTCGAAGAAGTCAAGAACGCGCTGCG
>PMBA01000271.1:0-1017 GCA_003152795.1 Acidobacteriaceae bacterium | reverse complement strand
TGCCAGCCCTCCTATGAGCGCGGAGACTATATAAAGGTGGAGTTCCCAGACGAGACCACAGGAATCGGCGAATGGATGTGGATGATCGTCGATCACACCGATGATCAGAAGCGGCTGGTATACGGAATTCTCGACAACGAGGCAGTCAACGACTACAGCGACAAAGTGAAGCTCGGTTCCCAACTGGCTGTCAGCTACGACAATGTGCGGGATCACAAGAAGCCTTCTGAGTTCGTGAAGCAGTGAGTGCGAGGACGAAAAGGAAGCTCATGGAATCTGGAGCAATCGCCGTCCGCAACGCAAGGAAGCCCAGCGTGGTGGCTGCCTGCCTTTGGTGCCGGCACGGCTACACTCAGTACAGTCACGAGTTAGAAGATCACCATTCTGCCCATGTGTGCCCCAGTGCTCCCAAAGAACTGAAAGCTAGTGCGAAGAAGCGACTGGGATGAAACCACCCGCACAGCATCGGGAAGAAGAGCCCCTCGTCGGCATCTTTTGGGTCGTCAGCGGCAAACTCGTGATCGACAGCACACCCCTCGGCGAGGCTGAGCCGTATAGTGATTTCCTGATTCACGCTGCGGGTCACGATGAAGTCTGGCAACGATATCAGCACAGTGGCCTCGTACCCGCTGATATGGAGTATGACGACTCTCCCCGTGGGCGTGTAATGTTCGACACGAAGACCCGGCGATTCACGTTGCTCGCTGACCGCTGCATCCTCAAAGACAAGGGAATCGTCCACCAGATCATGTCGGAATTGAAATTGCCGAAGAACACGGAAACAGACACGGACGACCATTATCGCTGCTCCGTTTGCTTGCGCCCACGGTCGGAGTGAACCCCCTGCTCCCGCATGGTGAACCGTGACAGTGTCACGCTTGTTTGCTCCTTCTGGCATCGGGATGAGATCAACCCACCTCAGCAGGCAGCAATAATGCTGACCCGAGAGAAGTCCGAGGGACTCGACTCTACGGCGTCAATGAGTGCTATCGCGATGTTACATCAACTGACGAGCAG
>PMBA01000248.1 GCA_003152795.1 Acidobacteriaceae bacterium | reverse complement strand
TTGCCGACGCCGGGAGGCCCGACGAAACACAGGATCGGCCCTTTCATGTTGGGCTTGAGGCGCCGCACGGACAGATAGTCGAGGATGCGGTCTTTCACTTTCTGCAAATCGTAGTGGTCGGCGTCGAGAATCTCTTTCGCCTTCAGGATTTCAATTTCTCCGCCTGAAGTTTTCGCCCAGGGCAGGACCGCCAGCCACTCAATGTAGTTGCGGGTAACCGAATAATCGGCCGCCATCGGCGACATGCGGGTGAGCCGGCCCAATTCCTTCAGCGCTTCCTTTTTCACTTCGTCGGGCATGCCGGCGGATTCGATCTTCTGCTTCAGTTCTTCGGTATCGCGCTGGCCCTCGTCCTGCTCGCCCAGTTCCTTCTGGATAGCCTTCATCTGCTCGCGCAAGTAGTATTCGCGCTGGGTCTGCTGCACACGATCCTGCACTTCCGACTGGATCTTGTTTCGCAGTTGCTGGACTTCCAACTCTTTGGCGAGGTGCTGATTGATTTTTTCCAGGCGGACACGGACGTCGCTGGTCTCCAGCGTTTCCTGCTTGTCGGCGGTGGAAAGCGAAGGCAGAGACGAGGCGATAAAGTCGACCAGGCGGCCGGGCTCTTCAACGTTCATCGCCACCGTCGACAGCTCGTCGGAGAGCGTCGGCGAACCAGCGACGATCTGCTGGAACAGGGTCAGGACATTGCGCTGGAGCGCCTCAATTTCGGAATCCTTGGGCGGAATGGTCTCTGGAATCGTGGTCACGCGAGCACGCATAAACGGGGTAAGCTGCGCGAAATCAGCCAGCCGGACGCGCTCCAGGCCTTCGGCAAAAACAAACAGGCTCTGGTTGGGCATTTTGACGACTTTGTGCACGACTGCCAGGGTTCCGATGGTGTAGAGGTCGGTGGGCTGCGGCGAGTCCACGCGGGCCTCGCGCTGGGCCACGACGACGATGGTTTTGTCGTCGCCGAGCGAGTTAATCAGCTGCACGGAACTCTCGCGGCCGACCGTTAAAGGGAGCACCGCGTGGGGGAACAGAACCGTGTCGCGCACGGGCAGAATGGGCAGCGAGCGCTCGGTGGTGTCGTAAGAAGTGAGCTCGGTAGAAACGGGATCGCTCATGATTTTTCCTTGAGTGACTTTCACTCAACCTTGGATGAACTGAACTGGCCAAAAGATGCAAGCTCCGTGCTAGGTTGTTGAATTCTAGACCTTTTTTAGCGTTTTGCAAGACACAGAAGTAGGTCGGCCCCACCACGGTAACCCATCACGGATGCGACCTGCGGCCCCAGTACTCGCGTATTTCGAGCGTGGGGCCGTGGGCAACGATTCACGAGGTTGCAGGCTTGGGGGGTATTCTACTGAGCACCCTTCAAGCCAGACACTGTGAGGTGTTTTCGGCCTCCAGCTAAAAGACGTGCTTGGCGCGATCGCCTTTGAACACGAGCTCCTGCAGAACGCGCTCGTTCGCCGCGTTCAGGATGTAAATGGTCTGATCCTTATCGGCCTTCGCGGTCAGGGGAACCAGGTTGCATTTTGCGCGCACCTCAACCGGATTCTTCTTGCCCAACTGCCGGAACACCATGATGTGGTCGGAGCCCTGCATCTCGTGCCGGATCTCGTAGTTGCCCTGGGGCAAGAGCGTGTCCGCGACCCGAACGTTTTCTGAAAAAGTGACCCGGTAGTTGTCTCGGATTCCCAACTGATTTTCGGCCGCCGCCAGCGCGCCCATTATAAAGACAGACAGCAGAATAAGAATTCCGGCGAACATCCGACGCATATAAGCCTCCTTATGGCTCGGGGCCAGAACGGCCCAAGCTCAGGCTAGAACGAAGCGGCGGTTCGCGCAGTGCAGTGCCTCACACAAGGTTGTGATGAAAAAAACGGTGCCGGCGTCAGGCTTCGGGATAAATTCCGAGCACCTTGACCAGTTCCGCGACCTCGCTTAAATGGCGCAGGGCATGGCGCGAGTCCTGGTCGTCACCGCGCAGCAGATCGACGAAGAAGACGTATTCCCAGGGACGGCCGCGCATGGGCCGGGACTCGATTTTGCTCAAACTGATGTCGCGCAGGGCGAAGACGCTAAGGGCCTTGAATAGCGCGCCGGGGATATTCTTCAGGCTGAACGCCAGCGACGTCTTATCCGCATGGCGCGCCGCCCGCGGCTTGCCGCGCTTGATGAGAAAGAAGCGGGTAAAGTTTTTCTTGTCATCCTCGATTCCGGCCTTCAGGATTTTTGCTCCGTAGACTTCGGCTGCCCGGCGACTGGCGATGGCCGCGGCATCGCGCAAGCCCTCGGCCATGACATGCTTCACGCTTCCGGCCGTGTCGTAGAAAGGCACCGGCTGGAGCTTGGGATTTTTGGCGAAGAGGTCGCGGCACTGATCGAGTGCGACAGGATGCGAGAACACGCGGCGCACATTTGCCAGCCTGGTGCCCGGCAACGCGATGAGGTTATGCACGATGCGCAGGCGAAACTCGCGGAGGATGTGAACATCGCGCCCCAGGAGCAAATCAAAATGTTCGGCGACGGAACCCGCGAGCGAGTTCTCAATCGGAATGACAGCGCCGTCGACCGCTCCCCGCCTGACCCGGTCGAAGACCTCCAGCGAACGCGCACACGGCACGACCTTCGCCAGCGGCAACATGGCCTCGGCCGCCTGATGGCTAAAGGAGCCAAGTTCTCCCTGGATCGCAATTTTCATGAGACCTTTCTGTAGAGACGCGCCGAGGTTTCCCAGCGCTGAAGCGCTGGGCTATTTTCGGTCGTCCCTTTGGGACTTGAATCTTCAGGGGCTGCGCGCAGCCTAACTCACATTCATCCTACTGCCGGACGCGCCAGGTCTTTCGCCATGAGCAAAGCGTCGAGCTGGCCAGAATAGTAGCCGGGAACCGTCTTCTCGACGAAGTAGCCTTTCTGCTTGTAGAAGCGAATGGCGGCGTCATTGTTGACCGGAGTCTCCAGCGCGACGGTTACGGCGCCCGCCCGAAGCAATTGATCTTCGGCGGCGCGCAGCAATGCGGAGCCGACGCCCGCCCGCCGGGCCTCGGCGACGACATCGATGGTAATGATGTGGCCACTTTTTCTGCGCGTCTCCGCCACGATGAAACCAGAAATATTGCGGCCCGAAATCGCGGACGGTGCGCCCCCGTTTCCTGGAGCCTCATCGGCATCGGCCACCAGAGTAAACGATCCCAAGCGGCGCATATAGAAGGCCAGTTCCGGCCGCGAGTAGGCCAATTGCGGATCGAAGCAAGCCTGGTCGATCCGCCACAGGGTGTCGAAATCGGCTTTCTCAAATTGCCGGATGCGAAACAGCACGCCGCCATTGTAGCGGGAGACGACGCACTCATAGAAGGAATGAATCTGCCGGGACCTCACCGGGCCTTAGCCATCCGCTAAAATATCCCATGGCTGACAGTCCCCTCTGGAGCGATGGCGCGCAGGCCGCGCGGCTGGCCGAGTTGACGGCCGACACTGCCGACGCCGGAAAAGAACTTCCGCTGCGCCGCGACGTTCGTTCGCTGGGCATTCTGCTGGGACGAGTGCTGGTGGAGCAGGAAGGGGAAGCTTTTTTCGATGTGGTGGAGCAGTTGCGGCGACTGCTGATCCAGCATCGCGAGCGGGCTCCATCGGGCGCAACATCGAAAATGGAGATCGAGCTCGACCACAGACTGATGACGCGCGCGCGCGAGGTTATCAGCGGGTTACCGGTCGAAGACGCCTATCGAGTGACGAAGGCGTTTGCCATCTATTTCGAACTCACCAACCTGGCCGAGACCAACCATCGCAAGCGGCGGCGCCGGGCGGCCGGGATGGTGGCCGGCAAAACTCCCGGGGAGGGTTCGTTCCGGGGCACACTTGTCCGCATGCGCGGGGCGGGGATTTCCGCCGACGCGATGCTTGAATCCCTGAGCAAGGTGAAAGTAACGCCTGTGTTCACGGCGCACCCAACAGAAATCACGCGTCACACGATCCGTCTGAAGCGGCGCCGGATCGCGGCCTGCCTGGAGCGTCTCGACCAGTTACCGCTTTCCGATTCGGAAGCGCGCGAGTACGAATCGCTGATTCTCGCCGAGATCACGGCGCTGTGGCAGACCGACGAGGTCCGGCTCAACACACCAACGGTGGGCGACGAGATTCACATGGGACTCGACTACTTTCCCATGGTTCTATTCGAAACTCTTCCACGCCTGTTCGCGGAACTGGAAGAATCGGTACGCGATGTCTATGACGCGACCGCGGCGGTTCCCGATGTGCTGTCGTTTGGTTCCTGGATCGGTGGCGACCGCGACGGTAATCCGCTGGTCACCGCCGCCTCGACACGCGACGCGCTGGGAATGGCGCGGCACGTGATCATCGACCACTACATCGCTGAAACCGTGCGCCTGATCGGACATTTGAGCATGTCGACCCGCCGCGTCGGGGTGTCGGACGCTCTGCAGCAGCGGGTTCGCGAATACGAAGAGAAGTTAGGCGAAGGACACTCGCGCTGGAAACAGATCACGGCCGCCGAACTCTATCGCCATTTTCTCGAGTTTCTGGTGGCGCGTTTGCGGTACAGCCGCGAGTCGTCCGAGCACGTTCACGCCTACCGATCGTCCGGGCAATTCGAAGCGGACCTTGGGATCATCCACGACAGCCTCTGCGCCAACCACGGCGGGCGATTGGCGGAACTGGTCCGTCCGATTCTGCGCAAGGTGCGAACCTTCGGCTTCCACCTGCACGCGCTCGACATCCGGCAGCATGCCCGCGTTCTTTCGGAAACGCTGGCGGAGTTGGCAGCGGTGGCAAGTCCGCCGGCGGGCGCGGTTCAGCTTGCGGCAGAAATCTCCGAACCCTCGGTTGAGCTTCTCGAGACGTTTCGAGCCATCGCGGAGTTGAAAAAGACCCACTCGCCGAAAACGATCCGCAACTTCATCGTGAGCAACACACAGTCCGAGCATGACATCTTCGCGGTGATCCGACTGGCGGCGCTGGGCGGCGTCTCGGTTGCGGGCAGCAAAGAGGATCCCGGGCTGATGCCGGTACCACTGTTCGAATCGATCGACGCGCTGCGCTCCTCCGCCGCCATCATGCGCCGCGTCTGGAAGGCTCCCGAGTACGAGCCGTTCCTCGATTCCTGGGGACGCAGGCACGAAGTCATGCTCGGCTACTCCGATTCCAACAAAGACGGAGGCATGCTGACGAGCACGTGGGAACTGCACAAAGCGCAGCACGAGTTGCACCAGGCGGCGCGCGAGTGCGGAGTGGAGTTACGCCTGTTCCACGGCCGGGGCGGGACGGTGGGCCGCGGTGGTGGCCCGACCCACGCCGCCATCCTCGCCCAACCCGCCGGCGATTTCTCGGGCGAAATCCGCATCACCGAGCAAGGCGAGGTGCTGAGCTGGAAATATGCGGAGCCGGTGCTGGCCGAGTGGAATCTGGAAATCATGATCGCGGCGTGCCTGGAGGCAATCACGATGCCCACGGCAGCTTCCGCCGAAGTGAAGCAGCGCTGGGACGAGGCCATGGAAACGATGTCGGCAGACGCGTTCGCGTTTTACCGACAACACATCGCGGAGAATTCTGAAGTGCTTGAGTACTTCGAGCAAGCCACCCCGGTGAACGAACTGGAGCACGCCCGGATCGGTTCGCGCCCGGCACGCCGCGCCGCGAAGGGGAGCGCCGGCCTTGACCTTGAAGACCTGCGCGCCATCCCATGGGTGTTCGGCTGGATGCAGAGCCGACACGCGGTTCCAGCATGGTTCGGCGTCGGCTATGCCATCGACCGCTTCGCCGAACGCAGCGGCGGACACGTCGAACTCCTGCGCGAAATGATGAGCGGCTTCCCGCTGTTCGCGAGTCTGATCCGGAGCGTGGAAATCGCGATGGCTAAGGCCGACTTCGCCATCGCCCGCCTCTATGCCGATCTGGTAACCGAGGCGCCCCTGCGGGAGCGGGTGTTCGAGATGTTGCGCCAGGAATTCGAGCGCACCCGCCGGGTCATTCTCGCGGTGACCGGCCAACAAGAGTTACTGGGCGCGAATCCTGTCCTGTTGCGATCGGTGCGCCTGCGCAACCCGTATGTCGATCCGCTTAGCCTGATTCAGGTGGATCTGCTGCGGCGCAAGCGCGCGGGAACGGCGGACCGATCCCTCGATTTATCCCTCGACCAATCGATCGACTATGCGATCGGCGCCACCATGAACGGCATCGCTGCCGGCCTGCACAATACGGGGTAGCGACGATTGGCGCAGGATGGAACGACCGTGCCAACCCTTGAACGACCAGTTGCGATTTTCAAGAGTTTGTCCCAGGTTCATGACGACCCTGTCCGAACGGCACCTGGTGCCGTGTCCCGGAAATACTTGAATAGAGTCGGGGAGCGGTTTCAGGGCGAGGCAAGAGCTTCGCAGCACAAACAAAATGCATGGTCCTTCGCTGCGCTCAGGATGACAACACTAACTTATTGACGCACGACAGTGGACCTGCCCCGGATCATCGTTCGCGCATCTAATTTTGAAGAGACAGTGACAAGGGCGATAATGTTCCCGGTATGAAATCCTCAATTCGCAAGGCGGGAGTCACGCTCGCTGGCGCACTAATTTCGGCAGCGCTCTGTCTGGTTCTGCCGATGGCGAGCCCCGCCCAGACGCAGGCCCGCCGCCTCATTCTGAAAGACGGCTCCTACCAGTCCGTCACCAAGTATGAGGTTCACGGTGAGCGCGTCCGCTATTTCAGTGCGGAGCGCGGCGAATGGGAGGAAATCCCGAACTCGCTGATTGACTGGGACGCAACCGACAAGTTTGAGCAGGGCCGGCTGAAGGGCAAGCTCGCTCCGGAGGCGGTCGAACTCGACAAGGAACTGGAGGCGGAACGGAAGGCCGAGCAAGCCCGCTCTCCGCAGGTCGCACCCGGTCTGCGGCTGCCCGATGAAGGCGGCATCTACATGCTCGACACCTACCAGAATCAGCCGCAGTTGTCGGAACTGCTGCAATCGGGCGGCGAACTGGACAAGAACACGAAATCGAATATTCTGCGGGCAGCGATCAACCCTCTGGCCGGCGCCAAGCAGACGATTCAGCTTCCGGACGCGCACGCGAAGATTCAGGCGCACACCACCGTGCCTTCGGTCTACATCAACATCGATACGAATGAGGGCGCGGCCGCAACTGTGCAGGCTGTGGCCGGTCAGCCTCCGGCGCTCGCGCCCAGCGAGCGCTTCAAGATCATTCGCATCGAGGTCAAGGGGGGCAAACGGGTTGCGGGAGCGGTCAAGATCGCAGTCACCGGAAAGATGAAAACCGACGAGCGTTTTGTGGCATGCACGGTCACCGCGATGACCGGAGGCTGGGTCAAAGTTACACCCACCGAACCTCTGACAGCGGGCGAATACGCCGTCGCCGAGATGCTGGGCAAAGAGGGAATGAACCTTTATGTGTGGGATTTCGGAGTGAACCCATCCGCGCCGGCGAACCCGTCTGCTTGGAAGCCGGAGCCGGCGGAAACGCAGCCAAAAACGGACCAACCGGCGGATCTACAGAAGCGAGAAAAGCAGTAACCGCCGCAGCGTCGCGGGGGCTCCTGCTTTCAGGCTCTTCCGCGAAACGAGATGATTTTCCGGCGATCGCGTTTTGACGGTCTGCCCGCAGGTAATTCTTCGAACTGCTTCATCGCCTTGCGCTCGGCGGCAACTTTCAGGCGCAGTTCCCGGCTGGCCTCGGTCTCGCGGTAAAGCGTTTGCGCGACCGGAGCGGGGCCGCGCACGTCGCTGAGGAGCAGGACTTCCACCAGGAAGTCGCCGCCGTCGTTGGTCACTCGCAACATGTCTCCAATGCGCACGTCGCGCGCCGCCTTGGCGGGCTGGCCGTTGGATTGGATCCTGCCGAGTTCGCAGGATCGCGCCGCCAAGGAGCGCGTCTTGAAGAATCTGGCGGCCCAAAGCCACTTGTCCATGCGCACGGTGGTCATGATCTATTCTCCTACAGGAATGAATTAACGGGACACCACACTATGCGTTGAAAATAGCGACCGTTATGTTTCGGGTCGATCCGGTATTGAATTTTGGCGTTCGAGGGGGAAGTCAAAGGCGATTACCACGGGGGCACAAAGGGACACGAGGGAAATCGGCGACNNTCGGCGACTGATCTCGGCGACTCATCTCGGTCGACCTGTCTGGCGCGCTACACTAGGGTTCCATCAGCCCCTGGGAAGCAACGCCGATGTTGTCGCGGGTCGTGTTTTTTACTACGTACATCATCTCGTCGGCCTGGCGGATGATGTCATGCGGGGTCTGGGCGTCGTGCGGAAAAGTGGCCAGCCCCATACTGGCGCGCACGGTCAGGTTTAAGCCCTGTTCGGTGCAGAAAATACCCGCGCGCAGGGAATCCTGCAGACGTTTCGCCACCACCACCGCCTGATCTTTGCTGGTTTGCGGGAGCAGAACCACGAACTCGTCTCCGCCGTAGCGGAAGGCAAAATCAATCAGGCGCAGTTGCGCTTTGACGAGGTAGCCGACTTCAGACAGCAAACGGCTTCCGACCAGATGACCATGGGTGTCGTTGACCTGCTTGAAGTGGTCGAGGTCGATGAAAATGACGCTGAACTGGTAGCCGAAGCGGGCCGAGCGATAGACCTCGGTTTCGAGCGTTTTGTTCAGATGGCGCGCGTTGAACAGACCGGTGCAGTCGTCGGTAATGGTGAGTTCCTGAATCTTCTCGACGGCCCGCGCATTCTCGATGGAAATGGCGGCGTAATCGCACAACGCCTGCAGGAAGAACATCTCCTGTTCGCTGAGGCCGACGTTGGCGTTGACCAGTTGGATCACGCCCAGCACGCGATGTTTGGAGCGCAAGGGCACGCAGATCACGGAACGGGTCTGGACCCGGGTCATCTCGTCGAGCCGGGAGGAGAAGCGCGGATCATTCTGCACATCGGGGACAATCAACACGTGTCCGTGCTTGGCGACCCATCCGGCGATTCCCTCCCCCACCTTTAAGCGCGCTTTCGACAGAACCTCGGCGGCGGCCCCCACGGCGATGGCGAAGTAGAGTTCGTCTTTTTCCTCATCCACCATCAGCAGCGACCAGGTATCCGGGCGGAAGTACTCGGCCATTTTTTCCATGATGGTCTGGAGGATGGAATCGAGGTTGAGCGAGGATGTCAGCGCCTTGGCGACATCGTGAAAGATGGTCAGCTCTTGCGACAGGCGAATTGGGGATGTGCCCGCTGCGTCCGACATGAACTCCTCGTTCGAGTGGTTGGATAGAAAATTATAGGTTTGGACGCACCGCTCGGGCAACGAACGTAGGTAACCAGTTACCGTCTCAAAATCTGGCGCGTGGTTAGCCCTGTGTAGTGTACTAAATCCATCCACGCTATATAAGGAGCGAAAGGCCTCGGCGAGCGCTACCCCCGGTAATCGCACAGTTCAGGGAAACCTTGATTGAGGGGCTGCGGAAAAGTGGGGACGCGGTTTCGGGGCCAGGCAAAGAGCTTCGTTGCACAAA
>PMBA01000126.1 GCA_003152795.1 Acidobacteriaceae bacterium | reverse complement strand
ATCGTGCTCGGCGAGGTGGACCGCTGATGCCGAATTTCATCATGTCGTATCTCGGAAGCACGGTGACGCCCGGCGAAGCGGGGAACCAGTTCTGGGCGCTGATTTACGTGCTCATCATTTTTGCGGGCGTGTCGACGGCCGTGATTTGCATGAACTGGCTGGAGCGCAAGGCGCTGGCGCACTTCCAGGTTCGCCTCGGCCCCATGCGCGTTGGCCCGCACGGCTTGCTGCAGCCCTTTGCCGACGCGCTTAAGCTGATGCTCAAAGAGGACATTATTCCCTCCGAAGCCGACCAGTTCGTTTTCTGGGTAGCGCCGCTGATCGGATTGCTGGCGGCGTTCACGGTTTACACCGTGATTCCGTTCGGCCCGTCGCAGGCGGTGAGCGACATGAATATCGGCATCCTGTTTATGCTCGGCGTGTCGTCGCTGGGGGTGCTCGGCATCGTGGTCGCGGGATGGGCGTCGAATTCGCACTATCCGCTGATCGGCGCGCTGCGGTCGAGCGCGCAGATGGTGTCTTATGAAGTGGCCATGGGACTGGCGGTGGTTTCGGCGGTTTTGATGACCAGCCTGAACCCCAGCGGCACCGGCACTCTGAGCATGATCGGAATCGTGCAGGCGCAGCAGCAGCAGGGCATCTGGTTCATCTTCAAATTCTTCCCGCTCGGCTTCATCGCGTTTGGGATTTTCGCCATCGCGATGATCGCCGAGACCAACCGCGCGCCATTTGATATGGCGGAAGCGGAGTCGGAACTGACTGCCGGATATCACACCGAGTACAGCGGGCTGCGCTGGTCGTTGTTCATGCTCGCCGAGTACGCGGCGATGATTGCCGTCTCTTCGATCGCGGTGACGCTCTGGCTGGGCGGATGGATGCGTCCGTTCCCGAACCTGCTGCACGCGCCCGCGTGGGACTTTATCTTCTCGCTGTTTCCGGGTCTGACGTTTGGCGGCCTGGCGGCGATTACCCTGGTCGGCGCGGCGCGGATGCCGTCGCAATCGTTCTTCAGGATTCAGCGCATCGGGCTCGCGATTTTCGGGGCGCTGCTCGGCTTCCTCGCGCTGCTGCTGCTGGTGATCGCGGTTGCGGGCCGGTCCGCGGACGCGAGCGTGGCGGCGAGATTCCGCGAAGGCATCGATTACGTATATTGGTTCGTGCTCAAAGTCGCCGTCTTCATGTATCTGTTTATCTGGTATCGCGCCACCTGGCCGCGTTACCGCTTCGACCAATTGATGAGCATCGGATGGAAAGTGATGCTGCCGATCGCGCTTGGCGTGCTGATGCTGACGGCTATCGCGGGGGTGATTTTTTCATGAACCCCGCAATCAACTCGGGTTTGAATTCGGCTCTCAACTCAGGCATGGCGCCGGTCGCGACGCCGTGGTTTTTTTATGCGCTGGCGGGAGCGGCCGTGGTCAGCGGGGTGTTCGTCATCACGCGGCGGAATGCCGTGCACGCAGCGCTGGCGCTGATCGTGACCCTGCTTTCGGTGGCGGGACTCTACTTGATGCTGTATGCCCCGTTTGTGGCTGGCGTGCAAATCATCGTCTACGCCGGCGGAATCATGGTGCTGTTCCTGTTCGTGATCATGCTGGTGAATATCGAACGCTCGTCGAAAGAGCGGACGTTCAATCGCATGTGGCCGGTAGGATTAGCAGCGGCGGGCGCGTTGATGGCGTTGTTCGTGTCCGCGTTCGTGAAGGGCAGGGCGCTGTTTCCGGATCGCATGATCCTGCTGCCGGAGTCGTCGAACACGCAGCAGATCGCCACCCTGCTCTATGGGGAGGGCGGCAGAATGGGCCAATATACGTTCGCCTTCGAAATCGCCTCGCTGTTGTTGCTGGTGGCGATTTTGGGGGCGGTGATTATGACGAAGAAGAAGATCTGATAGCTCGTCGTTCGCGGATCGCTGTTCGCAAGACCAACAGCGGCGCCGATCAGCGAACGACGAACAGCGAACGACGGTTTTTATGGTTCCGATAACTACGCTTCACTATCTCGTTGTTGCGGCCGCACTGTTCGTGCTGGGCGTGATCGGTGTGCTTACACGCCGCAACGTGGTGATTGTGCTGATGTCGATCGAGTTGATTCTGAATGCGGTGAACCTGAACCTGGTGGCGTTCTCGCGCATGTGGGGAAACCTGCATGGGCAGATGTTCGCGATCTTCATCGTAGTGGACGCCGCCGCCGAAGCCGCCGCGGGCCTCGGCATTTTGATCGCCTTCTTCAGGAATAAGGAGACGGTCAATGTGGATGAGATCGATTTGTTGAAATGGTAGAAGAGCAGTCGTCAGCCGTCAGCTCTCAGCTTTCAGTTACCCGAAAGCCGCGAACTGGAACTGATGGCTGAAAGCTGACAGCTGAGAGCAAAATGTTTTTCTTAAACCACATCTACCTCATCCCGCTCTTCCCGGCCTTCGGGGCCGCGATGATGTTTTTTTTCGGGCGGCGCCTGCAGAAGGCTACGGTTAACGCGGTCTGCGTCGGCGTGGTCGTGCTGGCGTTCCTATTCGCCTGCTTCACGGTGGTCGAGTACACGCACTTCGCACATGGCACGGGGCATCCTTTCGAGAAAATTGTTTATACCTGGCTGGGAAGCGGCGAGGGGCATCTGAACTTCGTCCAGCGCGACGGAACGCTCGCCTCATTCAACGCCGACGCCGGGTTCCTGCTCGATCCGCTCTCTTCGATCTGGCTGCTCTTTGTGACCGGCGTGGGCATGCTGATCCACATTTACTCCACCGGTTACATGGCGCACGAGGGCGGTTACTACCGCTTCTTNNGCTTCTTCGGATACATGAACCTGTTCATGTTCTCGATGCTTACGCTCATCCTGGCGAATAACTACATGCTTTTGTTCGTAGGATGGGAAGGCGTGGGTCTGTGCTCATATCTGCTGATCGGCTTTTACTTTCATCGTAAGTCGGCTTCGACCGCGGCTAACAAGGCGTTTATCGTGAACCGCATCGGCGATGCCGGATTCATTCTTGGCGCGCTCACGCTGGCCTGGTATCTGGGCTCGTTTCGCTTCACCGACATCAACACGCTGGCGGTCAGCGGACACTTCGCAAAAGGCGATCCCATCCTCACGGCCGCCGCCCTGCTGCTGTTCGTCGGAGCCTGCGGCAAGTCGGCGCAGATTCCTCTTTATATCTGGCTCCCCGATGCGATGGAAGGTCCCACGCCGGTCTCGGCGTTGATCCATGCCGCGACCATGGTGACGGCGGGCGTGTATATGGTGGCGCGTTCGAATGCCGTCTTTGTGCTGGCGCCGACGGCGATGAAAACCGTAGCGATTGTCGGAGCGCTTACGGCGGTCTTCGCCGCGTCGATTGGACTGGTGCAGAACGACATCAAACGCGTACTGGCTTACTCCACCGTCTCGCAACTGGGATATATGTTCATGGCGCTCGGCGTAGGCGCGTTTGCGGCGGGCGTTTTCCACGTGTTCACGCACGCGTTCTTCAAGGCGCTGCTCTTCCTCGGCTCAGGCTCGGTGATTCACGCGATGAGCGGCGAGCAGGACATGCGCAACATGGGCAACTTGCGTGGGCGTATTCCGACAACGTTCAAAACGATGTTCATCGCGACGCTGGCGATCGCGGGCATTCCACCGCTGGCAGGCTTCTTTTCGAAAGACGAAATCCTGTGGCAGGCGTGGCGCACCGCCGACGGTTTTCCGTATCTCTGGCTGATCGGCTTTGTTACCGCGCTGATGACCGCGTTTTATATGGCGCGGCTCATCTTCCTGACTTTCTATGGGAAGCCGCGGATGAGCCCCGAAGTCGAGCACCACATTTATGAATCGCCGAAGTCCATGACTGGCCCCTTAGTCGTGCTGGCGATCTGCTCGGTCTGCGCGGGATGGCTGGGTGTGCCGGCGAGTTTGGGTGGAAGCAACGCCTTCGGAAAGTTTCTGGAGCCGGTATTCGCGCAAGATGTCGGCGCTTCCGCTTTCGTCGCGGCGGCTGAGCCGCAGGAGCCGGCTGGCGAAGAACATCGTGGCTTGGAGTGGACGCTGATGGTGCTCTCCGTTGGGGCTGCGGTCGTGGGTGGAGGATGGGCCCATCATTACTATGCCAAGGCTGGCAAAGATTACCTGGAGCCCATTGCTGTCGACGCCCCGCCGCTCTACACCGCGCTCTACAATAAGTGGTTTGTCGACGAGGCTTACGACTACGCTTTCACCGGACGCCGCAAGATTGGGAAAGTCCGCCTGGGCGCGATGGGCGCGGGCGAAGCGTCNNGGTGGGATAAGTGGATCATCGACGGCTTGTGCGTGAATGGCCCGGCAATCCTGGCGCGGATGATCTCTTATCCGGCGCGCCTGTTCGAATGGGGACTGGTGCAGTGGTACGCGTTGGTCATGATCGCGGGACTGCTGGGATTTGGCGTGTATTACGTGTGGAAGTAAGCTGCGAGCCACGAGCTACGGGCTACGAGCGACCGAGCCAGTGGCGGTGCAGCAAAACAGATTGCTCGTAGCTCGCAGCTCGTAGCCACTGGCAACTGAGAACTGGCAACTGAGAACTGCTCTTATGCAGAGTCACATACTTTCGATCATTCTCTTCACGCCGCTTGTGGGCGGGCTGGTTCTCCTGTTTGTCCCTAAGGAGAACAAGAACGCGATCCGCTGGATTGCGAATCTTTTCGCGCTGGGCGGATTCCTCATCTCGCTGCCGCTGGTGCCGATGTTCTGGGCGGTGCGCTTTGACGCCTCGCAGCAGTTCAAGTTCATCGAGGGGACGGCGAACAACTGGATTCCCTCGATTGGCGCGGGTTACAACCTTGGCATTGACGGCATATCGTTTCTGCTGATCATGCTGACGACGCTGCTGGGATGGATCTCGATTCTGTCTTCCTGGACCGCCATCGAGATACGGGTGAAGGAATATTACGTTTGGTTTCTGGTATTGCAGACGGGCATGCTCGGCGTCTTCATGGCCAACGACATGTTCCTGTTCTTCGTTTTCTGGGAGGCCATGCTGGTGCCGATGTATCTGCTGAT
>PMBA01000007.1 GCA_003152795.1 Acidobacteriaceae bacterium | reverse complement strand
TCTACACGTACTCGCTCAAGCAGGGCATTTCCGACGGCTTTCTTGCGCCCTACAAGGTCGTGCGCATCGGCCTCGACAAAGATCTCGATGGCTGGCGCCCTGAAAAGGGCCAGACCGATCACTACGGGAACGAGATCGCCGACCGCGAATACAACCAGACCGACTTCGACAAGACGCTGATCCTCGACCGCCGCACCCGCTGCGTGGCCGGCCGAATCACCGACTTCCTGCACGCTACCAACCGCTTTGCCAAGACCATCGTGAATCACGTCACCCAAAGGTAGTTGAACATGAGCGTCCCAGACTTCCAGTCGATCCTCCTCCCCTTGTTGAAATTCACGGCCTCCCGGGAAGAAATCACAACTGTCGAGGCCTATTCGGCCATGGCCGATCATTTCAAGCTTTCTCCAGACGACCTGGGACAGTCTCCCCCGTCGGGGACGGGCAACCTCTTTCGCAACCGCGTGGGCTGGGCCAAGCAATACCTCATGTACGCCGCACTGGTGGAGCGGGTTCGGCGAGGCGTGTCCCGCGCCACGCCGCTTGGAAAAGCGTGGGCCGCCGAGAAATCCACGCCACTCAAGATTGGTGATTTCAAAGAGATCCCTGGATATTCCGAACGCGTTGATGGTTCAGGCGGTGAAGGCGACACGGAAGGGGCGCCTCCCAACCTCCCCACCGAGCGTACCGATCCTGAATACACAAGAACAGTCATTGAGCAGCTTTACCCGGATACTGACACACGAATGGAGTGCTGTCGTTGGTTGGCCGAGGGCATCGCCTACGTGAACGCCAGAGAGCCAGCATCCTGGGGACTGACGCTACGGAAACGGAATCTTCGGCTCAATGTGGGCCGGATGCTTTCCCTCGACCTTCTTCCTGACGGGGTTCGGATTGGGTTGGCCGTGGACGCCGTGGAGCTTGCGAACCAGGGCCGTCTCGAATCGCACTGGGAAGGCACCGGTTTCGCCGTAACACCGAAATGTCAGCTCTGCCTTCTCGAAGCAACCGCCTTTTTGGAACTGAGGGCTGGCTTGCGGGAGCCATGGTTCGAGTTCCTTCGAATCGCGATGCGGACTGGGCGCCAAACACCATTTCGCAGGTCCCATTCGCCTGGGGTAGTCGCGTTTCTCGAAAGCCATTTGGCTGTGAAGATCCCCCAGCCCGCATATCGAAAAGACGATGAGCGTGACGAGCAAGACCGCGATGGTGAGATGGACGCAGGTCCACTGCCAGCGATCCGGATGACTCGACCTTCCGCGCTGTTTAAGCCTACGAACCCTGATTTGGACTGGCTCCTTCCCGCCATCGAAAGCGGCGACATTGGGCTGCCGGAAATGCAGCGCGCTTTTGTCTGGAGCGCCACCAAGGTCCGGGATCTGCTTGATTCCATGTACAGGGGCTTCCCGGTCGGCTATCTACTGTTTTGGGAGACGCCGCCAACGGATATCGGGGGAAAGACGATTGGCTTGGATGCGAAAGTGCATGAGCCCCGACTCTTCATCGTAGATGGTCAGCAGCGGTTGACGTCTCTATTTGCGGTACTGAAGGGAAAGCCGGTTCGGGATAAGGATTTTCGCGAGGTTCCCATCGTGATTGCCTTTCGACCTCGGGACTCGCGGTTCGAGGTTGCGAGTGCCGCGACCCGCAAGGATCCTGAATTCATACCCAACATTTCCATTCTCTGGACCCCAGAGAAGCGCCGGGTAATCAGGGAATTCGTCGATGGATTGCAACGCCGAGGCGCCACGCGCGCCGACCTCGATTCGATTGAGGACAACTTGGAACGACTGGTCAACCTGACAAAATACAAGTTCTCGGCTCTGGAAATCATGTCCAGTGCTGACGAGGAGGAGGTGGCGGACATCTTTGTCCGCATCAACAGTCAAGGCACCCCACTGACACAGGCCGATTTCATTTTGACACTTCTGTCGGTAGTGGCAGAGGAGCTGCGACAGGACCTTGAGGCCTTCGCAAAGGCTTGCACGCGGCCAGCGGGACGACAGGACGGCCCTTCGCCCTACAACCATTTTATCGACCCATCTGCGGCCCAGCTGCTTCGTGTGGCAATCGCAATTGGATTCCATCGCGGGAAACTGAAAGGTGCATATCAGGTCCTTCGTGGGAAGGATCCGGAAACAAGCAAGAGGTCCGAGGTCTTGCGGCGGGCCCAGCTTGCCACCCTCCGCGAGGCACAAGCCGCCGTTCTTGATCTAAACCACTGGCACGGCTTTCTCAGTTGTTTGGTGGTTGCTGGCTTCAGAAGTCNNAAGTCGGTCCATGATTTCATCCGAGAATGCGCTCCTTTTCTCCTACGTCTTCTACCTGGCAGGAAAGATCCAGTGTGACGTTGATGAGAAGTCCCTGAAGCGACTCATAGGTCGTTGGTTTTTTGCTACGTCACTTACCGGACGGTACACGGGCTCGTCTGAAACGGTTCTCGAATCTGACCTGTCTCGAATTCGCGATATGACTACCCCAGAACCGTTCATTGCTCTGCTCGAAGGTTTGATCGCGTCTATGCTGCCAGAAGGCTACTTTGAGACAACGCTGCAGGATGCGCTCGAAACCTCTCGTACCGATGGGCCCGCGGTGCTGGCCTACGTCGCCGCACAGGCACTATTGGCCGCGCCTGTGCTCTTCTCGGACCATCAGTCAATTGCAGAACTCATCGATCCTGCGACGGCGTCCCCACGCAAGCCGCTTGAGCAACACCATCTGTTCCCTCGTCACTATTTGAACAGAATCGGCGTCAAAGACGCGAAACACACAGATCAGGCTGCCAATTTTGCCCTTGTCGAATGGGAGGACAACGCGGACATGTTGGACGCCGCACCCTCCGAATACCTGCCCAGAGTCCGTAAGAAGTTTGGCGACGCTGCCTGGGATCGAATGTGCAAAATGCATGCCTTACCCGAGGGGTGGGACGGGATGTCCTATGAAGAATTTCTCCCCGCGAGACGTGATCTGATGTCCGACATTATCCGGGAGGGCTTCGACAAACTCTCAAGCCATGGCGCGAGCGGATGCGCCCGCTATTTGGCAGAGGGAACCCAGCACGAACAGCAAGTGTGGGGATTGATCGAAAGGGTGGAGCTTCGCCTGAGAACGTTGGTATCGGAAGGATACGTCGGTCGATGGGGGGAGGCCGCGGAGAAGCGTATGCACGCGGTTCTTGGCGACCAAGCGTGGGAGGTTATCGAGCGGAACCGGGCGAAGGACTCGAAGAAGAACAAGGTCAGGAGTGTCGTCGACTACATGTACCTCGGTCAACTCGGCACCCTGGCGACAGCGAACGATACATGGGAGGTGTTCAAGCCAGTTGCAGTAGAAAAGGTGCGCCTAATTGAGCCCCTCGAGAGAATCACGCCAGTGCGAAATGACCGGGCTCACTTTCGGTCGGTACCGGAGCACGATCTTACGTACGCCCGCCTCGCATGCGAGGAACTAATCTCGATGCTGAAATCTAGCGAATAGATGCAATTGGCCGCTAACAAACGCCGCATCGTCGCCAAGGTCGACCAGTTAATGGCCCTCGTGGACCAGTGGGAGTCGCAACTCGC
>PMBA01000315.1 GCA_003152795.1 Acidobacteriaceae bacterium | reverse complement strand
TTCTGTTTCTCCAGCAGCTTGCGCTTCCGCGATATGTCGCCGCCGTAGCACTTCGCAATCACGTTCTTGCGGATCGCCGGCACCGTCTCCCGCGCAATAATCTTCGCCCCAATCGCCGCCTGAATCGCCACTTCAAACATCTGCCGCGGAATCAACTCCTTCATCTTCGCCGCCAGCGCCCGCCCGCGATCATAAGCAAAATCGCGATGGATGATGGTCGACAAGGCATCGACCGGCTCGCCCGCCACCATGATGTCGAGCTTCGCCATCGGCGACGTCCAGTTGCCCGACAGATGATAGTCAAGCGATGCGTATCCCCGCGACACCGACTTCAGCCGGTCGTAAAAATCCAGCACGATTTCATTCAGCGGCAACTCGTATTGCAGCATCACCCGCGATCCGCTCACATATTCAAAACTCTTTTGCTTTCCCCGTTTCTCCTCCACCAGCTTCAGAATCCCGCCCACGTATTCTTCGTTCGTCAATATCACAGCCAGAATCACCGGCTCTTCCACCTTCGCAATCTCGCTTGTGTCCGGCCAGCGCGAAGGATTGTCCACCTCGATCACCGTTCCGTCCGTCTTCGTGATCTGGTACCGCACCCCCGGAGCCGTCGTGATCAGCTCCAGGTTGTATTCGCGCTCCAGCCGTTCCTGGATAATCTCCATGTGCAGCAGCCCCAGAAACCCGCACCGGAAGCCGAATCCCAGCGCCACCGAACTCTCCGGCTCGAAGAAAAACGACGAGTCGTTCAGCTTCAGTTTTTCCAGCGCTTCCCGCAGCGCAGTGTGTTCGTGCGCGTCCACCGTGTACAGTCCCGCGAACACCATCGGCTTGATTTCTTCAAACCCAGGCAGTGCCTGCAGCGAAGGCCGGTCGTCGTCCGTTATCGTGTCCCCGATCTTTGTGTCCGCCACGTTCTTGATATTCGCGATGATGAATCCCACTTCCCCCGCCACCAGTTCGTCGATCTCCACCGGCTTCGGCGTCAGCACCCCCAGTGTTTCCACCTGAAACACGTGCCCGTTCGACCACAGCCGGATCTTCTGCCCCTTGCGCAACCGCCCCTCGAACACTCGCGCCAGCACCACCACTCCGCGATAAGGATCGAACCATGAATCGAACAGCAGCGCCTGCAAATGCCGGTCCGGCGAGCCTTTCGGTTGCGGAACCCGCTTCACGATCGCTTCCAGCACCTCCGGCACCCCCTGCCCCGTCTTCGCGCTGATCAGCAATGCATCCGACGCATCCAGCCCCACCGCGCTCTCGATCATCTCCTTCGTCCGCGCCACGTCCGCGCTCTGCAAGTCGATCTTGTTGATCACCGGAATAATTTCCAGCCCATGATTGATCGCCAGGTAAGCGTTCGCCAGAGTCTGCGCTTCCACTCCCTGCGATGCGTCCACTACCAGCAACGCCCCTTCGCAGGCCGCTAGCGAACGCGAAACCTCGTACGAAAAATCCACGTGCCCCGGCGTATCGATCAGATTGAGCTGGTAAATCTGCCCATCCTGCGCCGGATACAACATCCGCACCGCATGGGCTTTGATGGTAATGCCGCGCTCTCGCTCCAAGTCCATCGAATCCAGCACCTGCGCCTGCATTTCGCGCATGGCCAGCGATCCGGTCAGCTCCAGCAGCCGGTCGGCCAGCGTGGATTTCCCGTGATCAATATGCGCAATAATCGCAAAATTGCGGATGCGAGCGGCTTCCATGAAGATAGGTCGATTCTAACAGGCGGTGCGAGGGTAGGAACCTGCGTGTTGCTACTGGATGAGCGCCAATCTGGCGCTAAAGAAGGAAGAAGGAAGTTGGTTCTATGGCGGCGTCCGAATAAGCATTCCGACTCGGCGCTCCCGACTTTACGAAACCTCTGTATTCTCTATCTCGCTTCTTTGCGGTTTCCCCTGTGTTCCTTTGTGTCCCCCCGTGTTTCGATTCGTTCCAACGCTCAAGAAAACTCTCTGAATCGCCTCCCCCGTGAAACTTACCGAGCCGCCGCCGCTCGTGCTAACGGTCTGGCAATGGGAGTCCCTTCCTCAACCCGAGCCTCAAAGTACCCCTGGTAGCACCGGTACATCAGCAGCATCACCGGCAGCACCGCCAGCGGAACCTGCCATCCCACGTGCTGGCTAACCACCGTCACCATCGAAGTCACCCCTGTGCATGCTACATAGTAGGGAAACGACAGATGAACGATGCTCGACCAGATCCGTATCATCCCCGTGCCTTCCGTGATGGCTATGATCGTCGCCACCGGCAGCGTGTTCACCAGGAAGAACATCCCGCAGGCCGCAGCCAGCGCCACCGACCCCGAATGATGCGTCGCATTCAGCCGCTCACTGTGCAGCAGAATTGCCGCCACCCCCGAGGCCAGCACAATCGTGCTCGTATTGAACAGTATCTTCACCGGCTGATACTGTCCGCCGCGTTTCGGAATGCTCTGCAGTGCCGCCGAAACCAGCGCTACGATGACGGTTTCAAACAAGCTCAACTGTGCCGCCGCAATCATAATGAACGGCAGGTTGACCGACATCGTCCCGTCGATCCCCGGCAACTTTACTTTCGCCCGCGACGTCACCGCCGCCAGCGCCAGCAGACACAGAAATTGATAGTGGTGCAGCGTGGTCATCTTCATTACGCTGCCCCCCAGCATTGCCAACCCGCTGATGGCGGTCGTGGTTATGAATGCGGTTGCGAGCCGTGAGTTTTTCATGATATGGGATCCTTTTTTCTCAGGTGGTTAATTCGCCGTCACTATTTCTCGCCAAAATATGTAACGGTTGCAGCATCGGCCGTTGCCGCGAAGCTCGCCGTGGGTGCGTTGGTGCCCCACACCACGCTGTATCCCGACAGCGACGATGTGCCCCACACCACCGAAGATCCCGCCAGCACCGAGTTCCCGTTTACCGTCCCATAAATCACCGACGTGCCCCACACCACCGACGTTCCCCATACCACCGAGTTACCCCACACTACCGATGAGTTAGTTACCACATACACGTTGCCGCTCTTGTCCCTGGAAACCGCCGGCGACATGGCTGCGCCCGTCGTCGACGAAGCCGCATCCTTGTTCGACAACGCCGCCTGAATGTCAACGTATCCCGCACCCACTGTGAAAATGTCGTAATAGCTCGTGTACTTGATACCGGTCACCGGATCGACCGCCGTGCTCGATTTCGGAAAAGTCTTGTACGCTGTCTTCATCAGCCGCGCCTTGACTTGGTCCGGCGTCAGCGCAGGATTCTGTTGCAGCAGCAGCGCCGCCGCTCCACTTACTACCGGAGTCGCCATGCTCGTCCCGCTCAGGATGAAGTACGTCGACGAGGAAGTGCTTCCCCCCGTCGTGTCGTAATAGCTCGTTGGAACCTGGTCTTGCGGAAACAGCGTGTAAATCGTGGCGGCCGTGGTTGCCAGCGTCGAAACAATCAGATTGCCCGGCGCCACCAGATCCGGCTTTACCAGGTGATCGATCGGCGTCGGCCCCTTCGAACTGTAACTCGCAATCAGATCGTCGGCGCGCGTCGCCGTCCCTTCCGGCTTCATCGCGCCCACTGTGATCACATAAGGATCGTTTCCAGGTGCCGCGATCGTCTCATATCCGTTCGTGTTGAATGAATTGTCGCGGCCGTCGTTCCCCGCCGCCACCACCACTACGATTCCTGCCTTCCACGCCGCTTCCACCGCCTGGCACAGCGGGTCAACCGTATAGCTTTCAAACACCGGCCGGCCCAGCGAGATGTTCATTACCCGGATGTTGTACGCGCTCTGCATGCTGATCGCTTGTTGGATCCCCGCGATCACCGTGCTGTCCGTGCCAACTCCCACTCCATCCAGGACGCGGAAGCTAAGCACATTTGCGTTTTGCGCAATCCCCATGAAAGTCTTCTTATAGTTTGCCCCGGTTGAATTCGTTCCATTGCCCGCCACAATTCCCGCAACGTGCGTGCCGTGCCCGAACGCGTTGTTGATCCCGTCATTGTTGAAGTTCCCGCTGTACACCACACGCGATCCGTTGGTCCCGGAAAAGTCGCCCTGGTCCGTAACCCCGCTGTCGATCACCGCCACACCGATTCCGCTGCCATCCAATCCCGCCGACCAGGCATACGGCGCGTTCACCGCCTGATCGTAGAAGTCGGTAGTCGTCGACGTCTCGAACACCTGGTGATCGATCGAAACATGCAACACGTTGGCATTGTTCGCCAGCGTCGCCAGCGAGTCCGACTTTACGGTCAGCGCCACCGCGTTGATCAGCGGCAGCGTGCGTAGCGCCGTCCCGGTCTTCGCCAGGCTCTGGGCATGCGCAAGATTTGCTCTGGTCGCCGTACGGTATTGGACAATCACATTCACCCACTGCCCTCTCCGGGCCGTCGCCAGGTCGCTCGCCAGCTTGCTCGGCCCTGCCGCCGATGCCATGCTCGCTCCCAGGATCACCACCACTAAGGCCAGATACCGTAACGCCAGAGTTGCTTTCTTGACTTGCTTCATAGACCCGCTCTCCTCACAAACCGAGTGACGCACACCGCCATAGTTGCAACCGCATCACCATCCCACGTACCACTCCAGAACCTGTTGTTTCATATAGTTACAAGCACACTCCCAATCCCCATATGGGACATCTTGTCCCCGCGCCCAAGACCCGGGCCATTCTGTCCCACTCAAGTCGAGTGTTTACCCGGCCCGTGGGGCAAGCGCCCGCGCGGACTTCCCCTGACCACACAAAAAAAGGGGCGCGATTCGCTCGCGCCCCACCTCTACAATCTGACCTCTGCCCTCTAACCTAGTCCCTCACCCCGTCCATGAACGCCCGCAGCTTCCGCGACCGCGATGGATGCCGCAGCTTTCTCAGCGCCTTCGCCTCAATCTGCCGGATGCGCTCGCGGGTGACCGCAAACGACTGTCCAACTTCCTCCAATGTGTGCTCCGAGCCGTCTTCCAGCCCGAAGCGCATCTTGATGACCTTTTCTTCGCGCGGTGTCAGCGTGCGCAGCACCTGCGAAGTCTGGTCCTTGAGGTTGACGTTGATCACGGCCTCGGCCGGAGAAACCACCGCCCGGTCTTCGATGAAGTCGCCCAG
>PMBA01000079.1 GCA_003152795.1 Acidobacteriaceae bacterium | reverse complement strand
TCCGCTCTGGCCGCGCTGCTGACCGGAGTCGGAGTAATCGCCTTCCAACTCAAGCTCTGCGTGCTGGACCTCGACATCTGGTGGCATCTCAAAGTTGGCGATTGGATCGTCGAGCACGTGGCCGTTCCCCATACCGGCATTCTGTCGCGCACTGCGGCCAATCGCCCGTGGGTTGCCTACAGTTGGGGGTACGAGGTTCTTCTGTCGCGGGCCTACGCCTGGTTCGGCCTGCTCGGCATGGGCCTGTTCGGAACGTTTCTCACCCTGTCGGTCGCCTATGCCATTTACTGGATGCTGCGGCGTCTTTCAGGCCGGTTCTGGCTGGCGTGCGTGCTGACCGGGATCGTTTGCTCGGCGTTCCTTTTCAATGGGATGCCGCGGCCTTTCTTTTTTTCCATGGTGCTGTTCGCAGTGGTTCTGACGCTGTTGCTGGAGGCGAATCGCAGCGGCCGTGTGCGGCTGCTCTACTGGCTGCCACCGATTTTTCTGATATGGGCGAACCTGCACATCCAATTCATCTACGGATTGTTCCTCGTAGGTCTGCTGCTGGCGATATCGCTCGCGCAGCAACTGGCGAACACACTCGGCATTGCTCCCGGCTTTCTGCTTGCTCCCAAGTTTCCCGCCAGGATTCTGGCCGTTTTGTTCGCGGCCTGCGTACTCGCAACCCTGGTTGGCCCCAACTTCTATCATCCTTATGTTGCGGTTTACGAATACTCGAAGGCGAAGCTCGCTTACTCCGTCATCCAGGAACTGCAGCCGCTCCCCTTCCGCTGGTATAGCGATTACGCGGAACTGCTGCTGACTGCCGCTGGATTCTTTGCCGTGGGATGGCGGAAGAAGCTCGACCCATTCAAACTGGCCTTACTGACGGCCGCAAGCGTGGTTGCGTATCGCACCATGCGCGACGCGTGGTTTATCTGCATCCCAGCCGCGGCCTGCATTGCGGATTTTCCCCCGCCTGAAGCAGAGCACGACCTTCCCGAACGCTGGTTCGAGACAACTGGAGTGGCGGCGGCCGTCGTCGTGTTGCTGGCTCTGTTCTCTCGCGGCACCGATTTCAACCAGCGCGGTTTCGATCGGGCAATCAGCGCCCAATATCCGGTCAACGCGGTCAACTTCCTGCGGAGGAATCCGGTGCCCGGCCCGCTCTACAACAATCTGAACTGGGGAGGGTTCCTCATGTGGTACATGCCCGATTACCCGGTGGCCATCGACGGGCGCAACGATCTCTACGGAGACGATCTGGACCGGATTTTCCTAGCGACTCAGGACGCCGACACCTCGTACGCCACCGACCCTTACCTCAACGAGGCGGGCGTGGTGCTGCTTGATTCGCATCTTCCGCTGGCTAAGATACTGACCATCGACCCGCGTTTCCAGCTCGTTTTTCACGATGAGATTGCAACGGTATATGCGCGGCGATAGTGATTCATCCAGTGGAGCGCCAGCGCCCGCGCCCGTCTGGCCCGGCGACGCCGACTCCCTCCTAAAGGGCGGTAACCGGCTGAACAAACGACGGACCGTNNATGACTGACCCGATCGAAGTTCCCGGCGAAGCGCAGATTGATCTAGCCGCTCCCGCGTCTGGTGACGTGTCTGGGTATTCGTCCACTGCTTCTTCTTACAGTCCATGGTGGCGGATTGGGGACTTCGGCGTGCTCGGCCTGTGGATTGCAGTTGTCAGCTTCACCATTCAATATCACGAGAAGTGGGCGGACGAGGCGCAGGCCTGGCTGATTGCGCGCGATCTCAGTCTGCGCGCCATCTGGTTTCATGAACTGCGCTACGAGGGCTCTCCCGGCCTGTGGCACACCATCCTGTGGGTGGCGCAACACGTCTTCCACGCGAAATATGGCGCGCTCGGCTACATCGGTATGGCTGGCGCTACCGCCGGAGCGGCGTTGCTGATCTTCAAAGCGCCGTTTCCACGGATCATCCGCTGGCCGCTCGCCTTCACCTATTTCATGGTCTACCAGTACGCGGTGATCGCGCGCCCCTACACGCTGCTGCCCCTGCTGGCATTCGCGGCGGCCATGCTGTTCAAGGACATCAAGCATCCAGAGCGCATGACGGTGGTATTGGTCTTGCTGGCGAACTTGAGCCTGCACGGCACAATTCTCGCTGGCTGTTTCGGGTTGGCCTATTTGATCGAAGCGGTCCGCGCGTGGCGCACTCTGGAAGCGGGAGTGCAGAAGCGCTACAAGATTTGCGTCGCTGTAATGGCACTGACCTTTCTGTTCATCGGTGTCATCTTGAAGCCGACGCCGGATGTTGGAGAGTTCAACAAGAAAAAGCTGCTCGAAGCGATGCCTACGTTCATTCAGGCCATGCAGCCCACAACACTCGCCAAGTTGGAGTCAACCATCTCGGGTGCTTTTCTTGATTACTGGCTGCCTTCGGCTTTGTTCATCCTGTTCGCCGGTTGGTGGTGTTTCCTGCGCGGCAGGTTGCTGATCTATGCATTGCCGTTATTGTCGTTGATTGCTCTCTATTGTCTAATTCACGGTTACGCGCACCACCATGGAACGCTGTTCGTCGCAGCAATCACCGCGCTATGGGTTGCGTGGCCCGACTGGAAAGAGCAGCGCGGGTTTAGCGCGCTCCAGCGGCGCGGGTTGCAGGCCATGGTGGCCGCACTACTCTGTCTATGTGCGCTAAATATCTGGGACGCCGAGGTCGCAATTCGTAACGAATACCTCTACCCATACAGCGGCGCTGAAGACGCTGCGAACTACCTCAAGTCAGTCGGGGCGGATCGGGGGCGAATCCTTGGATTCCTTTATGGAGTCGTCGGAGTGCAGGCTTATTTCGACCGTAACATCCTCGTAAACATGCCCACCGCGTACTATCACCATGGCATGCCATTTTACGGCCTTGCCGTGGACCCAGACGAATTCAGACGGTTGAGTCCCGACTACGTAATTGCGTTTACGGAGCAGCCACAGGTGCTGATGGAGACCGGTATTCCGCCGCTCCGCGCCGAAGGATTTGAAATCGTGCACGTCTCCGACGGATACATGATTTACAAACAGGGGGTTTACGTCCGCCAGGTCTACTTCATCCTTCGCCGCGTCCGCCCATAGGCGGCACTGCTCAAGACGGCAGCTTTGATGCTGGCACGTTTTCCGCAGCCTCCTCCAGCGGTGCCGAATGGCTCGGCCTGAATTCCGGCTTCAACCGCTGAGGGAGGGCGTGGAGTCATCCTGATTGATCTGCAGCCTCGCCCTTCCCAGTTCTCTCGCCTTACGAATCATGTGGGCCAGGTCAAGGTCACAGTAATGAGTGAGTCGTGTCACTGACGTTGCGCGCTCATTGCTGCTACCCATACCCAGAGTCCGTTTGTTCGTGCAACTTGGTTTGCATTGCTTTGCAATCCGGACTTGCTCACTGGCCGGGCGGGAAAAGGATGGCGTGTCTCGTTCATACCTGTCAGCTCCCGGTCTTGAAAATTGATTTTGATCTGATCCGATGGAAGAGTCTGCCGTGCACGTCTTCCACGACGGCGTCTCTCCCCGCAAGACACTTAATGAACGGGGCCTGGTTAGTCAGCAATTCAAGTTGAATTAGCAAGATACCAGTTAAGACGCGGAGATCAATTATGACGGCGAAATCGAGTGGAGCAAGGTCTATCGCATTTATTATCCTGGCAATTGTTGTCCTCTATCCGCTGAATCTGTATTCGCAGTGCTACCTGAGTCAGGGATGTGCCCCCGAAGACAATCTCACCTATGAGCCGAACGGAACCGGCCAGGTGTATCACGGGGATGGAGCCGCCAATAATGGCGCCGGTGGTTGGACGACGCGCTATTCCGACGTGAACCAGTGTTTGAGCTGTCACTTCGGGACTGATACTCTCCCCTACCTGATGACGGGGCATAAGAATAGCCTCCGCAAGATCGCCCCCACTGTTCTTTGGAGCGGTCCCGACGGCGCAGGCTATTCGACAAACGACGGGTATTACGGGTCAGGAAGCACTTTTAACTGGAACAACGGCCAAGTCACGCTGGGCTGGTGTAATCCTCTCGGGACTCCGGCGCAGAACGGGCTGAATTCGACCGACCAGGCTTGCCAATATCCCTATTACACTCTGCCCAATTCTCACGCTCCCGCTGCCTACACGCCAGTTGCTCCCACGGTTGCGGCGGGCGGACTCCGAAATCTCTTTTATCTTTACGGTGGGTGGGAGAACTACGGCGGAACCGCTAATCCAGCTGGCACTCACTTGAATTCGGTTTTCGACAGCGGATTCAGCGGTGACTTGTATCCGAAGGGCAACTTCGACTGCGGGCGTTGCCACAGCACTGGCTATAATTTTGATCAATCCGCACCGGAGCCTACGTCGAACGCTAACGATAGAGTTACCTGGATTCCGGATGCGCAGTTCAGCCGAATTCCCACGGATGGATTCGCAGCTTCCGGTACCAACGGCACTTCGTCCTGGTTCTTGACTGGGATTCAGTGCGAGAGGTGTCACGTTGCTGCTTGGACCTCGGGCTCGCATCCGGAGGGTGGCCTGCAAGCCACCATCCGCCAGAATGAAGCGGCAACGGCGTTATGCATTGAGTGCCACCGGGAAGAAAGCATTACCATGGCGAACCCAACCGCCAATCCACCGGTTACGGGCAGCATCAGTCCGGCAAACACGATGAAAACGCTTGACCACGGATACTGCTCAGACCTGTCCGGGGCGAGCTATTCCACCTGTCTCGCCAATTCGTCGAAGTGGATTTACAAGCCCTATGTTGATCACGAAGCCGGGCAAGCATTCCTCAATAGTCCACACGCCCGCTTTAACGGTACCCTGATCCAGAACGCACAACACTCTTCAGATCTCTCTGTCACCATCTCCGGCACGTACGGGAGCGATTTCAGCGAAAGCCTGGGTGACCCCACCAAAAATCTTGGGTGCACGGGCTGCCACGATCCGCACCAGAGCACGGTCGCTGCGGCAAACGCTCCGAAACCGATTGCGACTCGGTGTGATCAATGCCACGCGCTGTCCAGCAACATCATGTCGACGGTCAACCATCCGATGGGACCGGGCACTCCGTTCCCGACTGGGACTTCTGCTGACATCCCGGGAGCGTGTATCACGTGTCATATGCAAGCCGCTTTGGGGCGCGCCGGCAGTCACATGTTCAGGATCAGTACAGATCCCAATTACCGGACATTCCCGACGCCCGACCAGCTTTACAACCAAGGCATAAGTTCTCTGAGCACGGCTCCAGAACTCTCCGCGTTGGATGGTACGACTTTCACTCCCGCAGCGTGGCAGGATGTTGACCTTGCCTGTGGCCAATGCCACGTGGGGAACGACGGCCAGACAAATTCCTATGGCCTGACCTTGCCTCCAGGCATGCCGGGCGCGCACGCCTATACCAAGTCGCAATTGGCGTATTGGGCGTCCGTGATGCATGCCCCAGATCCGGGGGTTCCCACACCAACTTTCTCTCCTTCGCCAACAACTACATACCATTCGCCGCAGGTCGTAACGATTTCGGACTCGATGACTGGCGCGACGATCTATTACTCAACGGATGGATCAACGCCAACGAAAAGCTCTCTCGTTTACTCGACACCGATTACCATTTTGACCACCACAACGATTCATGCGCTGGCGACCCATGCGGGGATTCCGCAGAGCAACGTGGCTTCCGCTACCTACTCCATCGTGCTCCCGACGGCCCCGGCGCCAACCTTCTCGCCCACACCTTCAACGTTCAGTACGCCGCAATCGGTGAAGCTGTCGAACACCCTCAACCTCCCGATGTACTACACCACGGACGGGTCGACTCCAACGGCTGCATCGACGCCGTACTCGGTGCCGATTGTGGTTTCACAGAACACGACGATCAATGCAATCACGGCTGCCTATGCCTACCTCACCAGTTCGGTATCCAGCGGCACGTACCTGATCCAGGCTCCACTTCCAACGTTCTCCCCCTCGTCTGGCACGTATTACACGACGCAGACGGTGACCATCTCGGACGCGGTAAGCGGCGCGACGATCTACTACACAACCAACGGGACCGGTCCAACCACGTCCTCGCCTTCATGCTCGAATCCGTGCAAGCTCCCAGTTTCGACTACAACCCCGTTCAAGGCCATCGCTTCCGGAGGCGGTTTTACTGCAAGCAACGTAGCCGTAGCGACGTACACGATTGCGGCGAGCAATCCGACCTTCTCGCCCGGCGCCGGAACCTACTATTCAACGCCAGTCAGTGTGACCATCTCGGATGCGACCAGCGGCGTTACGATCTACTACACGACCGATGGATCCTTCCCCTCAACCTCGTCGCCTTCGTGCTCGAGTCCGTGCTCACTGACGGTTTCGATCACAACCACGATCCGGGCGATAGCTGCTGGCAACGGAATCTCGCAAAGCGGTACTTCGGTTGCTGTCTATACGATCGCGGCGAACACCCCCACCTTCTCGCCGGGATCTGGCACTTACTCCTCGGCGCAGAATGTGACCATATCGGATAAGACCAGCGGCGTTACGATCTACTACACGACCGATGGATCGTTCCCCTCAACCTCGTCGCCTTCGTGCTCGAACCCGTGCAGCATTACGGTTTCGACCACGAGCGTGGTTCGAGCGATGGCTGCCGGAAACGGGATTGCGCAAAGCGGTGTCGCGGTAGCGAGTTATACGATCACGGGACACTGAACGCAAGCCGCGCTGCTGGCAGGCGGAAGCTCAGCAGCGCGGTCTGGCGAAAAAAGTCAGTTGGAGACATCGGAGCGGGTCGCAGTCCGCACAGTGATCACGATACATTGCGGCGGTTGTCGCAGGGCATGGGCTGCGATCCTCTTTGCCAGAATCGGCGGGCACGTTTTCCCTTCATGTGATCGCCGTCACGTTCCCGGGTGACGCAGAATGCTGCCCC
>PMBA01000310.1:13475-14061 GCA_003152795.1 Acidobacteriaceae bacterium | reverse complement strand
TAAGATTTGAAATCAAGCAGGAGGCGGTCGTGGAAGGTAACGGAAATGGCAAGAAGAAGCGGCGTAAGCGGATCATATACGGCTCGATCGCGGTAGCGGTTCTGGTGCTCGTTGTTGTCGTTGCCGTGATCGCATCGAGCGGCGGCACCAAGATAGACCCCTCGAAGCTGGCCAAAGTCGAAAAGGGCGACCTGGCGAAAAGCGTGGTGGCGACGGGCAAGATCGAGCCCATCACGAAGGTTGAGATCAAGTCCAAGGCCAGCGGCATCGTGAAGAAGCTCTACGTCGATTACGGCGACAAGGTGAAGAAGGGGCAAGTGCTCGCCGAACTTGACAAGGAAGAGATTCAGGCTCGGGTGGACCAGGCGCGGGCGCAATTGGAGGGATCGAGCGCCAGCCTGAACGGCACGCGTGCCGACCTGGAGCGCGCGAAGGTCGACGCCGAGGGACCGGACGTGCCGCTGCTGAAGCGGGCGTACGAGCGTGCCCAGGGTATGGCGAAGGATGGCGTGGTTTCAGCTTCCGCGCTGGATGACGCGGAGAAGAATTACGAGATGTCACTGAACAAGCAGAATGTGTCGAAGGC
>PMBA01000310.1:11076-13463 GCA_003152795.1 Acidobacteriaceae bacterium | reverse complement strand
GTGCTTGGTTCTTCGGCGACGCTGGTAATGACGCTCGGCGATACCAGCGAGGTTTACGTCAAAGGCAAAGTGGACGAAAGCGATATCGGCAAGGTTTATCTGGGACAACCGGCGCGGATCAAAGTCGAGTCGTTCAAGGACAANNCCGGAAGGCTCGATTATCTACGACAAAGATAAGAAGGCATCGGTGGAAGTGCCGGATCCGAAAGCCAAGGAAGGCAAGAAAAAGATCGCGGTCAACATCGGCATCTCAAATGGCGCCAAGACCGAATTGCTGCAAGGACTAAAGGAAGGCGACCAGGTGGTATTGCAGTGAGAAAAGCAGCTGTTGGCTTTTGGCTCTTAGCTCGGGAAAAATCGCTGACCTAACATCTTAGACATACTTTATGGAGTTGGACTGCTATGACTGACAAATCTCTGCTTCGGCATCGCGCCGTTCGCACACTGGTTTTTATTTTGGCCACCTCGCTGGCCGGGTTCGCTTCGGAGATTGGACACTTTGACCGGTCGTTCCAGGTCAACGGCAACGTCGATCTCGAGGTGCTGACGCGCTCCGGCGACATCACTGTCCGGAACGGCGCGGCGGGCACGGTTTCGATTCATGCCAAGATTCATTCGGGCAATTCCTGGTTCGGCGGCGACCATAAGGCGGAGGTGCAGGAGTTGCAGAACAATCCTCCCATTCGTCAGAACGGCAACGGGATCCGCATCGACTACGTGAACCTGAACAACATTTCGGTGGACTACGAAATCACGGCGCCGGAGAATACGGCGGTCCGAGCGCACACCGGCAGCGGCGACCAGAATATCGAAGGCTTGAAGGGCAACATCGATCTGGAGAGTGGATCGGGCGACCTGCGACTGGCGCGGCTGACCGGCGAAATGCGTTTCCAGACGGGCTCGGGAAATGTTAAGGGGCGCGAGCTCTCCGGTCCGGCGAAGGTCAAGGCGGGCAGCGGCGATATCGAAATCGAGGAAATGGGTGCGGGCGACGTGGACATCCGCACGGGATCGGGCAACATCACGGTAAATGGGATCAATGGCGGATTTCATGCCGAGGCGGGCAGCGGCGATATTCACGGCAAAGGCTTACCCAAAAACATGTGGAGCGTCCGCACCGGCTCGGGAAACGTGAACCTGAATGTGCCCGCGGACGCCGCCTTCGACGTCGATATTTCTTCGAGTTCGGGAAGCGTCACGGTGGGCCATCCGGTGACTACGACCATCCAGGGCCGCATCCAGGAGTCGAGGAAGAGTGTGGTCGGCAAGGTGCGCGGCGGCGGTCCAACGGTCTCGGTACACACGGGTTCGGGCGACGTGCAGGTCGACTGACAGCTCGGCCGCGTAGCCAATGGGACGAAGGAACGGGCTCTCGCCGAGCCTTTGGCAGCCAGACGGCGGGGCGGGGACGCGCGGCGCTCCACTGACAACTTACCTTGACGCGCCGTGACCGGGCGTCCGATACTTCGTAGAGTTCCTGAAAAAGTTCTGGAACGACGAGGCAACGGATTGGCACACACGGCGATCATTACTCTCACCACGGATTTCGGACTCAATGATCACTTCGTCGGCGCGATGAAAGGGGTCATCCTGGAGATCGCCCCCGAGGCGCAGATCATCGACATCAGCCATGCGGTGCAACCCTTCGATATTCTGGACGGCGCGCTGACCATTTCGCAGGCCTACTCGTACTTCCCTTCCGGCACCGTGCACATGGTGATCGTCGATCCGGGCGTCGGGACGGCGCGGCGGCCGGTGCTGATGACGGGCGACCGCCACATGTTTGTGGCTCCCGACAACGGCGTGCTTTCTCTGATCTACGACCGCGAAGAGCGCATTTCGGTCCGCCACGTCACCGCCGGGCATTATTTTCTGCAGCCTGGCAGCAACACGTTTCACGCACGCGATATCTTCTCCCCGGTCGCGGCTTATCTGGCCAAGGGAGTCGAGCCCGATCGCTTTGGTGATGAGATCACCGACTATGTCCGTTTTGGCGCGCCCCGTCCCAAGCCAGTCGATGAGCACACGCTGCGGGGAGTCATCCTGAAAGTCGATCGGTTTGGCAATCTCATCACCAACATCACGCCGCAGGATGCGCCGCAACTATTCGCAGCGACGCCGCCCGGTTTCAAGATCGCGATTGGAACCAAGGCGCAGGCGACGCGCATGTGCGCAAACTACGCCGAGGGGGCTCCCGGCGAAGTCTTCGGAATTCTCGGCAGCATGGGTTTTCTGGAAGTGGCAACCAACCGGGGCTCCGCTCACCAACTGCTGGGCGCAGGTAAGGGCAGCGAAGTCAATGTAGTGATGGAAGGGCCCTGACTTAGGTGCGGCTTGGTGGAGTCAATGGCTTTGTCATCCTGAGCGAAGCGAAGGATGACAAATTT
>PMBA01000310.1:2584-11057 GCA_003152795.1 Acidobacteriaceae bacterium | reverse complement strand
AGATAGGGACTGCGCCAGGGAGCAATGCGGTGTCCCCGGGTGGAGTTCCAAAGAAAGCGTAGTATCGGGCGCATCGGGTTCCAGTATAGCGCCGGGAATGGTGCCTGGACTTATAGAAGCGCGACAGGGTTGGACAGTGGAGGGACGGGCGAGGCGCCCGTCTCTCCACTACCACTACTTACTGATCTCGACGCTGGCGACGGTAGTTGCCCACTCCATGCGGAGGGTGCATTTGCTGCCGGCCTGGTCGAATGCAATCAGGAAATTTTCAACCGGCGGGCCGTTTTTGGAAACCTTCATGGGCACCCGCAACACCTCATCCTTCTCGACGGGACTCTCGGTTCCCCACTGGCCTGTCTTCTTGCTGACAATCAGGGTCCACTCATCGGCCTTGGGAATGGTGAAGATCGTATAGTTGCCGGCGGGCACATCCTTGCCTCCGACTTTCAGGTTGGCGCCGGTGACAAACGTGGTCGCTTCGTTCGCGCCGGTGCGCCAGATCTCTCCGTATGGGACGAGGGCCTGCTCGGCCGCGATGCCGAAAATCTTACGTCCTTTCGCGCGCGGGCTGGAATAATCGATCTTGATGGTCTTGCCGTCGGAAAACTTGCATTCGGCGCTGGCCGCCGGACTGGGGCGATTGGCTTTCTTGTCCGACATGTCCATTTGCGCCGAGACGATGGTTGCCATAGCGAAGAGTGAAGCTGCGATTAAGACAAAGTTTTTCATGATTTGTCCCTCCTGGAGACAGCACGCGATTGGCTGTTGGCTTTTAACTGTTGGCTAAGAACTAAGAGCTAAGGGCTGCACGAGAATTATACGCACATCGGCATTACAATCTGTCGATGGCCGTCTTCAACGAAAAGCAGGAAGAGCTCGAGCACTTCGAACTGCGCATGGGCGTACCCCGCGGACGTCTGGCCGTCACCATGGACCTGGTCACCGACGCCATGGCCCTGGTTGGGCAGCATGGGGTTTACTGCCAGAGCCAGCGCTGGCCCGGCAAGCCGGTTATGGACGTGCAGATCATCATGAAGAATCTCTCCGACGCCAAGGAGTTGATTCAGAGTGTGATGGAAGAACTCCGGCCGAAAGCGTGATCTTCCGCAGAGACACGGCTTGCCGGGTCTCACTCGACGGCGGGGGAGCCGGGGTAATCCCCGTCTCGACACGAAAGTTTCTTCTCGGGGAGCCGATCACGCCGATCGGTGGCGCGAAAGACATACAATCCAGAATATGGAGCGCAAGATCTTCTGGATCGCCTTCACCGTGCTGGGGCTGGCCGCCGATTTCATTCTGCCGATCTGGTGGGCTCTGGGCGCGACCATTCCGATCGGATACGTCTCGTGGTGGATGGCTTACCGCAGCGGCTGGTTCGAGTAAATTCAGTCATTGAATCATTTCGTCATTCAGCGACCTGGTCGTTGATTTTAATGTTTCGATGCTTCAATTTGCGCTTTTGCGGGCCTCCACTATAATTGCTCTACCGCGTTTCCAATCTCACAGGGGCAATGAAATGAAAATCCAATGGAAGTTCTCTGCTGTGCTGGGTCTGGTCTTCGCGCTTGCGCTGGCAGGCATCGCTCAAACTACGGCAGCTCCGGCGCCCGCGACTTTGTCGGCACAGGAGCGTGAAGGCGCGCTCAAGAGTCTGCAAGCCACCCACGACGCATTTCTGAAATCGATTGCTGGATTGTCGGAGAAGCAGTGGACATTCAAGCCCGCGCCGGACCGCTGGTCGGTGGCCGAAGTGTCGGAGCACATTGCGGTNNAACCCCGACAAGCGGGCCGAGGTTGCGGGAAAAGACGAGATCATCCTGAAGATGGTCCCCGACCGCAGTCACAAGGCGCAGGCCCCGGAGTTCCTGAAACCAACCCATCGCTGGGCGACTCGCGAAGAAACCGTGAAGGCCTTCGAGGACAGCCGCAAAGCGACGATGGACTACGTCCGAACCACGAACGAGGATCTGCGCGACCACTTCGGCCCGCACCCGTTGCTGGGGTCGCTCGATGCTTATCAGTGGATCCTGCTGATTTCGGCGCACTCCGAACGCCACACGAAACAGATTGAAGAAGTGAAGGCGGACCCGAACTTTCCGAAGGACTAAACTTCTGCCCGTGGCAGGCGCAAATGCGGAGGCCGCCCGCTTGAAGCCTGCCACGATACAACTGCGCGATAAGCCTTAGGACTTCGCCTTTTTCTTCGAAAGTTTCGACTTGGAAGGTTTCGACTTGCCGGAACGGTTGAGGGCGATCGCTTGGCGAACGAGCGCCTTGAAGTCGGACTCGTCAACTTCTTCTCCTTCGCGGATGTCGATCGCGCGGCGGACGTTTCCTTCGAGACTTGAGTTGAAGAGGCGGGCCGGATCCTTCAGAGACGCGCCCNNCGCCAGTCCCCGAGGTCGGCGATTCTTTTCGAGATCAGCACCGGTGCCGGCTGGCCCTGACTCGCGCCCGACTTTTTCATGTTCTCATCCTGGAAGTTCCAGATATATTTCAGTTGCAGGATCGTGGAGGACCGTCGACCCCTGCAACAAGTTATCGGGCGGGGATGGACAGGCGCGATGCCCACCCATCCACCGCATGCAATGCAGCCACCGTTTACGCCAGCGTGTACTTCCCTGCCTCCAGCGTCTTCTGCGCAATCTGCTGGCGCAGCGCAATCGTGTTGAAGGGCTCGTGCTTGGACAAGCGCCGCACGATCGCCAGTTGAGTCTTGAGCATGTCGCCGTCCGCCACGTCGGCAATGACCTTCTTTGCCGCCGCTTCGATCTTGTCCAGAGCCTGCGTGAGGTACACACGGGTCATGGCAATGGGCAGCGCAGCCGAAGCTTCGCCTTTGTGCTCGACCATCTTCTGCGCGCGGAGCACGGCCGATTCCATGGCATAAATTTCGATCGTCATATCGGCGATCGCGCCCATCACTTCCTGCTGGTCCTGGATCTTCTGCATGTATTTCTGCGTGGCGGCGCCGGAGACGAACAAGCCGAGTTTCTTCGCCTGCGCGACCAGTTTGCGTTCTTCGGATAGCGGACCTTCGATCTCTTCGCCCGCGGACGGCCCGCTCAGCACTTCGTCCATCAGCTTCTTGATCGCCGGCATCAGCGGCAACTGGCCACTCATCGCCCGCTTCAAAAGGAAGCCCGTAATGATCAGCCGGTTGATTTCGTTGGTGCCTTCGAAAATGCGGTTGATGCGAGCGTCGCGGTAGGCCCGTTCCGCCGGATATTCTTCCACGAAGCCGTAGCCGGCATAAATCTGGAGGGTCTCGTCGACGACGTAGTCGATCATCTCCGAGCCCCAGACTTTGAGGATCGAACACTCGACCGCGTACTCCTCGATGGCCTTGCGCCGTTCTTTGGCGGCGTCGGGGCTGGCAGAGTCGATTTCCGAGAGCAGCGCGTCCATCATCCCAACCGTGCGATAGACGGCCGATTCGCCGACATAGATGAGCGTGGCCATGTTCGCGATTTTTTCCCGAATGAGGCCGAAATCACTGATCGTTTTGCCGAACGCTTTGCGTTGTTTGGCATAGGCCACGGCGCTTTCGATCGAAACCCGCGCTCCGCCCACGCACATCGCGCCCAGTTTGAAGCGCCCAACGTTCAGGATGTTGAAGGCGATGATATGCCCCTTGCCAATGTCGCCAAGCAGATTCTCGACCGGCACCTTGCAGTCATTCAGAATGACGGGGCAGGTGGAAGAACCGCGGATGCCCATTTTGTGCTCTTCGTTGCCAATGGAGAATCCCGGGAAGGATCTTTCCACCAGGAAGGCGGAAAATTTCTCGCCGTCGATCTTGGCGAACACCGTAAACAGGTCGGCGAATCCGGCGTTGGTGATCCACATTTTCTCGCCGTTCAGGAGATAGTGCCTGCCATCGGGCGAAAGGACGGCGCGGGCGCGGCAATTGAGGGCGTCGGAGCCGGAAGTCGCTTCCGACAAGGCGTACGCGCCGACCATGGTTCCCGCCGCCAGTTGGGGCAGATATTTTTTCTTCTGCTCTTCGGTGCCGAAATAAACGATGGGCAACAGGCCGATGCCGCTGTGCGCGCCCCAGGTGGTGGCAAACCCGGCGTACTTGGCGATGTTGTCGGCGATGATGGCGGCGGTGACTTTGTCCATCTCGAGGCCGCCGTAGGCCTCGGGAATCTCAACTCCGCTGAGGCCGAGGTCGCCGGCTTTTTTCAGCAGGTCGCGCGAAATCGCGAAATCCTTGTGCTCGATCTTTTCGGATTGGGGCAGAATTTCGTTGGTGGCAAACTCTTCGGTGGTTTGCCCGATCATCTGGTGCTGATCGGAAAAATCTTCTGGGGTGAAGACATCGGCAGTCTGCCGCTCTTCCAGCAGGAAGCTGCCGCCGGAAATCTTAGTCTTAGGAATTGCTGTAGTGGCCATAATAGATATCCTTCGAACGCAGCCAAAAGCTTGAACCACCAAGGTCACTAAGGTTCACGAAGGAAGAGCCTAACGAGTTGATTCTCCTTCGTGGACCTTCGTGTCCTTGGTGGTTAATGCCTTTACTTCCAACCAGTACCGTTCACAAATCGCTTGATGCCGTCCTTCAGGTGGGCGACATTGAAGTTTATGAGAAGTCCGAGGGAACGTCCACTGAGTTTCAAGTAGGAGATGACTTGCGCCTGATGAACAGGTGCAATCGCGTCCACAGACTTTAGTTCGACGATGACCACATCCTCCACCAACAGATCAATGCGGTAGCCGAGGTCTAATTTTACGCCATCGTAGACCACGGGCAAACCCACTTGCGCATCCGACTTGAATCCTGCCTTCTTGAGTTCATACTGCAAGCAAGCTGTGTATGCGCTCTCCAGGAGTCCAGGCCCAAGTTCCAAATGAACCCGCATTGCCGCAGTAATCACGGCGTGACTAATCTCCTGAACATTGTTTCGAGTGATCGTAACAGTAGCCATGACCTCCTTTATTGCCGTTCCTGAGGCCATTCGCTAGGAGGTAAGTCACACAACAATTGGTCAGTTTTCCTTCGTGTATCTTCGTGTCCTTGGTGGTTCAAGCTTTTCTCGCTTCTCTCTTAACCACGAAGGACACGAACGTACACGAAGGAAGTCCACTCTAGCTCAGATTTTCGAAAATCCCCGCCGCGCCCATGCCTCCGCCGACGCACATGGTCACCATGCCGTAGCGTCCCTTGCGGCGCTTCAGTTCGCGGATGATGCTGGCGGTCAGCTTCGCTCCCGTACATCCCAGGGGATGGCCGAGGGCAATCGCTCCGCCATTTGGATTCACGCGCTCGGGATCAAGCCCGGCTTCTTGAATCACCGCCAGCGACTGCGCGGCGAACGCCTCGTTCAGTTCGATCACGTCGATGTCCGAGAGCTTCATGCCCGCCAGTTTCAGCGCCTTCGGGATGGCAAACACCGGGCCGAGGCCCATCTCTTCCGGCTTGTATCCAGCGGTAGCGAACGCGACATAACGCGCCAGCGGAGCGATGCCGAGCTCCTTCGCCCGGTGGGCCGACATCACTACGGCCGCGGCCGCGCCGTCCGACATCTGCGAAGAATTCCCGGCCGTGGTCACACCCTTGACGTGAAACGCAGCCTTGAGCGCGCCCAGAGCCTCGATTGAAGTGTCGGCGCGCGGGCCCTCGTCCACCTTGAAAGAAATTTCCTGTTTCTTCGGTTTCGCACCGTTCGGAGTCGTGAAAGTCACCGGCACGGCGACGGTCTCGTCGTCGAACTTGCCGGAGGCGATTGCGGCCAGGGCCTTCTGATGGCTGCGCAAGGAAAACTGGTCGCACTGCTCGCGCGTGATGCCGAAGCGCGCCGCTACGCGCTCCGCGGTCAGGCCCATCGAGAGATACGCGTCGGGATAATGATCGACCAGCCAGGGGTTCGGCGAAATCTTATTGCCGCCCATGGGGATCATCGACATGGATTCGGTGCCGCCGGCGACCATGACCTCCGCGCCGCCGCTCATGATGCGCTCGGCCGCCATGGCAATCGCCTGCAAGCCGGAGGAGCAGAAGCGATTGATGGTCACCGCCGACACCTCCACCGGCAGCCCAGCGCGCAGCGACGCAATGCGGGCCACGTTCATCCCCTGCTCGCCTTCGGGCATGGCACAGCCCAGGATCACGTCTTCAATTTCCTTGGGATCAAGCTGCGGCACGCGATCGAGCGCGCCTTTGATNNNNGAGGCCTCGTGTTGGACGGGCGCCCTCGCCCGTCCAAGCCGAGCGAAGGTCGGCACCCTTCGTCGAGGCGGTTGAGGCTCTGCAGCGCTCGGCTCAGACCATGCAGCACGTCGGTAAACTGTGAATCCGCCGCCAGCGACCTGCCGGATTCCGGTCCATGCACAAGGTATTGATTCTGCGAGTGCCAAAGCGCTTGAGAACCGTCTTTATTGGAGTATTCTTATAGTCATGGCTGAGAACCTGCTGGAGTTCGCACAGAAGATGGCCGAGGCCGCCCGCGCGGGACTGGCGATTGACAGAAAGCGGCTGAAGGAGATTCTCGCAGAGCGGCAACGCAAACAGCCTACGCACCCTAGCCAGCAGTCGCGGTGACCCCTGCCAAACTTACATTGATTGCGGGAGCGAATGGCTCCGGCAAGACCACCTTGACCCGGTGGAACGCGGAGCTGTTCAAAGAAATTCCATTGCTTGATCCCGACTCAATTGGAAAGGCCCTGCAGCCAACCGCATCGACCGCATTCCCGATCGCGGGCGCTCGGCAGGTTTTGAGGTCTGCGAATGACCACCTCCGGCGGGCGGAAAGTTTCGCGGTCGAGACGACGCTATCGGGGAAGAATTATCTGCGGATGATGCTGGACGCACGTCGTTGCGGCTTTGAGATTGTGCTGGTTTACATCGGGACGGACAATGTCGAGATTAATCTGGGCCGAATCCGCGATCGTGTTCTCGCCGGCGGCCACGATGTGCCAGAAGCGGACGTGCGGCGACGTTATGAACGTAGCCTGGCTAATCTGCCGATCGCGGTAAAGCGCGCCGACCACACGATCCTGTTCGACAACTCGACAGAAGAAGGCTATCGACTGATCGCGATTCTCGGTCCGACCGAAAATCAGTGGCTGAAACCACGACCGGCTTGGGCGTCCTCGGTGCCTTAGACTTGCGCTGAACTCCAAACCCCTCACCCGCTTCCCTTCTTCAACTGCTGCTTCCAGCCCAGCACGCGCGCCTTGTTGCCTTCGGCCTCGGCCTCGGGGACCATGCCCTTTTTCTGATAGAGGATGGAGAGGCTGGTGTGGGCGAGGATGTCGTCGGGATCGATGGCCGAGATTTGCTGGGCGACGACGATGGCTTCGTCGAAGCGGTTGAGGTCCTGCAGGGCGCGGCTCAGTCCGTGCAGGGCGTCGGTAAATTTTGGATCGGCCGCCACGGACTGCCGGTACTGTTCGACCGCTTGCTCATGGTGGCCTTCGAGAACCAGATCGAGCGCGGCGTAGTAGTGGTGTTCGGCTTGCTGGCGGGCGCTGGCGGGAGTGGCGGGATCGTCGGGCATGGGAACGGACTTCGTTTGATTTTAGCAAGGAGCGCGCTGGCACGAGCGCCCTCAGGGGCTGAAGCCCGCGCCCCTTCAAAGCAAAGTCAAAATCCGGGTTTTGCACCAGCATTTGTTCCGGTGCCTGGCGGCGGGGCCGAACTGGCGCTCGGCTTGGACCCTTCGGCTGCGCTCAGGGCAGGCTTGCGAGGGCGCCCGTCCCTACACTAGCTAAGCTTCCCATCCCTAAACGAGCTAAACTTCCCGCTTCCAGCGCAGGACGGGCTTTCTTGCGGCGGCGGTTTCGTCCAGGCGGGAGATGCGGGTGTTGTGCGGGGCATCGAGCACGTATTGCGGATCTTCTTCCACTTCTTCCGCGATTGACTTCATGGCTTCGATGAACAAATCCAACTCTTCTTTCGGTTCGCTCTCGGTCGGCTCGATCATCAGCGCGCCGGCGACGATGAGAGGGAACGCCGTGGTGTAGGGATGGAATCCGTAGTCGATCAGGCGTTTCGCGAGGTCCATTGTCTTGACGCCTTTTTTCGATTGCAGTTTGTCGCTGAAGACGACTTCGTGCATAGAGGGAGTCGAGTAGGGCAAGTCGTAGACGCCTTCGAGTCCCTTGCGGATGTAATTGGCGTTGAGGACGGCGTCTTCGGTGGTCTGGCGCAGGCCGTCGGGGCCGTTGGCGAAAATGTAGGCGAGGGCGCGGATGAACATGCCGAAATTTCCGTAGAACGCGCGCACGCGCCCCACCGACTGCGGACGGTTATATTCGAAGCCCAGCGTGCCATCCGGCTTGGTGATGATGACTGGCGTGGGCAGGAACGGCTCTAGAATTTTCTTCACTGCCACTGGGCCTGAGCCTGGACCGCCGCCGCCATGCGGCGTGGAAAAAGTCTTGTGCAGATTGAGGTGCATGACATCGACGCCAAAATCCCCCGGCCGTGTTTTGGCGACCAAGGCGTTCATGTTGGCGCCGTCCATGT
>PMBA01000310.1:0-2576 GCA_003152795.1 Acidobacteriaceae bacterium | reverse complement strand
GTCGCGGGATTCGTACCATGCGCCGAGTCTGGAATCAGAATCTTCTTGCGCGCATTGCCCTGCGACTGGTGATAGGCGCGCACCATCAGCAATCCGGTGAGTTCGCCGTGCGCGCCCGCGGCCGGTTGCAGTGTGATCGCGTCCATGCCGGTGATTGCAAGCAGGCAGTCGCTGAGCGTTTTCATGATGCGCAAAGCGCCCTGCGAAATTTTTTCGGCCTGATAGGGATGCCCGTTGGCGAGACCTTCAATGCGCGCCACAAACTCGTTGACGCGCGGGTTGTATTTCATAGTGCAAGAGCCCAGCGGGTACATTCCGAGATCGATGGCGTAATTCCAGGTTGAGAGCCGGGTGAAGTGACGGATGATTTCAATCTCGCTAACCTCGGGCATGTCGCCGAGGTCTTTGCGCTCCTGCTTGCCCAGCAACTTCGCCGTATCCACTTCCGGAACATCGAGCGGGGGCAACTTCCACGCCGTTTTTCCCGGCGACGACTTTTCGAAAATCAATCCTTCGTTTTGGCTGATGTGACGCGTGGCTTTGCGAGTCATGTGCTTCGTCGTCATCTCGCCACCTCCTCAGGCTCGGCGTCCTTGCTTAGCACCGAGCGTTCACTCTCGGCGACGAGGCCCACCGCAGTGTCGATCATCGAGCGTGTGGTCAATTCGGTGCAGCACCACAGGGCGGCGTGGCCAAGTTCGGGATAGAACTTCTTCAGCGGAAATCCGCCGACGATTTTGTGTCCCAGCAGGCGCGAGTTGATGGCGTAAGGATCCTCGCTGGTCTCAACCACGAACTCGTTGAATCGGGGAGCGCCCGCGAACAGCACCTTGGCATGTTTGCCGAACTGGCCGACGGCATACGCCGCTTTCGCGAGGTTCTGCTTCGCCAGTTCCCGCAAGCCGACCTTGCCGTAGACGGTCATGAAGATATTTACCATCAGCGCTACCAGCGCCTGGTTGGTGCAAATATTCGAAGTCGCTTTCTCGCGGCGGATGTGTTGCTCGCGCGTGGCCAGGGTCAGCACAAAACCGCGTTTGCCATTCTTGTCCACGGTCTGACCGGCAAGACGTCCTGGCATCTGGCGAACGAATTTCTCTTTCGTGGCGAGCACGCCGCAGTAGGGACCGCCGAATCCGAGCGGCACTCCGAAGGACTGCGCTTCCATGGCCACGATGTCGGCGTTGCGCGGCGGCTCGACAATGCCGAGCGAGACCGCCTCGGCAATCGACACGATGAGCAGCGCTCCGCGTTTGTGCGCGATCTCAGCGATGGCATCGACGTCTTCAATTGTCCCAAAGAAATTCGGCGACTGAATCAGGACGCACGCGGTATCGTCGCCCACCGCCTTCTCGAGTTCCTTCAGATCGACTTGTCCCGATCCGGTGAACGGGACCAACCGCAGCGGAATGGCCTGGTGCGTGGCGTAGGTGTCAAGCACTTCGCGATACTCGGGATGGAGGTTGCGCGCGATCACCGCTGAATGCCTTGCGGTGATGCGGACCGCCATCATCACGGCTTCGGCGGCGCCGGTCGAGCCGTCGTACATCGAGGCATTCGCCAGGTCCATGCCGGTGAGTTCCGCGATCATGGTCTGGAACTCGAAGATGGCTTGCAACGTGCCCTGCGCAAACTCGGCCTGGTAGGGCGTGTAGGAGGTGAGGAATTCGCCGCGTTGCACGAGCGCATCAATGACCACGGGGCGGTAGTGGGAGTAAGCCCCGGCTCCGAGAAAGCTGGTGTAGCCTTCGCCGTTTTCTTTGGCGCGCTGCTTGAACCAGTCCACGATTTCGGACTCGGCCATTTGCCGGGGGATGTCGAGATCGCCCGTCAGGCGAAAATCGGGCGGGATCGGCGCAAAAAGTTCATCCACGGAGTGGATTCCGATCGCCTTCAGCATGGCGGCGCGATCCGAGGGAGACTTGGGGAGATATCTCATAAGAACTTTCGTTAGATGTAATAGACACTGAAACGATTGCAGAGGTGAGAAGTCAGATTGCAGAAGTAAAACCCTCCGCTTCCAGCGGTATTAGTGGGAGCCAAGGGGTTCACTTCTGCAATCTGACTTCTGACCTCTGCAATGTTTTTCAGTGTGCCGCCTCTTCGCTCACAAATTTTTCGTAGTCCGCGGCGGAAAGCAGCGCGTTCAACTCGGCTGGATCTTTCAGCTTGATCTTGACCATCCACGCGGCGTGCGCATCTTTGTTGACTTGCTCAGGCGCGGTGGCCAGATCTTCATTCGCGGCCGTCACGGTCCCGGAAACCGGAGCGTACAAATCGGAGACAGCCTTCACCGACTCCACCGTGCCGAAAGTCTTCCCGGCGGCGATCTCCGTTCCTGCCTTGGGCAGATCCACGAATACGATGTCGCCGAGCGAGTCCTGGGCGTGATGCGTGATGCCGATGGTGCCATCGGCGGTGATCCACTCATGTTCCTTCGTGTATTTGCGGTCGGTCGGGTAGGGCATTTTCGGTTCTCGCTCCTGGCTTATCGCTGCTCGCTATTCGCTTTTCGCTGCTCTTCTTGGACGTTTATAGAACGGGGCCGGTACCACCTTTGCGTTCACGCCCTGTCC
>PMBA01000075.1 GCA_003152795.1 Acidobacteriaceae bacterium | reverse complement strand
TATACCTACGCAGTTTCTGCCGTGGACGTGCGTGGCAACGAAAGCCATCTCTCCGAGGAAACCAGCGAACCCGTCCCCTAGCCAAGGTTGTCTTTTCTGAGCCTGCGGTCTAAGTGTGAGGTGTCATCGTGAGCGAAGCGAAGGACCTCTGTATTTACACTCGCAGCACGATGCGACAGTATGGATCGAAGCCCACGACTTGCTCGACACAGCGCTCGAAAATTGTCGCACCCGCTTCCTGGATTTTTTCCGTCCTGATCTTTCTGCCCCGCGTGCTCAGAAACTGTGATTAGATATTGCTCAGATGAAATACTGCCGATTCCAGCTCAACGGTTCCGCTCACTACGGCCTCGTCGAGTTCGTCGCGGGCAGCAACGAAGAAGAAATCACTCGCCTGCTCCTGCAGCCCCCACAGCATAGCGATGGCGACGTCGAAGGCCTTCCCAGCCGCCGCATGGACCGCATCCCGCTCGCACAGGCATCTCTGCTGCCGCCGGTGGAGCCGACGAAGATCGTCTGCGTCGGCCGCAACTATCGCGAGCACGCCGCCGAACTCGGACACGAAATTCCGCAAGAGCCGCTGCTATTTTTCAAGCCGCCCTCTTCCCTGCTGCCGCCCGGTGGAATCATTCTTCGCCCAAAGGTTTCCGAGCGCACCGACTACGAGGGCGAACTCGGCGTCGTCATCGCCCGGCGCTGCCACCAACTCACCGAGAGCGACGACGTGCGCCCCTACATCCTCGGATACACCTGCGTCAATGATTTCACCGCCCGCGATCTGCAGAACAAAGACGGCCAGTGGACCCGCGCCAAAGGCTTCGATACCTTCTGCCCCGTCGGACCCCTCGTCATCGACGGCCTCGACCCCTGGGCCGGCGTCCAGGTCGAGACCCGGGTGAATGGCGAAGTTCGGCAATCCGGCAACACCCGGGATTTTATCTTCCCGCTCGACGTCATCATCCGTTACATTTCGCAGATCATGACCCTCGAACCCGGCGACCTGATCTCCACCGGCACTCCCAAGGGCGTCGGACCGGTAGTCACCGGAGATGTGATTGAAGTATCAATCGAAGGCGTGGGGCAGTTGCGCAACCCCGTGGCCGACCAGCCATAGCAAGCACGAAGTTCGACCTCTCGCAAAAACTCTTACTCTCTTCCGGACGCCTGCCGCACCGCTCGCTCCATCAGTTCCGCCGCTCGGAGCAGCGTATCCAGTTCCGCCTCTCTCAGGCCGCTGAGAGTCTCCGCCAAAAGCCGTATCCTCCGCACCCTTGCCTGCTGCAGCAACCGTTTCCCTTTGGCCGTTGCCGTCACTCGAATCCGGCGCGCGTCCTTCGCGTCGGCTTCAATCTTGGCCAGTCCGGAGCGCTTCAATCCCGCCACGATCCGGCTCATGGTAGGAGCCTTTACCTGCTCGGCCGCCGCCAGTTGCCCGAGCGCCATCGGGCCGCCGAACACCAGCACGGAAAGCGCCGACAGCCGCGCCGGACCCTGGCCTGCAACCACGTCCCGCTTGCGGGCATGGCGCAGCAAATGGATCGCAGCCGAGTGCAGGCGATCCGCCACTTCCAGCCGGAATGACTTCTCCGAACGCGCCATACGAAACAGCTTAGCATTGCTAACATTTCTCTTGACAAGCAAAAAGTGAATTCTATAATTCGTTAGCACTGCTAAGTAATCAAGAGGAAACTCCCATGCCAAACTCCCAACGCGCTCTCGAACTCTTGCAGACAGGCGACACCGACGCCCTCCGCCAACTTATCGAGCAGGATCCCGACACCTCCGAGGCACGCGACTCCACCGGCGTGAGCCTGCTCATGCATTCCCTCTATCGTGGCCACCGCGACCTGGCGCAACTGATCGCGAGCAGGAAGAAAGCACTGGACATTTTCGAAGCCACTTCGCTCGGCCGTCTCGATCGCCTGAAGCAGTGTCTTGGTGAAGGCTGCATTCGCGATCGCGCCGCCATCAACTCCCACTCAAAAGACGGCTTCACCGCCTTGCACTTCGCCTGCTTTTTGGGACAACCCGAAGCCGCCCGTCTGCTGCTCGAAAGCGGAGCGGCGGTCGACGCCGTGGCCGCGAATCCTATGCAGGTCATGCCGCTGCACTCCGCCGCCTCCGCCCGCAACCTGGAAGCCGCCCGCCTGCTGCTCGAACACGGAGCCCCCGTCAACGCCCGTCAGCAAGCAGGCTGGGTTCCGATTCACGCCGCGGCCCAGAATGGAGATCGCTCCATGGTTGAGCTCTTGCTCAAACATCGCGCCGATCCAAAACTGGCCAACGACCAAGGCAAGACCCCAGCCATGGTGGCGAGAGAAAAAGGCCACGATGAGATAGCCGCCCTGCTGGAAAACCAACCCTAGCCCAGGGGAGCGCCGAGCGCCATCGCCTGTCCACCGCCGAGTTCTAACTCTATGATTCTATGTAATTTACGCGTTACCCTCCCGGCCAGCACAAAACCGGGAGAACGCCGCTCGGACGTGGCCAGCCAGCGGACGTTACTCGCGACTTTGCGCCCGCAAGCTTGCTCTTCGATCTGTGCATCAAACCGTCTATAATGAGGGATTGGTTCCTCGGGGAAGCGAAGATCAAAATTATGTCGACGAAGTTGAAGGTCACCGTCATTGCCAGTTCGCTGGCCATTCTGCTGTTCACCATCGTTGGCGGTTTCGTCAACGTTCGCGCTTCTTCGAATGACGGCGCGTATCGTCAGTTGTCGGTGTACAGCGAAGTGCTGTCGCGCATCCGCCTCGAATACGTCGAAGAGCCCAATATCGCGGGCGTCACCGACGGCGCGCTGCACGGCCTGCTGGAGTCGCTCGACGCCAATTCCAGCTACTTGTCGGCAGCCGAATACAAGCGCTACAAGACCATTAAGTCCGATGGCAAAGCCGATATCGGCGCCACCGTTTCCAAGCGCTTCGGATACGCCGCCGTGGTCGCGGTAATTCCCGGCGGCCCCGCGGACAAGGCCGGGGTCGAAAACTCCGACATCATCGAGTCCATCGAGGGCAAGAGCACGCACGAGATGTCGCTGGCTGAGATTCACAGCCTGCTCTACGGCGAGACCGGCTCCACCATTACCGTGGCGGTCGTCCGCCCGCGGCGCGCCGAACCGCAGAAAATCGTGATCACGCGCGATACCGTCGCCATCCCGCCGGTTAGCGAAAAGATGCTCACCGACAACGTCGGCTACATCAAGGTGGACGCGTTCCCCGAAGGCAAGTCGCAGGAGATCGCCGGCAAGATTCGCGACCTGCAGAAACAGGGCGCGAAGAAGCTCGTACTCGATCTGCGCAACTCCGCCAGTGGCGCGGAGTCTGAAGGCGTCGCCACCGCCAATCTTTTCCTTGACCATGGCACGATCACTTATCTGCAGGGGCAGAAGTATCCGCGCCAGGCCTTTAACGCCGATCCCGCCAAGGACATCACCAAGCTTCCCGTGGCCGTGCTGGTGAACCGTGGCACGGCGGGCCCTGCTGAACTGGTGGCCGCCGCCATCCTCGAAAACGCTCGCGGCGACGTGGTCGGAGACAAAAC
>PMBA01000346.1 GCA_003152795.1 Acidobacteriaceae bacterium | reverse complement strand
GCGCCTCACCGTCCTTTCAAGATTATTTACGCCAGCCTCTACCACGACGTGCGTCCGACTTTTGTCGTGGACATTACCGACCAGTTTGAAACGCGGTTCGCGGCGCTGATGGCGTATAAGTCGCAGTTCACCGATCAGGAAGCCGGCAGCACGATCTTCCCGGCGCACAAAGAAATTCGGGCGCGAGTGGAATCCATGGCGCGCCACTATGGCATGATGGCCGGCGTCACCTACGCTGAGCCTTTTGTCCAGAAGGAAGTCGGGTTGGTGGAGGATGTGCTGGCGATTCCCGTGAAGTCAATTTGACCAGGGAGCGACTGTACTTCGAAATTGAAATTCGCTAATTCTTCTGCGCCGGCTCAGTGCTTTCGCGACATCGCCTTCTGAAAATCCGCCGCGGTGGTGCGATAACACGGCAGCACTGCGTTCAGGTCGGAGGAACGCAACGCTTCCGGGAGTTTTGGGTACTCCGGCGCCGGAAGATTGGGGTCGGTGCGCGGCTGTATCACCTGCCCCAAGGGCTCGTCACAGCTTGGATCTGGGGTTACGCGCAGTTTGATTACCCGCGGCGACGAGTTGTTGAGATCGTATTCAGACAGCCGCCGTTGATACGGAAGAAACTCATAAACCAGCTTTATCAGTTGCAGGTCCTTGCCCACGCGCCTCTTGGCGACAAAGACTTCGAAATTGGAAAAGTAGGAGGTACCCGGCGCAGCAAATACCACGCCAAGCAATCCCAGAGGCAACTCTTCGACCGTAGACTTGGGGTCGTTGTTGGCGTCCGCAGAGGGCGAAGAGGGGTCCGCAGGCAGTGGATCCATTGGTTCCAGGACCTTTCCCGTTCCACTCGCGCCCGAGTTCCCCGCACCCTCCATTGCGGTTGGAGGCGGCATGACCGCTGAGCCATCTGCAACCCCATTTCCGGACAATGAGCCTAAGCGTCTACCACCACCCTCTATTGATGGAGGAGGCGGCACGATCGGCGAGCCATTTGCAGATAACGAGCCGGGGCGTCCACCAGACTTGGCCGCACTCTCGATTGACGGAGCGGGCGGCACCACTTCCGAACCCGCGCCTGAAAGCGCGCCTAACCTCTTACCGCCAGCAGTGCCGGCTGAACCTTGAAGCGAAGGCGGCGGCGGCACCGCTTGTAAACCTGTGGGAGACAACCGGTCGGACACAATGCGCCCGTTTCCAGCCGAGTTGCGTGCGCCCTGAAACGAAGGCGGCGGAGGTACGGCTTGCGAATGGGCACTCGCCATCGAACCCAACCGCGCATCTGCACCAGCATTTCCCGCACCCTGAACGGACGGGGGAGGGGGTACGACATTGGGCCCGGCGCCGGACAATGGACTCAACCCTGAATTCAACCCTGAACTCAACCGCCCAGCCCTAGCCGAGTTGGCTGCGTTCTGGTCAGATGGAGGCGGCGGCACCACTCGCACGCCACCCGCATCGGGCGCCTTCATGGCGCGTCCTGCCGATGCCGCCCCTAGTTCGGGCGCAGGAGCAATCGCGGAAGCTTGAGGCAGCGCCAAGCGGCGAGCTGTACCCTGCAAGACCTCCGGCGGCGGGCCCACCACGCCGGACGGTCCCGCCAACGCGCCCGGGCGCGGGCTCGCGGTCGCGGCGAAGGGCACCATGGGCGCAACCGCATGCGAGCCCGGCAGGTTCGGCGCCCTGGCGGTGGCTTGCTTGATGTCCGGTGGGGTGACGATGCCCGGTTTCTGCTCCCTCGTCACTGGCATCGCCGGTGGCCGTGCCGGTGTGTGCGCCGAGGCCTGCTTCACTCGCGTCCCCACCCGAACTCTCGGCGCTCTGCTCCCAACCGCTGGAAAGGTTTGCGTAGGGGGGTAGTAGGTGATCGACTTGTGGATTGCGTCTCGCTGCGGAAACAGTTCTACCGACACCCAGACTCTGGATTGGCCCCAGACGATCAAAACTACCAGCAGCAAATGCAACAGCATCGATTCCATGAACGACGACCAGGGCGCGCCGCTTGGAACGAAAACGTCGTTCCAGAAACGTGCCGGCCGGGAGGTGAGAGCGACCTGCGGGACTCGCCGCGAGAGGAGCAGGTCGGCCAGATTGCCGAAAAATACACGATGACCCGGCTCCCGTTCGATCAGCAACCGGAGACGAGGTGCGGGCCCTGGGCGCCGAACAATCTGGTTTGCGANNCCACATCGGACGCATGGGGCTGGTTTTTCTCCAAAACTCCAACAGGATAAGCGGGTGTGCGCCACTTATTTCTCGCCAGTGTTCAAAGACGAACTCGCGCTATACTTCCCGGTTAAAAGCGACCGATCCGCCAAGAAAAGCTAGAGAAGGGCATCCACATGAAAGCCGTCGTCTACNNTCCGTCAACCCGCTGGACTGGCACTTTATGAGAGGCATGCCGTACGTCGTTCGCATCATGGTCGGGCTGCGCAAGCCTAAGGATAAGCGACTGGGCGTTGATGTGGCTGGCGAGGTGGAAACGGTGGGCAGTAACGTGACTCAGTTCAAACCAGGCGACAAGGTATTCGGCTCGTGCCGAGGGGCCTTTGCCGAGTATGCGCGTGCTTCCGAGGCGGCGTTGGCCATGAAGCCAGATAACGTGACGTTCGAGCAAGCCTGTTCTGTACACGTGGCGGCATTGACCGCATTGCAGGGTCTTCGCGACCGGGGACACATTCAGCCCGGGCAGAAGGTCCTGATCAACGGCGCGGCCGGAGGCGTGGGTACGTTCGCGGTGCAGATCGCCAAGTCCTTCGGAGCAGAGGTCACGGGCGTGTGCAGCAGCAGGAATGTGGATATGGTCCGATCGATCGGCGCAGATCACGTGATTGATTACATCCAAGAGGATTTCACAAAGAGTGGCCAACGTTACGACATATTTTTCGACTGCGTCGGGAACCATTCGTTGTCCGCGTGCAGGCGCGTTCTAAATCCGAAGGGGACGCACATTCCGGTCGGAGGAGAGGGCGGCCGGTGGATGATCGGTGCTTTCGCCCGCGCGATCAGTGCGATAGTGTTGTCTCGGCTGATGAGCCAGAAGCTGGTCCCGTTCTTCCTGGCAAAATCGAGCCAAGAGGATCTGACCATCATGCACGACCTCATGAAGGCCGGAAGGGTAAAGCCGGTGATCGACAAGCGCTACAGGTTGAGCGAAGTCGCCGAGGCGATCCGGTATCTGGAAGAAGGGCACGCTCGAGGAAAAGTAGTCATCAATTTGGAATGAAGAACCGAGCTGCGGACGCATAAAGCAGAGCCGAACCGTTGGCGTTGTTGCACCCGGCACCCGGCGATTAACCAGTAAGCGAATTCGCAGCCGCCATGGAAGCGGGACGAACTTCTCTTTCGATGGTGCGCGACAACTTGTCCTCCGCCACTTCCAGATCGTAGGCAGTCTGAAGGTTCATCCAGAAGGCAGCGCTGGTATTGAAGTACCGAGCCAGGCGCAGGGCCGTGTCTGGGGAGATTGCACGACGTTCGTGAACGATTTCGGCGATTCGGGTGACCGGCACTCGCAGATCGAGCGCCAGGCGATTCATGCTGAGCTGAAGTGGCTCCATGAACTCAGCACGCAGAATTTCGCCGGGATGGATCGCGGGAAGGAGATGTTGGGACTTAGCCATATATTTCGTTGCTCCGTCTGCTCCGTGCCTGTGGCGCCAGACCATAACGTTGAAGCGTAGCTTGCGACCCTTAGTGGTAGTCCACGATCTCGACGTCGTGGGCATTTCCGTCACGCCACACAAAACAAAGACGCCACTGGTCGTTGATCCGGATACTGCGCTGTCCCTTCCGCTCGCCGCGCAAGGCTTCCAGGCGGTTCCCGGGCGGCGCTGCCAGATCGCGCAATTCCGTAGCGCTGTCGAGCTGGCGAAGCTTCCTGCGGGCGACCGGTTCCACCGCCCGAAAACGGCGGCTCGGCTGCCGGCGGTGAAGTCGCCCGGTTTCCGCGCAACGGAACGACCGGATCACCAGCTCATCCTATAACGAATGACGTTTAACGTCAAGCGGTAAGATGCCTTTTCTGCAACGCTACGGCGCTGGGGTAGCGGCCCGCCTTGGAAAGGACGCGGGTCAAAAGGCGCGATTGTTGACGAGGAAAGCAGGTACTTCGCTTCGCTCAGGATGACAAGTCTACAGGTCCTTCGCTTCGCTCAAGATGACAAATCTTGATGATGATGGCCAAGCTGAGCCACTGCCGACGCTGGTATTTTGAGCGGCAACCCTCTCGCGCCGCCGTATAATCATTGGTCCCTCATACTTGCTAAAGGGCCTGGCTGCTTCCGCACCGGTCCGACGCACAGGAGATCATCATGTCTACTTTCGCCGAACCCGCCGCCCCGTCCCAAGTGAAGACCCGCACTGAATCCGACAGCATGGGGAAGATTGAAGTTCCTTCTAATGTTTACTGGGGGGCGCAGACGCAGCGGTCGCTTTTGCATTTTGATATTGGGCGGGATGTGATGCCTCCGGAGCTGATTCGGGCGTTTGGCACGCTCAAGAAGGCCTGCGCGCTGGTGAATCAGGATCTGGGCAAACTTCCCTCCGACATTGCCAAGCTCATCAAGCAGGCCGCTGACGAAGTCATTGGCGGCAAGCTGAACGACCAGTTCCCTCTTCGCATTTGGCAGACGGGCAGCGGCACGCAGACCAACATGAACGTGAATGAGGTCATCTCGAATCGGGCGAT
>PMBA01000443.1:243-13262 GCA_003152795.1 Acidobacteriaceae bacterium | reverse complement strand
GAATCGGAGGTTTGTATGAACTGCGCCAATCATGCTGATGCGTCAGCAGTGGCCTATTGCCGCACTTGCGGAAAGGCACTGTGCGCGAACTGTACACGTCCCGTGCGGGGCGTGATCTACTGCGAAGAATGCCTGGGAGCGAAGATGGAAGGGGCGGCGGCGGGAACGGCGGGATTCGTTCCGGGCACGTTTGCCGCGGGAGCGCCGGGATATGTTCCTCCCCCAACGCCTGCTCCGGGAGGCAGCAGTGGACCCAACCCGACGGTGGCGGGCATTCTGGCTGGATTTTTTCCCTTTGGCGTGGGTGCCGTGTATACCGGGCAATATGCGAAGGGACTGGCGCATCTGGCGATTTTTGTTCTGCTCATCGCGGGAGCCAACGCCGCCGACAGCGATCGCTCAACCGCGTTAGGCGTTTTCTGCGGGCTCGGAATCGCGTTCTTTGTCGTCTACCAGATCTTTGACGCGGTGCGCTCGGCAAAGGCGATCCAGATGGCGCAGCCATTACCGGATCCTTTCGGGCTGGCGGCAACGTTTGGCGGTGGGGGGAAAATTGAGGCGAGCAAAGTCCCGGTGGGCGCGATCGTGCTCATTTTGCTGGGCGTGATCTTCCTGCTGCACACCATGGGCCTGATGGAATACGGACTGGATCGCTTCTGGCCTTTGATTCTGATCGGGCTGGGGGCGTGGCTGGCCGCGCGCAACTGGGGCTTGCTGCCGGGGGGGTGCGGGGGTTGCCAATGTGCGCGCTGCCGGTCCCGGCGGCTGATGGGTCCGGCGATGCTTTTGACCATCGGCTTCCTGTTCCTGCTGGAGAACCTGCATGTGGGCGCCAACTTCGGCCATACCTGGCCGGTGATTCTGCTGGTGATTGGCGGAGTGAAACTGCTGCAGGGAAGCGCTTCGGTCGAGGGACACGCTCCGCCGCTGGGGCCAGTGACGACTGCGCCGGGAGGGCCGATTCCTCCCACTCCACCTGTTCCACCCGTACCACCAGTTCCACCAACCAGTGAGGTGAACCGTGGCTAGCCCAATGATCACACCGCGTCCTCCGCACCGTTCGATCGCCGGTCCGGTCGTACTGATACTGATCGGAGTGCTGTTCCTGCTCGGAACGATGGGCATTCTGGAATGGCACGGGCTGGGATCGCTGTTCGCGCGCTTCTGGCCGGCGCTGCTGATCCTGTGGGGAGTGTTGAAACTGATTGAGTACGAACAGGCGAAGCGCCTGGGCCAACCGACGCGCGGTATAGGCGTGGGGGGCGTTTTCCTGATGCTGTTCCTGATCGGAGCCGGACTGATTGCGACGCAGGCGGCGCGTGTGAACTGGAAGAACCTTGGGGAACACATCCAGATTGGGGACGATGAAGGACTGGACGAGATCTTTGGCGGGTCCACGTTCGACTATAGCGACGAACTCAGCAATGAAATCGCGGCGGGCAGCACGCTGCACGTCAATGACGACCGGGGCACGATTACGATCAATGTGGCGGATGGCAAGACGATGAAAGTGTCGGTCCGCAAGAAAGTGCGCGCGGAAAAGGAGCAGGACGCCGAAAACTACAACAGCAAGACCAAACCGCAGATCACCGTGGCCGACAAGGTTGTCACCTTAAACGCAAACACGCAGGGCGCGGGCGACAAGGGCGTGACCACGGACCTGGATATTTATGTCCCAGCCAATACGGCGCTGATCGTGACTTCGGGGCGAGGCGAAGTGACGATCACGGGAATGACAAGCAATGTAGAGGTCAACCACCATCGCGGCGAAGTCAACATCAACGACCACACCGGCAACGTGTCGCTGAACCTGGACAGCAGTTCCGCGCGCCTGGCACATGTGAAAGGCAACGTGACCATTCAGGGCAAGGCGAACGAGGTAGCGGTGGAAGATGTGGAGGGCGAGGCCCATCTGAATGGAGAGTTTCAGGAAAGCGTGAGGCTGGTTCGAATCAGCAAGACCGTGAGTTTCCACTCGTCCAGAACAGATATGGAATTTGCGCGGCTGGATGGCCGGCTGGATCTGGATTCCGGCGACCTGCGGGCCGACTCGCTGAACGGACCGATGCGGCTGACAACGCGGTCGAAGGACATCGCGCTGGAGGGCGTGTCGGGCGACCTGCGCCTGGAAGACTCCAATGGGACGGTGGAGGTCGGGCTGCACAAGCCGGGGAATATCCAGATCGACAATCGCAAGGGCGACGTGCAGGTTTCGATTCCGCCGAATACGGCGATCAAGGTGGAGGCGCGCACGCGCGAAGGAGAAATCGAGAGCGACTTCGACGAGATCATAGTCGACAAACACGATAGGCAATCGAGCGCCAGCGGTTCGATTGGAGCCAACGGTCCGCGGCTGGTGATGAATTGCGAAAAGGGAGCGATCGAGATCCGCAAAGGAACGGTTGCAGTGGTTCCTCCGGCTCCGCCCATTCCGCCAGCCACGCCTGCGAAAACGGGCAAGCCGGCGAAAGCGCTGCCGGCTCCGAAGGCGGCGCCGGTGGAGAGCGAAAATTAGGGAAGCGGCCCTTGGCTTTTGGCCCCATGAAACCAGACCGTGGCTGTAGCCACCGCTTGGGTCGGGCGGGCACATACTTCGTCCTTTCTTATTCCGCCTGGATGGGAAGTTGAGACCTGACAGCAAGAAACCAGCAGCCTGCCTCCCTGGGTTATAATCGCGCCCACTGATGAACCTCTCCCCTGGCACCAAACTTGGACCCTATGAAATCGTCGCCCTCCTGGGAGCTGGGGGGATGGGCGAAGTTTATCGGGCCCGGGACTCCCGGCTTCGCCGCGACGTAGCGATCAAGGTTTTGCCGCAGGCTCTTTCTCTTGACGCGGACCGGATGCGGCGGTTTGAGCAGGAGGCGCTGGCCACTGCGGCGCTGAACCATCCCAACATCCTGGCGGTATTTGATATCGGCACCAGCGAGGGCTCGCCCTACGTGGTGTCCGAACTGCTGGAGGGAGAGACGCTGCGGGAGCGACTGCGCAGCGGGGCGATTGCGGTGCGCAAGGCTCTCGACTACGCCTTGCAGATGGCGCATGGACTGGCCGCGGCCCACGAAAAAGGGATCATTCATCGCGACCTCAAGCCGGAGAATCTATTCGTCACGAAGGATGGCCGAGTCAAGATTCTGGACTTCGGTTTAGCCAAACTGACGCAGGCCGATACCGGCTCCCACACCTCGATGCCAACCGCGACTCACGGCACGGAAGCGGGAGTGGTGATGGGGACGGCGGGCTACATGTCGCCCGAGCAAGTGCGCGGCATGGCGCTCGACCCGCGCTCGGACATATTCAGTTTTGGGGCAATTCTGTACGAGATGCTTTCGGGCAAGCGGGCATTCCACGGCGACACTGCCGCGGACACGATGAGCTCGATCCTGAAGGAAGAGCCCGCGGAGCTTACGGAAACGAATCGCAATGTTTCTCCGGCGCTGGAGCGCATCGTCCACCACTGCCTGGAGAAAAATCCCGAGGGGCGCTTTCATTCCGCCAGCGACATAGCGTTTGATCTCGAACATCTGTCCGGGCTTTCGGGCAGCACGGCAAGAGTCGCGGCTGCGGGCACGGAAAAAAATCAGCCGCGGCGCAAGCTGCTGCTGGGACTGGCGTGCGGACTTGCGCTGGCGGGCGTGGTGTACGGCCTGGGCTGGTGGCACGGCAAAAGCAGCGGCCGGGCGACCCTGGCCGAGTATCAGCAGATCACTTTTCGAACTGGTTCCATCGGCAACGCGCGGTTTACGCCGGACGGCAGCATTGTTTACAGCGCATCGTGGGAGGGCGGCGAACGCCAGCTCTACTTGTCGCGTACAGACGATCCGGGCGCGCGCGAACTGGGAATCAAAGACGCCGAGCTGCTGGCAATTTCCAAGAGCGGCGAAATGGCGATTCGGCTCAATACGGTCGGTTACGGGGGCTATGCGCGAAGCGGAACGCTGGCGCGAGTTCCTCTGAGCGGGGGAACACCGCGCGAAGTGCTGGATAATGTGCAGGACGCGGACTGGTCCGCGAACGGCGACAGTATGGCGATCGTCCGTTACCTGCCGGAAAACAATCACTGGCGTCTGGAGTACCCGGTTGGCAAGGTGCTTGTGGACAGCATTAACTGGATGAGTCACCCGAAGATTTCTCCGGACGGGAAGTGGGTCGCCTTTGCCGATCACGAAAATACAGGGGGCGACGACGAAGGTTCGGTCGCGTTGATCGACGCGAATGGCCAGGAAAAAGAGAAGAAACTTTCTTCCGGGTGGACGTCGCTGCAGGGCATTCTCTGGTCTCCGGCGGGCGATGAGATATGGTTCACCTCGACCAGCAGCGGTAGCGCCGCCAACCCACGCGCCGTAACTCTCTCGGGCAAGCTGCGGACCATCACGAATGTGCCCGGTGGGGTGTGGCTGGAAGACCTGCGGAACGAAACCGTGTTGACCGTGACCAACCACATACGGATTGGAATACGGGGCACGGCGCCGGGGGGGAAAGAGGAGCGGGAACTGGGATGGTTCGGGTGGTCTGAGCTGAGCGACATGAGCCTTGACGGACGGAAGATTCTTTTCGAGGAAGAAGGCGATGGCGGGGGGCCGAATTACACCGTGTTCCTGCGCGACACGGATGGTTCCCCTCCGGCAAAAATCGGCGAAGGGATGTCCGAGGCGCTGTCACCCGATGCAAAATTCGCTATCACGAAGCCCGCGAAGGGCGGACCGCTGAGCCTGGTCCCCACGGGAGCGGGGGAAGCAAGAAAGCTGACGCACGATGCAGTGAGCTACGGTTCCGTTCGCTTTCTGCCCGATGGCAAACGGTTGCTGGCTTCTGGGATTGAGGCGGGACACGGTGGGCGCGACTACCTGATCGATGTGAGTACGGGAGATTCGAAACCGGTGACTCCCGAGGGCATCGCCGGAGTGCTAGTGTCGCCGGACGGCAGGAACATAGCGGTGCGTGGACCCGACGGAAAACGGGGGATATGGCCCCTGGAGGGAGGCGGGTTCCATGCCATACCGGGGCTTGAAGCGAACTACGGTGTGATTGGCTGGACGCCGGATGGCCAGTCCGTCTATGTGGTTCCGACCCGCGGAGCCGCGAAAGCCCTGAAGGTCTCCCGGGTAAATGTACAAACCGGGAAAATGGAGCCGTGGAAAACCTTCGGGGAGGAAGCGGGCGCGGGCGTCTCGTCCCTCGGCCGGCTTCATCTTTCAAGCGACGGGACAGCGTACGCATACATCTACGTGCGGGTGTTGTCGGAGGCATACGTGGTCACGGGATTGAAGTAAGGGTTTCCGGCCCGGAGCCATCCGCGCCGGCTTTTTGCTTTGCGCTGAATCTTCAAAATTCACAGAAACATCCAACCGGATACGGTGTTATCGCTGATGAAAGGAATGGTGAAATCAAAATGAAAAAACTGATTGGATTGCTCGCGTTGTGTTTCGCGTTTTCTCTCTCAGCGCTGGCGCAGCACGGGGAACATCAGGGGGGTGGGCGGCCCGAGGTCGGCGGCGGCCATCAAAACATCCCGAAGCATGGTCCGGCCCGGGTAAACAATTCGCGTCCGGCCGAGGAAAACCGGCATTTCAGCGACAAGGGCGGACATCCCGAAGCTCCGCACGTACATTCGAATGGAAAATGGGTGGGCCATGATTCGGGCCGCAATGACGCTCATTACCATCTGGAGCATCCGTGGGAACATGGCCGATTCACGGGCGGTTTCGGCCGCAGCCACGTGTGGCGCCTTGGTGGAGGTGGCCCCGGCCGCTTCTGGTTCGGGGGCTTCTTCTTTTCCGTCGCTCCTTACGACATTGGTTTCTGTGACGGATGGCTCTGGGATGCGGACGATCTCGTCATTTACGACGATCCCGATCACATCGGCTGGTACCTCGCCTATAACGTCAGGCTCGGAACCTACGTCCACGTGCAGTATCTGGGAATGTAGAGGGGTGAGATGTTATGACGCAGAGCTCCGGGAGAGGGACGGGCGGGAACGCCGGTCCCTCAACCGGTTAATGGTTGCTTACTTCTTCTCGTCGGTCTTGTCGTCCTTCTTTTCTTCCTTTTTCTCTTCCTTGCTCTTGTCGTCTTTTGGCTTCTCCTGGATGGAGAGCAGTTCGACCTCGAAGATNNTTGATCACTTGGCCGACGCCAAAGGTGGCCGGTTGGCCGCGTTTGTAGGAGCTGTCGAACTCCGTGCCATTGATGAGAGTGCCACGGTAGTTACACACAACCGTGTCGGCGGCGGTGGGCTTCGGTCCGGTGCCCGCGGTCAGGATCTTGTACTGCAGACCGCTGGGCAATGTGATGACACCTTGTTTTGCTTTGTTAGCCGCGAGGAATGCTTCGCCTTCGGTCTTGTTCGCGGTCGCAGCCTGTTGCGTTTTCTCCTGCTGCTGTTTGCGAACCTCGTTCTGGACCTCGGTGAGCACGGCCTGCGCTTCTTCCTGGGTCAGGCGCGTCTTGCCGCCGGCCAGCGAGTCCTTGAGTCCCTGGGACACGAGATTCGAGTCCACGTCCACCGATTGCTTTTTCAGGTTGTTCCCGAGGCCGCTGCCGATGTTCATTCCCAAGGCGTAGCTGAACTTTTCTTTTCGCGTTTTAAGCGCCGGAGCAACCGCTGCGCTTTTGGCTGCCGTTCCCGCTTTTTTCACCGGAGCTTTCGCCGTGGTGGCAGTTTTCGGAGTTGTGGCTGCTGGAGCCGATGGAGTCGATGCCGCCGGAGTGCCTGCTGCTGGAGTCTGCTGGGCATAGCCATCTCCAGCCAGCATCATCGCTGCGGCCAATAATAGAGCTGTAGTCAGAGATCTTTGCATATACCTATTGTCACATTGAGCCGCATTCTGCGCCAGACCTGAGGCGATGCGGGAGCGCGGAGCTGCGAGCTACGAGCTACGGGCCACGAGCTTCGGTAAACCGGTAAACCGGTTTGCTCGCAGCCCGCAGCTCGCAGCTCGCGGCTTATTTTTTTGGCGCCTGGAGCGGCTGCTCCCGCATTTCGCTATAATCCCTCCATGAAAACCCATCGTTTGCTGCTCCTCGCACTGCTGGTGATTGCGCTCGCATCGGCGAGTTCGGCTAAGATTCTGGTTCAACTCAAGGATGCACAAGGCAAGATTGTGGGCTCCGCGATTCTGTGGGAGTCGGGCGCGGGAATCGGGATGGAACTCAATTTCGAGAATCTGCCTCCCGGCGAACACGCCATCCACTTTCATCAGAACGCGAAGTGCGAGGCCCCGGACTTCAAATCGGCGGGCGGCCACTTCAATCCCGATGCCAAGAAGCATGGGCTGGAGAATCCGGAAGGCCATCACGCCGGCGATAATGCCAACTTCACGGTGGGCGCGGACGGCAAGGCGCATTTCAAAGTGGAGAGTAAAGACGTGACCCTCGGCAGCGACAGCCATTCGCTGTACAGCAACGGAGGTACGGCGATCGTGGTGCACGCCAAGGCCGACGATCAGAAGACCGACCCCACGGGCAACGCCGGCGATCGCATCGCCTGCGGCGCAATTACGAAATAGAGACGTTCCTCACTAGCCGGGCTTTCGTGCGGTCGCCGGGAGCAAGCGCGGACTTCCGCGCTAACCGCGACCGCCTGCGGCGCACTGCCTCCAGACCGGTGGAAGTGCTATTCTTTTCCTTCCGCGCACCTTCCGCGCACGTTTTATCCATTGCACCAGGATTTGCGGCGCGATCCCATTTTTCTGATACGCAAGTGACCGACTCTGGAGGTTGATCGTGAAGAACAAGCTGGCACTCCTATTGATTCTGGTGAACGTCATTGTTTTCGACGCCTGGTCACAGGCGCCGTCTGCCACCACTCCCGCCATCGAAGCCCGCGCCGAGTCGATGCTCAAGCAACTCTCGCTCGAAGAGAAGATCGATCTCATCAGCGGCGTGAACGATTTTTACATCCGCGAGATCAAGCACATTGGGCTGCCCGCGCTGAAGATGTCGGACGGGCCGGTCGGGGTGCGCAACTACGGCCCCGCGACGACTTTTGGCGGCGTCGGACTGGCTGCGACCTGGGATCCGGAACTTGCCCAGCGAATTGGAGCGGTTATCGGCCAGGACGCCCGCGCCCGCGGCGTCCACTTCATGCTGGGACCGGGAGTCAACATCTCTCGCGCGCCCATGTGCGGCAGGAATTTCGAGTATTTTGGCGAGGATCCCTTTCTGGCATCGCGCACCGCCGTCGCTTATATCAAGGGCATGCAGAACGAGGGCGTGAGCGCGACTATCAAGCACTACATGGGAAACAACCAGGAATTTCTGCGCCATGACGCCGACTCCATTATCGACGAGCGCACGATGCGCGAGATCTATCTGCCCACTTTCGAAGCGGCGGTGAAGGAAGCGCATGTGGGCGCGATCATGGATTCCTACAACTTCATCAACGGCCAGCACGCGACGCAGAACGGCTTTCTGAATAATGATGTTGCCAAGAAGGAGTGGGGCTTCGACGGCATCATGATGTCCGACTGGGATGCCACCTACGACGGCGTGGCTGCGGCCAACGGCGGGCTCGATCTGGAAATGCCGTCGGGCAAATTCATGAATCGCGCCACGTTGCTACCGGCGGTGAAGTCGGGCCAGGTCAGCGAAGCGACGATCGACGACAAAGTCCGGCGAATTCTGCGAACCGCCATTCGATTCGGATGGCTCGAGCGTGAGCAGACCGATCTGTCCATCCCGCTGCTGAACATGCTGGGCCGAAAGGCCGCGCTGGAGGCGGCGCGTTCGGGCATGGTGCTGCTCAAGAACGAAGGCAATCTACTGCCCCTGGACAAAACTAAGATCACGTCCATCGCCGTGATCGGGCCGGATGCGTATCCCGCACAGGCGGTGGGCGGAGGCAGCGCAGGCGTGAGTCCCTTCGCCGCGGTGAGCTACCTGGAAGGCATCGCCAGCTACCTGGGAAGCAATGCCAAGGTGTATTACGAGCGCGGGATTCCGTCTTTCGGCGAGATGGCGGACGCTACTTCTTTCAGCAGCGACGAGGGCGGGAAGCAGGCGGGCTTGAGCGCGGAGATATTCAATCACTCAAACTTGAGCGGGGAGCCTGCCGTGCGCCGCACGGATCAGCACGTCAACTTCGAGCGCGGTCTGGGCGGCGTGAACCAGACGGGCGTGTCGGCGCGCTGGACGGGGTATTTCACCCCCAGTGCCCCGGGGGACCATGTGATCTTTGTGCAGGGTCCGGGGGAGGAAGGCGGCGTCAGGTTATACGTGGACGACAAACTGGTCACCGATAACTGGGACCGCGCCGGGACCCTGGTCAGCCAAGTCCGCATGCAACTGGCGGCGGGCGCGCACAAGATCCGGTTCGAATATTTCCTGATTCACAATTGGGGCGACCCGAGCGTGAGGTTCGGCATTGTCCGTCCGGAGACATTGGTGAGCGCAGAAGCGCGGACGCTGGCGTCACGTTCCGACGCGGTTGTGGTCGCGGCGGGGTTCGATCCCGGCAGTGAAAGCGAAGGCGCCGACCGCACCTTCCAGCTTCCTCTCGCACAGGATGAACTGATCCAACAGCTTGCCGCAGTAAATAAGAATGTCATTGTCGTGGTTACGTCCGGCGGCGCTGTGGACATGACCCGCTGGCTGGATCGCGTACCCGCGCTCTTTCAGGCGTGGTATCCCGGGCAGGAAGGTGGCACTGCGCTGGCGGAGTTGGTGTTCGGGGAATACAGCCCATCCGGCAAGCTCCCCGTTAGCTTCGAGCGCCGCTGGGAGGACAATGCGGTTCACGACAACTATTACCCGAAAGGCGCGGAGAAAAAGATTGTTTACGCCGAGGGCTTGTTTCTGGGATACCGGCATTTCGATAAGACAGAAGTAAAACCGCTATTCCCGTTTGGTTTCGGGCTCTCCTACACGACGTTTGGCTACGGAAATCTTTCTATCACTCCGGCGCGCGCCGCAGGCGACGAGGTGGTCACGGTCAGCTTCGACGTGACCAACACGGGTCGTCGCGCCGGCGCTGAAGTTGCCGAAGTGTATGTAGGGGAACCGCACCCGAGCGTCCCGCGTCCGGTGAAGGAACTGAAGGGATTCGCCAAGGTGCAACTGAGTGCGGGCGAGACCCGGCGCGTTTCGGTCACGCTCGACCGGAGAGCGTTTTCCTACTACGACACCGGCAAGCACGGCTGGACCGCGGACGCCGGCGATTTCAATATTTATGTTGGACACTCGGCCGCGCAGATCGATCTCACCGGAACCATGGCACGGTCGGCTAAATAAACCGGCGGCGTGGCACTGAAAGACACTTACCAGACGGCGGGCGCGGTCAATGGCGGGTGCGCGGGGAGTTGTCAGGTCGCGGATGCGGGGAGGATCGTCCCGCGGCAACTGCCCAGTCCGATGCGGCGGAACCCGTCTCGTTCGCAAAATCCCTGGAGGATGATTTCGTCTCCATCATGCAGAAATTTCCTCTGCTCTCCGGTCGGGAGGGTAACCGGATCCTTGCCGCGCGAGGTCAGCTCGAGCAGGCAACCGCGCGCGGTTTTGTCCGCGCCCGATACGGTTCCGCTTGCCAGCAGATCGCCGGCGCGCAGATTGCAGCCATTGCTCGCGTGATGGGCGAGCATCTGCGCCATGGTCCAGTACAGGTCGCGAAAGTTGCTGCGGCCCAGAACGACGGGATCGATGCCGGCCTCGCGCATTCGAGGCGACAACAGAGAAACTTCCAGCCACAAGTCGAGACCACCGTGTTCCTGATCGCTCTGGTCGAAAAGGTAAGGCAACGGCGCGGGATCGCCTTGCGCGCGGGCGAATGCAGACGTGCGAAACGGAGCCAGGGCTTCTATCGTCACCACCCAGGGTGAGAGTGAAGTCGCAAAACTCTTCCCCAGAAAAGGTCCGAGGGGCTGATACTCCCAGGCTTGAATGTCGCGCGCGGACCAGTCATTCACCAGGCAGACTCCGAAAATGTGTTCTTCCGCGGCGCCGATTGGGATGGGTTCTCCGAGGTGATTTCCAGCGCCGACAAAGAAGCCCAGTTCCAGTTCGTAATCGAGCGCCGTAGTCGGTCCGAACTTGGGATCGGCGTCGCCCTCGCGCGTCTGGCCGCAAGGGCGCCGGATCGGCGTTCCCGTCACAACCAGCGACGACGCCCTGCCGTGATAGCCAATCGGGATGTACTTGTAGTTCGGCAGCAGCGGATTGTCGGGGCGGAACAACTTTCCGACGTTGGTAGCGTGAAAGATCGATGCGTAGAAATCTGTGTAGTCGCGGACAACCGCGGGCAGAAGCATGTCGACATCCGCCTGCGCGACGAGATGGCGCGAAGCGGACTGCCGATCGGAGGCGGGCGCATCTCGATGCAAAGCGGCATGAATCCGACGGCGCAGGGCGCGGCGCGGGCCCGCTCCGAGCGCCATCAGTTGGTTCAGGGAATCGAATGCGCAAGCGTTTGCGGCCAGACGCTCGCTCTGCTCCGCCAGTAAGCCCTCATTTTGCATTCCATCGAGATCGAGGATGCGGTCTCCGATGGCAACTCCGACTTTCGCCTCGGCGGCGGCATGGCGCCGAAAAACTCCAAAGGGCAAGTTCTGAATGGGAAAATCCGCGCCCGCAAGGTTGGCGGATTCCACCCAACTTTGAGCTTTCGAGTCGTGGGTCTGGTCGAGAACAGGTTTCATGGCGGCTGTTTTATCGCATTAACTGCCCGACCTCTTGAACTTCTTCCGCAATCCCTGCCAGCACTCGAAGTACTGATGATCGAGCTCGGAAGTTTCCAGCGCAAACTTCGTAGGCTGGCAGACCAGGCGGGTCTCAAACATGAATGCCAAGGTGTCGCCCAGATATACCGGCTTCAGTTCGGCCTTGCTGGCTTTCTCAAAGGTCTCAGCGTCGGGCCCGTGACCCGCCATGCAATTGTGCAGGCTGGCGCCGCCGGGCACGAATCCTTCCGCCTTGGCGTCATATTCACCGCGGATCAGTCCCATGAACTCGTTCATGAAGTTGCGATGAAACCAGGGCGGACGAAACGTATGCTCGGCGACCATCCATCGCGGCGGGAAGATGACGAAGTCAACGTTGGCGGTTCCGGGAATTTCCGAGGGCGAAGTCAGGACCGTGTAAATCGACGGGTCGGGATGGTCGAAGCTCACCGTGTTTATGCAATTGAAGTTCGACAGATCGTATTTGTAGGGCACGTAGTTGCCGTGCCAGGCAACCACGTTCAGCGGTGAGTGATCGATGGCCGCCGCCCAGAGTCTTCCCTGGAACTTGGTCACAATCCGGTAATCGCCTTCCCGGTCTTCAAACGCAGCTACGGGAGCGAGGAAGTCGCGCGGGTTCGCCAATCCGTTCGCGCCAATCGGACCGAGATCGGGCAGACGAAGCAGCGCGCCGTAGTTCTCGCAGACGTACCCGCGCGCCGCCTTCTCAAGAAGCTCTACCCGAAAACGAATTCCGCGTTGAATCACCGCAATCTCTCCGGGAGCAGCTTCGAGAACACCCATCTCCGTGCGCAGCAGGAGGCGTCCCTTTTGCGGCACGATCAACATCTCTGCGTCGGCATTGTAGAAAAACCGATCCGTCATCGAGATGTTGGTGACATAGATGTGAATGGCAACGCCGGTATGAGCGTGAGTGTTGCCATTGCCCGCCATGGTGATCAGGCCGTCGACGAAATCGGTTGGCTCGGAAGGAATTGGGAGCGGAGTCCAACGCAACTGGTTTGGCGGTGCCGGTACCTCGTCAAACGGCGCGCTGCGCAGCTTTCCCGGACTGATGGGTTCGAATGGCTTGTGCGCCACCGATGGACGCATCCGATAGAGCCAGGTCCGCCGATTGACGCCGCGCGGCGCAGTGAACGCAGTGCCGCTCAGTTGTTCCGCGTACAACCCATGCGCCACTTTCTGGGGAGAATTCTGCCCTCGCGGCAATACACCTTCCACCGCCTCGCTGGCAAATTCGTTGCCGAACCCTGACTGGTAACGCAACTCGGTCGCGGACGTGTTGGCGCGTGCGTTCTTCGTTTTTGTGCCGGTCATTGTTTTTGGGCCAGTCATTGTTTTTGTTCC
>PMBA01000443.1:0-185 GCA_003152795.1 Acidobacteriaceae bacterium | reverse complement strand
CGGTCCACCAGTATGCCGAGAGATTTCAGTTCTGCCAACGATTCTTCGACGGGTCCAACCCGCGACGTCAGCGCAGCATAATATGCGTCGGGAACGCGCAGAAAATCGACTCCGTTGCGCTGTAGTTTGCCGACCGTGGACATGACATCCTTGCACTGGAGCGCGATGTGCTGCGCCCCCGCGCC
>PMBA01000137.1:5642-25590 GCA_003152795.1 Acidobacteriaceae bacterium | reverse complement strand
GGTTCGAGTCCTACCGCCGCCACCAGTACTTTCAGGTCCCTGGAGGGTATCCGGTGCGACCTCCGTCTCCCGTTGTTGCGGGGGCTGCGGATTGTTGCCGGCTTGTTTCCGCTTTTTCGGCTCCAACCTCGTCCAGTTTACTAAGGAACCTGAGCCCGACCCGTTGACTTTGGTGCTGTTCCCTGAGAGACTTCGCTCCGACTGAGGAGGTCTTCTTGACCCTGCTACGTTTCTTGGTCGCATGTGCCGCAATGATCGGCGGCGCCGCTCTCACTCTTGCGCAATCGGCACAGACTCCGCCTGCCGAGAGTCCCCGTCTGGCCGGCTATTCGTCGCAGTCCTCCCCGTCTGAACGCGATTGGGAAAAGAAATTTCAGGCCGGTATCGTCCCGGACAATTTGCGCCAGAACATGCAGCGTTTGAGCGCGCGTCCGCACCACGTGGGTTCTCCCTACGACAGAGACAATGCCGACTGGATCCTCTCCAAGTTCAAAGAATGGGGATTCGACGCCCACATTGAAACCTTCCAGGTGCTCTTCCCCACACCCAAAGAGCGCATCGTCGAAATGATCGAGCCGGCAAAGTTCCGAGCCAAGCTGCAGGAACCTGTCGTCGCCGGCGATCCGACCTCGAATCAAACTGCCGAGCAGTTGCCAACCTATAACGCTTACTCCATCGATGGCGATGTGACAGCCCCGCTCGTTTATGTCAACTACGGCAACCGCGAAGACTACGAGCAACTGGACCGCCTCGGGATTTCCGTCAAGGGAGCAATCGTAATCGCGCGCTACGGCGAAGGCTGGCGCGGCATCAAGCCCAAAGTCGCCGCCGAGCATCAGGCAATCGGTTGCATCATTTACTCCGATCCTAAGGACGATGGCTTCTTCAACGGCGACGATTATCCCAAGGGTGGCTGGAGGCCGCGCGAAGGCGTACAACGCGGCAGCGTCATGGACACGGATTATCCCGGCGATCCTCTCACCCCTGGAGTCGGCGCCACTGCCGACGCCAAGCGCCTCGACATCAAAGACGCGAAGACCATCACCAGGATTCCCGTGCTGCCGATTTCCTATGCCGATGCGCTGCCCCTGCTTTCCGCCTTGCAGGGACCGGTGGCGCCGGAGGCATGGCGAGGGGCCTTGCCGATCACATATCACGTAGGCCCCGGCCCGGCGAAGGTCCATCTCAAAGTCACTTCGAACTGGGACTTGAAACCTGTAAACGACGTGATTGCGACCATGCGCGGGTCGGATGCGCCTGAGCAGTGGGTGATTCGCGGAAATCACTACGATGCCTGGGTCAATGGCGCCGATGACCCGATCTCGGGAATGGTAACGGTTCTAGAAGAAGCTCGCGTACTCGGCGAGCTGCATAAACAAGGGTGGAATCCGAAACGCACGATCATCCTTTGCGCGTGGGACGGCGAAGAGCCCGGCCTGCTGGGCTCGACCGAGTGGGTCGAAACCCATCGCGCTGAACTTCAGAAGCGGGCCGTCGCTTACATCAATTCCGATAGCAATGGCAGGGGCTTCTTCCATGCCGGTGGTTCGCACGACTTGCAACGCCTTATTAACGATGTAACTCTTGACATTCAAGATCCGGAGAAACACATCTCCGTCCAACAAAGGGCGCGCCTGCAGCGAATCGCCCGCGCCCCCAATGCCGAGGAGCGGGCCGAGATCAGAAAAAGCAGCGAAGTGCGGATCAACGCCCTGGGAGACGGTTCGGACTACGCGCCGTTTATCGATCATGCCGGCGTCTCCGCTCTCAACATCGGTTACGGCGGTGAGGACGATGCCGACTCCTACCATTCCATCTATGACGACTTCTCCTGGTACACCAGGTTTATGGATACCGACTTCTCTTACGGCCGCGCCCTGGCACAGACTGGAGGAACCGCGATCATGCGATTGGCGGATGCCGACGTGATTCCCTATGAGTACAACGCCGAGGCGGAGACCATCGGACGATATGTGAAAGAGCTGGAGAAGCTGCTCAAAGACAAGCAGGACGAAATCACCGAGCGCAATCTCGAGCTGAAGGAAGGCGTGTTCACGGCAACCGCCGACCCACGCAAAACCTCTGTCCCTCCTCCCGCCAAGCCGATTCCACCCTTCATGAACTTTGCGCCGCTGAAGAACGGAGCTGAGGCGATCAAGAAGAGCGCGGAACGCTATCAGGTAGCATTTGCCCGGTGGCAGGCCGGTGGAACTGATTTGCCGGCCCCGGCCGCTGCTGTTCTGAACGCAGAGCTGATTCAGATTCAGAGAGTGTTCCTGACGGATAAGGGCCTGCCAGAACGCCCATGGTTCAAGCATCAGGTCTACGCTCCCGGTGCATACACGGGGTACGGGGCGAAGCCGATTGCGGCCGTTCGTGAGTACATGGATCAGGAAAAATGGAACGAAGCAGATGCCCAGATCCCCGTGGTTGGTCAGGTACTGGAGAACGTCGCCGCAGCAATCGGCAAAGCCGCGGATGACCTGGATCAGGCGCTGGGAAAGGAACAATAGAAGCAGGATTTCCTCCGTGAGACACCGCGGACCCCGTGGTTTGTGCCTTTTCCGCGGCCCCTTAATCGGAGTTTCCCTAAACTAAGCCCCCTACCTGGTTCCGGCTGGGTGGCAGATCCAGCTCACATCGTCTCCACCTTCCACGTCACCTCGACCGGTGCCGTTCCTCACTGACAACCCGGCGCCATCCTCCTAAAATGCGACCCGCGCCAGAATGCGGGTCCGCGACCTTCCCTGCTTCACGGATGAAAGGAAGTACTCCGCCATGCCGTCCTCATCTTCGAGCCGTCTGCAGCTCTCTTTCGATACTGTCTTCTACTACGTCACCGATATGGATGCCTCCATTGCCTTCTATCGCGACACTCTCGGACTCCCCATGGTTTCGCGTGATTACGTCGCGCGCTTCGATCTCGACGGCGTCCTGATCGAGCTCGTGCGCGTGCCCCCTGGTTCGATGGTCCCCGGCAGTGGCAATGCCCGCCTCTGCTTTTCCGTCGCGCACTTGCGCGAAACCCTCGACCAAATGCACGCCCGCGGCATCGCGACCAGCGATATCAAGAACAAAAATGGCGGCAAACTGGCCTTCTTCCGCGATCCCGACGGCAACGAACTCTGTCTCTGGGAGTACGCCGAAGCCGAGGATGCCAGAGAGATCGTGAAGTCAGCCGTGCTCCACGGCTAACCCCGCCATTCTCCCGCTTGCTCTCACCTGTTTACATTGCCCAGGATCCAGGCTGAACCGCGCCTCATCGAGCAGCGCAGTTCGGACTGAGGTTTTCGCCAAGCCCTGGGGGTGGCTCAGTTTGCTCTGATTGACTCTCCGATTTCCTCCGTGAGACCTGTGGACCCCATGGTTTGTGCCTTTCCGCAGCCCTTAGTCAGAGTCTCTCTGAACTGAGCCGCTACCCAGACCCTCGTCCCGTTTGCTCATGACCCCCGCCGGGCGCTATATTTGCAGGTGCCCTGGTTTTGAGTTTCCCGTTCCAGGTTTCTGAGTCTCGAGTCTCCTATGTTCACCGATTTCACTGCCACCGACCGCTGGACCAGGAAGCCCGTCCATTGCCTCTACCAGGCCCTTATGGTCGCGATCGCCACCCGCCATGCCGATGCCGTGGACATCAAATTCCTGGTCGACGGCCGCCCCGTTTGGGTCGCCTTGCCCCACCCCGCATGGGTCGAGTACAAGAAGCGCACCGGGAAGCTGATCACTGATTCGTTGGCCAAGGAAATCGCCGGCCATTTCCTCCAAACCGCCTTGGAATCGGGCGAAGGCTTGGGTCGCGAAATGTATTCCCTCACCGTCCATGAGACTCTCAAGCACCTCGAAGGCGTGGTGGCCGAGGTCGAGCCGCCGGTTGCCGCCACCCCCTAACTGGAAAGAACCCTCGAAATGAGGGACAATATTCAGTTTGCCCTGCTGACAGGCAGAATCTCTCGGCGCAGCCTCGCTTACCACCGCCGGACTCGATTTTTATGGCGCGGTAAGGGATCATGCAGTTTGCCGTTGGAGGAGACCATTCATGTCCAGCCTAATCTCCGATATGGAAACCGTTGCCGCAAAAAAAACTAACCCGAAGCATAAGCGCCTCATCGCGTGGGTCGAAGAACTCGCCCAGCTCTGCCAGCCCGATCGAGTGCACTGGTGCGACGGTTCCCACGATGAATATCAGGCCATGCTGCGGCTCATGGTGCAGACCGGCAGCGCCATGTGGCTGGCCCAGGACAAGCGCCCGAACAGCATCCTGGTAAGGTCCAGCCCCGCCGACGTCGCCCGCGTCGAAGACCGCACCTACATCTGTTCCCGCACCCAGGAGGAAGCCGGTCCCACCAACAACTGGGAAGATCCCGCGAAGATGAAGCAGAAGCTGCGCGGGTTGTTCACCGGAGCGATGACCGGCCGCGTCATGTATGTCATCCCGTACAGCATGGGCCCCATTGGCTCGCCCATCGCGAACATCGGCGTTGAGCTCACCGACTCTCCTTATGTTGTGGCCAGCATGCACATCATGGCCCGCATCGGCACTCGCGTACTCGGCGTTCTCGGAAGCGATGGCGATTTTGTGCGCGGCCTGCACTCGGTCGGCGCGCCGCTGGCCCCGAACCATGCGGATTCACCCTGGCCTTGCAACGCCCAGGAAAAATATATTTGCCATTTCCCCGAGACCCGTGAAGTCTGGTCCTACGGTTCCGGTTACGGCGGCAATGCCCTGCTCGGCAAGAAGTGTCACGCCCTGCGCATCGCTTCGGTCCAGGCCCGCGACGAAGGCTGGATGGCCGAGCACATGCTCATCCTCAAAATGACCGACCCTTCCGGTCGCGTTAAGTACTTCACCGGCGCCTTCCCTTCGGCCTGCGGCAAGACCAATCTCGCCATGATGATCCCGACCATACCCGGCTGGAAGGTCGAAGCCATCGGCGACGACATCGCCTGGATGAAGTTCGGCGACGATGGCCGCCTCTACGCCATCAATCCCGAGAGCGGTTTCTTTGGCGTTGCCCCCGGCACCAGCATGAAGTCCAACCCCAATGCCATGCTCACCGCCACCAAAAACTCCATCTTCACCAATTGCGCCGTCACTCCCGACGGCGACATATGGTGGGAGCAGATGACCGCGGAAAAGCCCGCCGAATTGATCGACTGGATGCGTCGTCCCTGGACTCCGGCGTCTCCCGGCCGAGCCGCCCATCCCAATGCCCGCTTCACCGTTCCCGCCAGCCAGTGTCCCGCCATTGCGCCCGAGTGGGAGGATCCCAAAGGCGTGCCCATCGACGCCATCCTCTTCGGCGGCCGCCGCGCTGGCATTGTCCCCCTCGTGACTGAGTCGTTCAGTTGGCGCCACGGAACCTTTCTCGGCGCCACCGCCAGCAGCGAAACCACCGCCGCCGCCGCCGGCAAGGTCGGCGAACTGCGCCGCGACCCCATGGCCATGCTTCCATTCTGCGGCTACAACATGGGCGATTATTTTGCCCACTTCCTCAAGATCGGCGTCCGTCCCGGTGCCAGGCTACCCAAAATCTATTACGTGAACTGGTTCCGCACCGATGACAAAGGCAAATTCCTCTGGCCCGGCTACGGCGAGAACAGCCGCGTGCTGAAGTGGATATTCGAACGCTGCGATGGCAAAGTGCACGCTCTCGATACCCCGATTGGCAGGCTTCCCGAACCCGCCGATCTCGATACGAAGGGACTCGACCTGCCTCCCGCCAATATCAGCCAGCTTGCTCGGCGTGGACGTGGAGGGTTGGCACGCCGAAATTCCATTGATCCGGAAGCACTTTGCCAGGTTCGGCAGACATCTTCCGGATGGCTTGAACCGGGAAGTCGCTCAACTGGAAGACCGCCTTTGGAAGGCGAAGAAGTAGACATGTTCGCCCGGAAAATCCGCGTGGAATACGAGCACGATGGACAGCTTCAACCTTGTCCGTTGAAATGGCTCGACAATTTCAGCATGCGCAACTTCACCAACGCGTCCGTTTTTGACGATACCTTGCCAGTGGCGGACGGATGCCTCGAAATTGGAACGCATGTCCCGCTCAACGAATTGCGCGATGCCATGGAAGATTGGTTTCGCCGCAAAAGCTATCTCCCCAAAGATGCAACCCTCGTGCTGACTCCGACCTAGCCCGCATGATTCATGAGGCGAGGGAACGGGAAGGGCACGGCTTTAGCCGTGCCGCCCAGAGCCGATTAAATCTTCGTTGGCATCTTGAGCAGCCGCGCAAACAACCGGACGATCATTCCGTCAAACCGCGTGCCGCTCAGTTTCCCCAGTTCCGCCAGCGCTTGCTCGTCGGTCTTGGGAGGAGCGAAAGAGCGATCGCTCGTCATGTTCACGTAGGCGTCAGCCACCGCCACGATGCGGCCATGCAGCGGTATACCCTCGCCCTTCAGTCCGAAAGGATAGCCCCCGCCGTCGAAGGCTTCGTGATGCGATTCGATCGCCTCGGCTGCGCGCGCGATTTCAGGAATCGCCCGCAACACTTCTGCCCCCACTTGCGGGTGAGTCATGATCACCGCGAATTCATTTTCCGTAAGTTGGCCCGGCTTGTTCAGGATTCGTTCCGGAATGAACAGCTTGCCCACGTCATGCACTCGCCCCGCAAACGTGATGTCTTCCACTTCCTGCGCCGGCAGGTTGAGTCCGCGCGCGATGATTCCCGCAAAGTGCCCGCATTGCTCGCCATGTCCCGCGGCATTGAGCTCCCTCTGTTCCGCTGCACGCGACAAGGCTTCGATCGCTTCTTTCATCGCCCTCTGATCCCCATCATCCCCGCGTCCGCACAGCTTCCGCAGCGTACTCACCAGTTCTTCCAGTTGCTCCGGTCCGTTATGTTCGCGCTGCAGAAAACCTTCGATATAACCCGAAACAAGCTGTCGTTGTACTGCGGAACCCTCGCCGAATGAATCTGAGGTGGAAACCTGGTTGCCCCCGGCATGCTTGGCCACGTACATCCCCGCATCCGCCACCCGAATCAGTTCCTCCATGGAAAACCCGTGAACCGGGAAACTCGCCACTCCGAAACTGCCGGTGATATGGTGTTCCTCCAGCATCGGATCGGTCGCCAGCCACAGCCGCAATCTCTCCGCCAGAACCTGCGCTTGCTCGATCCCGGTCTCCGGCATGAGGATGATGAATTCGTCTCCTCCATACCGCGCAACCACGTTCGACTGCCGGCACTTCTGTTCCAGCAACCGCCCCACCCGCGCCAGCACCAGATCCCCCTCCAGATGGCCCAGCGAATCGTTGACTTCCTTGAATTTATCCAAATCGATCAGCACCACCGAAAATGGCCGCCCCGACCGGGACGCGCGCTTCCACTCCGAACTCAGCGCCTCCCAGAAAAAACGTCTCGTCTTGATGCCGGTTAATCCATCCGTGATCGATTGCTGCTGCAGCTTTTGAAAAACGAACGAATTGTGCAGCGCCGTCGCCAGAAGATCCGCCAGCGTGTTCAGGATCAGAACATCCTGGGGAGCGAACGCATTCTCGTCCCGGCTCTCCACGTTGAGCACGCCCAGCAGCGTCTCCCCGTAACTGATCGGCAAACACAGCACCGCCCGCGATTCCGGCAGCACACCCGCCAGCTGTCCTGGCCCCGCGTTCTGCACCAGCGCGCTCACTCCGGTGCGCGCCACCTTCCCCAGAACTCCGCTCCCCACCGCCACCCGCCGGCCCAGCGTTTGCGATGTCGTTCCCGCCTCCGCTTTGATCTCGATATCCTTGGTCGCGTAATCCATGATCCCGATACCGATGTGATCGTAGCGGAAGTTCTTCTGGATCTCCCGCACGATATCCACCATCATCTGCTCCGCGTCTTCGCTCGAAATGGCCATCTTCGAAATGTTGTTCAGAAACGCCAGATGCCGCGCCCGCCTCTGCTCTTCCATGAACAGGCGCGCATTCTCGACCGCCACCCCTAACTGCCCGGCGACGGTTTGCATGACCTCCAGATCCCTCGCCAGGAATTGCGATTCCCGCTCCGTACTCAGCGCCGCCATCACTCCCACCGCCCTGCCCCCCAGAAAAATAGGCACGGCGCAGAACGACCGGGCCGGCCGCGCGGGCACAAAATCGACTCCCAGCTTTGACCTCATCCCTTCCAGATCGGACTTGATCAGCAGCGGCTCCCCGGTTCTGATGATGTGCTCGGTAAATCCATTGCCCACCTTGCGCGAGCGCTTCGCACAAATAATGCCCCCTTCGATCTCCAACTCGAAGTGAATCTCGTCCTCTTCCTGAAACGCAATGTAGAAAGTGCTGGTGTCGAAAATCTGCCCCAACTCGATCTGCACCGTCCGCAGCACCTCGTCCTGGTTGAGATGAGAACTGATGGCCTGACCGATCTCCGTCAGCAACTCGTATTCCTTGGTTCGCCGCTGCGCTTCGTGCATCACTACATAGTTCTCCAGCGTCAGCGCGATTTGCAGTGCCAGACCGATCAGCAATCGCAAATTCGAAGAGCCGAACATCCGCCGTTCCGCGTGCGGGAACAGAAGCACTCCAAAGTTATGCTCCCGCGTCTGCAGGCTCACCGCCATCAGGTCGGTGATTCCTTCCGCCAGCAGCGCCTGCTTGCAGGCCTCGAACTTTCCTCCCGAAAGTGCCGGCAATGGCTCTTCCAGTTCGCCGACACCTCGAAGGGTGACCACTCCACCGCGCCTGTAAGCAAGCTCGGCGATGTAATCTCCGGCCTGCGTCTTTTGCAGCTTTTCCAGAAACTCCGCTGAAAATCCCTTCTGAACAGAGGGCAACGCGCCACTCCACTGTTGCGACACAAAAAACACCGCCCGCCGCGAAGGCAGCGGCGCCACTAACCGCTCCACGAATGCCTCCAGGCTCGGCTCCAGGTCCGATGCCGAGAGCAAACGCCGCGGATCGACGCCCAGCGTCGAGAACGCCAGCGCGTTTTCCTGTACCGCATTGCGCTCGTTTTCAAACAGCACCATCACCATCGCGATCGCCAGCAGCATCTGTGGAACCGGCCCCAGGAAGCCTCCCAACTGCCCAACTACATCCTGGAATGGTTGCTGGAACTGCCCCGCATACATCAGCGCCGCCCACAGCGCCAGCGAGAACGCCAGCATCCGGAACGCCACCGAGTTTCTACGAAATGCGTAACGGTAAAAATGGAACGAGGAATACAGGAGCGTGGCCGCCAGTCCCACTTCCAGCCGCAGATAAATCGGCACCGCCGCCGCCTGTTCGCTGAATACCCCGCCTTCCATTTGCGCCCGCAGGCCCACATATGCCAGCAGCACCCCGGCCACCGTCAGCGCCACGTCATACCACTTCAGCTCGAACCGTTCCTTCATCAGCCGGGTCGATACGAAAATGCAAATCGCCATCGCCACCAGCAGCACCGAGCTCAGAAAAAATAACAATGCCGAAGCGCCTTGGAAATATTCCACCGCCTTCAGCGCGTAGTGCAGCGTGTAGGCCGCCCAAGCCAGTTGCCACGCTCGAAAATAAGTATGACGGTTTTGTTCGTACAGGTAGGTGAACACCAGCAGCACCAGCAGGGCCACGGCCCCAGGAATCAGCACCAGACCTGTGGCAACGCTATGCATCGATTAACGCTTCCTCATCTCTTGCAGTTCCGTCGGCATGGAATTCCGGGTAGGCCAATCCTGTCACACCAGACTCATCTAAACAACCGGTGTCTTCCCGACAGGTCCCTCCCAGGGCACGGCCTTCCCCAAAAAAGTATCATCCTATGGGATGCCACGCTGCTACCGCGATCTTCTCCCCAAGAGTTACCTTCGTAACCCGTTGGTAACCCTCCAGGGGACCAGGCAGGACGCCTGAAGAGCCAATGATTGGACAATCTGGTGGCGCGCTGTAGCAGAAAATCCAGCCAGGCAAACTACAATCGGCTATGCGGCAAGAGCCTTATTCCGCTCAAATCGAGCACGCCGCCCGGCTCCTCCGCGACGGGCGCCTGGTCGCCTTCCCCACCGAGACCGTCTACGGTCTCGGCGCCAACGCCCTCGATGCTGAAGCCGTAGGCCGCATCTACCAGGTGAAACGCAGACCCGGAACCAGCCCGCTTATCGTTCACGTGGCATCGATAGAAATGGCGGCGTCCTTGGTTGCAAACTGGCCGGAGATCGCCGACCGCCTGGCGCGCCGGTTCTGGCCTGGCCCGCTGACGCTGGTGCTCGAAAAACAACTCAACAAACCCCCTGTGATCCCCGGCATTGTCAGCGCTGGCCTCTCCACGGTTGGTCTGCGCATGCCCGCGCATCCAATCGCGCTAGCCCTTATCCTCGCGGCGGGCGTTCCGCTCGCCGCACCGAGCGCCAATCGCTTTACCGAACTCTCCCCGACCACTGCCGACCACGTCCGGCGCGGCCTGGGCTCGGACGTAGACCTGATCCTCGACGGTGGGCCCTGCCCTGTCGGTATCGAATCCACGGTGCTGTCATTAGCGGGGTGGTCCGGCGGATCGCCACCCGTTCTGCTGCGCCCTGGAGGGATCGCGCGCAGCCAGATAGAATCCCTGATCGGGCCCGTCGCCAGCGCAGGCGACCCGGCTGCCGGCCCGCATCCAGCTCCCGGCCTGCACCCGCGCCACTACAGCCCGCGCACCACTCTGTATCTGGCAACAAATGGAAAACTGCCCGATCGGGGTCGAGGACTTTATCTGCAACACCGCCATGCGCCCAGCCGCGCCAACATCACCATCCACCAGATGCCGCAATCCCCTGCCGGCTACGCTGCCGCGCTCTATGAAGTACTTCACCAGGCCGATGCCGGAAGCTATAACTGGATCGCCGTAGATCGACCGCCAAGCACGCCGGAGTGGGAAGCTGTGCGGGATCGCTTGCAACGCGCCGCGACGGAATACTCCCGCGCGGGCGCAAGCTAGCTCCCCAGGGAGCGCGGCGTCAGATGCCGCTAGTACAGCCCGTACACCACGAGGCTGTTGTTCGACCCAAGGTAGACTTTGCCATTGGCCACGACCTGGTTCGCAAAGTGCGGCAGCGCGGGCGGCTTATCGCGGCCATTCGGAGCCTGGCTGGTGCTGTAGAGTTTCACCAGCGTGACCGCGTCATAGGCAAACATGTAAGCGCCCGTGATCTGCCACAAAACGCCGTTGCTGTTCCCATTTGCGGAGATGACGGGCGAGTGTCCGTACGTCGTGTTCTTCGATTGCGCGAACGGGGTCTTCGCCAGCGCGCCATTCGTCAACGCCAGCGCGCTGATCTGCTTTCCAGAGCCGGAAGAATAGATTGCGTTGTTCCAGTAAACCAGGGCTCCGGTTTCCGGAGCGAACCCGGTCACCTCTTCGATGATCTGGGTGTCGCCCTTGGTGCAGGTACCGCAGAAGTGCCCCATCTTGTCGCGGTTCAGAATGTAGATCGTGCCTTCCTTGCCCACCGTGACCAATTCATGATTATGTTTACCCGGCTGATCCGGCAGTACCAGCACCGGTTCGCTCATATCCAGATCCTGCTGGTCCAGATAGAGCTCGTTGTAGGGCGTGAACCAGTCTGCCAGTTGCAGTGCGCCGCCTGCTTGGGTCAGTTTCAGGACGGATTGTCCAAAGTTGGTGCCCGCGGCGAAGTCTCCATCCGCAGTGGCGCCATAGATGTTGCCAAAGCTGTCCGCTGAAAGTCCTCCGCCCCTCATCCAGATGGCAGCGGCGGAGTCTCCCGGTTCGTCGTCAAACGCGCCTTCGGGTTGAAGCGTCGAAGCGTTGTAAGCCAGCACCCACCCCTGCTCCTTGCCGCCGCGGCAACCATTCGAACCAAAAGCAATGTACAGGTTGCCGTTCTCCAGCAGCAGCGCGGGACGGTTGACCTGCATCTCGTCCGCGAAAATGTTGTTCTTTCCGCCAAACTCGTAGCTTGCATTGATGACCACCGGACTGCCCGCTTTTTCCAGGCCGGTCGTAACATCCAGGGCGTGCAAGCGATGCACAAACGCTGATTTCTCCTGCGTCTTCGCCACCACGTAAAGGATCCCGGCCACGGGATCGATAACCGGCGTCGAGACGATCCCCACTTCCGTCCATTTCGTCGTTGATCCGCATCCCTGTTGCTTGATCGGAACCGTAGTCGCGCCATCAATGAGAAAACTGGTTTGCCACAGTGGAGTCGCGTTCGGTCCGGTCGCGCTGTCGGCGTCAAAGGCATAGACGCTGTCATGCATCGTCGCCACATAGACAACGTTATGCACGCCCGCGCCTGGAATCGCCACACCGGGCAGATAGAGCGCCTGCCCAATCACCGGCCCATCCACGGGCTGGGTGAAGAGCTTGCCGAACTGCTTGCTGTTCACGTTTTGCGGAGTCAGAATGCTTTCGTTCGGATTCGCCCCGGAACGTGCGTTGTCGTAGTGCCACGTGGTCACGGCGACCTGAGCCCCGCCGAGTGCCGTCCCGGCAAGAACCAGCACAACGCAAGTGACCATTGCGCGAGCCCGCATAATTGCACGAATCACAAGAACCCCCAGAAAATTCGATTGAACCCAACGGCCTTCGAAACGCCCGCGGTCAGGCTGCAGGTGCAAGACGAGTGACTGAAAGAGCGGCGTACATCACTTATCGGAAAGGATACAAGCCGATGCAGGGCTGGTCAAACTATAAGGTGGGATTGGTAGTGGGGTTCCGGCTGAACATGCAGTTCATTGCAATAGATGTGTAGTTATTGTGTCCCCTGCAACAACTCGGGCGCGTTCAAGCCATGCCCTGCCCAAAACCGATAATGAAACTCGCTGGCGTCAGACAGACATCAGATTCTAACTTCGATTTTGCCTGCGGGCCTCACCCGGCACCCGCACCCGAATCGTCTGCGGAACGCCGCGCAGTTTTGCCAGCAGACGATCGTCGCAATCCTGATTGATGTCGTAAATTGCATATCCCAGCGGCCCGCGAGTATCCAGAACCTGCCGGTCGATGTTGATCCCGCGGTCCGCCAGAATGTCGTTAATCGCCCGCAGAATGCCGGGCACATTGTGGTGGATATGCATCAGTCGATGCGATCCCGGCTCATAGTCGAGATGACAATGCGGCAGATTCACGCTCAGCAGAGAGTTCCCGCTGGCGAAATAGTCGATCATCCGCGCCGATACAAACTGGCCAATATTCTGCTGCGCCTCTTCCGTGCTGCCCCCGATATGGGGCGTCAAAATCGCATTGCGCAGACCTCGGAGGGGGCTGCTAAACACTCCGCCAGTCTCAGGTTCCTGCGGAAAGACATCCACCGCCGCTCCCCCCAGTTTTCCGCTCTTCAAATGCCGGGCCAGCGCGTCATGATCCACCACAAATCCGCGGCTCAAATTGATCAGGCAAGCGCCGTCCTTCATATCGCGGAATTCATCTTCGCCAAACAAATCCTGGTTCTGCACTTTTCCATCCACATGCAGAGTGATCACATCGGACGTCGCCAGCAGTTCGCGGAAACTTACAGGGCGGGCGTTGCCCCGCGCCAGAACATGCGCCACGTCATGGAATACCACCCGCATGCCCATCGCCTCGGCCAGATCCGATACCTGCGAACCAATCTTCCCGTAGCCCACAATCCCCAGCGTCAGCCCGCGCACTTCGTGCGATCCCGACGCCGATTTATTCCACACCCCGCTGTGCAACTGCGTGCTCGCCTCAAACGTCCGCCGCAGCAGCAGGATGATCTCTCCCATCGCCAACTCGGCCACCGACCGGCTGTTCGAGTGGGGATCGTTAAACACGCCAATTCCCCGCTCACTCGAAGCGGCCCGGTCGATCTTGTCCACGCCAATGCAGAACGCTCCCACCGACACCAGTTCCGGCGCAGCATCCAGCACCGCCGCCGTGATGTGCGTCTTCGAACGCACCCCGAGAATCGAAGTCCCTCGCACACGCTCGACCAGTTCGCGCTCCTCCAGCGCTCCCTTCAGCGACTCGACCTCGAATCCCGCTTCTTCAAATTGCGAAGCCGCCACCCCGCTGATGTTCTCCAGCAATAAAACCTTCAAGAACCCTCCCACCCGTCACCCCAACAGGCCTTCAACAAAGAATTGAGGTGAATGAGAATTATATAAGCCGGCCGAGCCCGGCACGGAAAGCATCCTCAGGCGATGACGCCGCACTTTGCTTGCGAGAATGCGCAGTGTACCGGTAAAATTGCCCGCAATTCGAGTTTTTGGGGCCCTTCTGTTGTTTTCAGTTAGTTCAAAATCAAGTGTTTAAGAAGCGCAATCCGTGGCAGGCGCACGCTCGTACTTCCATCCGAGTGGCTATGCTGCCACGTTCAGTTCAAAACTCAGGAGAGAAACAATGAAGAGATTCACGCCGTTTCTGTGCCTCACCCTGGCGGTCTTCGCCGCGGTGGCGCCGTTCTGCGCCGCACCGCCGCAGGCCCTCGCACAACCGCAGAACAGTCTTTACCACCGTCTCGGCGGCTACGACGCCCTTGCCGCCGTTACCGACGACTTTATCGGCCGCCTCGGCACCGATCCTCAGCTCAAGCGCTTTTTCACCGGATTGAGCGTCGACTCGCAAAAAAAGCTGCGCCAGCATGTGGTTGACTTTCTCTGCAGCGCGACCGGCGGCCCCTGCCTGTATACCGGACGCGACATGAAAACCGCGCACACCGGACTCGGCATCACCGAAGACGATTGGAGTGCCGCGGTGAAGGACTTGGTGGCTACCCTCGACAAATTCAAGGTTCCGGAAAAAGAAAAGAGCGAAGTTCTGGCAGCGATTTCGGGCCTTAAGGGGGACATCGTCGGCAGGTAGCTGATGTTTTGAATTTTGGGCGGGCAACGCTGCCCGCCCCGCTTTTCTGCTCGCCACATCGACCCCTGAAACCCAAGCCCATACCCGGATTTCCCTTGTGTGCCTCTGTCACCCCCGTGGTTGAGATTCTCTCCTTGGATCGGTCCACACTCCAGGCCACCACCACACTCCCCAAGTGATAAAACTTATAGAGACAAGCGCGCGATGCCGGGGCGGAGAATCTTTCTGCTCTGGCCCATCATCCATAACGCTTTGGAGGAAATGAAAATGCCGCATGAACTGCCACCCCTGCCGTACGATTACACGGCGCTCGAACCCACCATCGACGAAAAGACGATGCACCTGCATCACGACATGCACCACGCCGCCTATGTCAAGAACCTGAACGCGGCGCTCGACAAGCATCCCGAACTCCATAAGAAAAGCGCTGAAGATCTCATCCGCGACCTGAATGCCGTCCCAGAAGACATCCGGGGCGCCGTCCGCAACAACGGCGGCGGCCACGTCAACCACACCATGTTCTGGAACATCATGAAGCCCCATGGCGGAGGTGATCCCACCGGCCCCATCGCCGATGTAATCAAGAAGACCTTTGGCGACTTCAAGACTTTCCAGGAAAAATTTAACGCCGCCGGTGTTGGCCAGTTCGGCAGCGGATGGGTGTGGCTGGCGGGAGACGCAAAAGGCGATGTGAAAATTGTCTCCACCCCGAACCAGGACAGCCCGCTCTCGCAAAGCCTCTATCCCATCTTCGGCAATGATGTTTGGGAACACGCCTACTATCTCAAGTACAACAACCGGCGCCCCGAATACCTGCAAGCCTGGTGGAATGTAGTTAACTGGGAAGAAATCAACAAGCGCTACCAGTCATCGCTGAAAAAGTAGCAGTGCTCGCGTTGGGGCGGACGCCCTCGTCCGCCCAGCCGAGCGTAGCTCGGCAGCTGGTTAGCCCGGGACGGGTAATGCCGTCCTGCGTCGCCGCAGTCCAGCTATCGCGCCGCGGTCGCTGGCAGTATTTCTTCCACGTCGATTTTGGTAGGGTAATTTCCCGTATAGCAGGCGGAACAGTAGGTGGTCTTTTCTCCGTCCGCACAGGCTCTCTTAAGACCTTCCAGCGAGAGATAGGCGAGTGAGTCCGCGACGATGTACTCGCGAATCTGCTCGATCGTCTTGTTGGCGGCGATCAGTTCTTTTTTTGAAGGCGTATCCACGCCGTAGAAGCAGGGCGAGATGGTCGGCGGACACGAAATCCGCATGTGGACTTCCTTCGCGCCTGCGTTGCGGATCATGCGGACGATCTTCTTGCTGGTGGTGCCGCGCACAATGGAATCATCCACCAGAATCACCCGTTTGCCCTCGATCAGGCTGTGCACGGCGTTCAGTTTCAGCTTCACTCCGAAGTCGCGCACCGACTGCTGCGGCTCGATGAAAGTGCGTCCGATGTAGTGGTTGCGGATTAGGCCAAGGCGAAAAGGGATACCACTTTCCGCGGCGTATCCGATGGCCGCGGTATTGCCGGAATCAGGCACGGGAACGACGATATCGGCGTCCACCGGACTTTCGCGCGCGAGCTGCCGTCCCATGGCGTCGCGGCTTTGATCGACCGAACGGCCGAACACCAGACTGTCCGGGCGCGAAAAATAAACGTGCTCAAAAATGCAGCTCGATTGCGCCGGAGACGGCGAGTAAAAACGCGAGCTGATGCCTTCCGGCCCCACGATCACCAGTTCTCCGGGTTTGACGTCGCGCTCGTAGATGGCGCCGAGCAGATCGAAGGCGCACGTCTCCGAGGCAAAAACGACGGTGTCCTTTTTCTCGCTGGTTAAAGCCGGGATGCGTCCCATGGCGAGCGGGCGGAATCCCCGCGGATCGCGGGCGGCGAAGATACGGTCGCGGCTCAGCATGACCAGCGAAAAGGCGCCTTCCACCCGGCGCAGAGCGTCGGCGATCGCATCCGGCAGCGTCTGCTCGCGCGAGAGCGCAATCAGGTGCACCAGCACTTCCGTGTCGCTGTTGGTTTGGAAGATCGAACCCAGGCCCTCCAGCTTCGCCCGAATCGCGTGCGCGTTGACCAGATTGCCATTGTGAGCGATCGCGATCGTGCCCTTATTCGACTGCACCATAATGGGCTGGGCATTGAGCAGGGCCGAATCGCCGGCGGTCGAATATCGGGTATGGCCGATGGCGAGAACCCCGCGCAGCGAAGCCAGCACGTCGTGGCCAAAGATGTCGGCGACCAGNNTTCTCCGCCTCGGGATGAGCGTGGATGGCGACCACGCCGCATTCATCGCGAAATTTATCGGAAATCGGCATTTGACAGTTAACCCCTAGCAGCGAACCTCTAGCACTTAACCACTTCAACCCTGCTCGCGTAGGGACCGGCGCCTCGCCCGTCCAGCCGAAACCCGGCAACCTCAGTCCGCCGCGGCAACGCTCGGTTCCGTCCGCAGCGCCCTCTCCAGCGCGCCTTCATAAGCCCCGCGCAATTCCTCCACGCTCGCGGAAATTACGAACTGGCCATCCACCGCGATCTCAACCTTGTCCGACCCGGTTTCGCCCAACACTTCGGCAAAAACGCCGTACTCTTCCGCCACCTGTTGGATTCGCGGCAGGCAGACTGGGTCACAGCTTATTACAACCCGGCTGGCGTCTTCACCAAACAGCATCAACTCAAGCGCCAGTTGCTGCCTGGGCAATCTCACGTTCAAGCCCACTCCACCCGGCAACGCCGATTCCACCAGCGCCACCGCTAACCCGCCATCGGAGCAGTCGTGAACGGACTCGGCCAGTCCCGCCCGGATGATGGCCACCAGAGCCCGTTGCAGCGTCGCTTCCTTCTCCAGATCGAGATCCGGTGGATAGCCCCACACCGCCCCGAGAATTTCTTTCGCGTACTCCGACGATCCAAACTCCAGCTCGGCATCGACCGCGTCGCCCGCTTCATTCGCGCGCAGCAGAACAATTTTTCGCCCAGCCTGCGCAAAGTGCATCTTCGCCGTCTTGTGCACGTCTTCCAGAATTCCCACCACTCCAATCACCGGAGTCGGATAAACTCCCTCGCCAAGCGTTTCGTTGTAGAAGCTGACATTGCCGCCCGTAATCGGCGTATCCAGTTCCTCGCAGGCTTTGGTGATGCCGTCAATCACCTGCGAAAACTGCCACATGATATGCGGCTTTTCGGGATTGCCGAAATTCAGGCAGTTGGTCGCGCCGATCGGAGTCGCTCCCGCGCAAGCCACTTTGCGGCAAGCTTCGGCGACCGCGTGCATGGCGCCAAGACGCGGATCGAGATAGCACCAGCGGCCATTGCCATCGAGCGCCATGGCTAATCCGCGCTTCGAGCCCTTGATGCGAATGACGCCGGCATCGCCCGCTCCGGGCGCGTCGACCGTGTTGGTCTGCACCATGTGATCGTACTGTTGCCATACCCAACGCTTCGAACAAATGTTCGGGCTCGCCAGCAAATGCTTGAGCTGAGCCGAGAAGTCTCCACTCTCGGCGAATTGGATATGCTCCGGCATGTCGCGCCCCACCGGCGGCTCCCAGCGCGCCAGCGGACGTTTATAAACCGGCGCGTCGTCGGTCAGGGCGGCATTCGGAATTTCAGCGACCACTTTGCCGTGTTCGAGCACTCGCATCTTCGCATCGGAGGTGACCCGCCCGATTTCCACCGCGTCCAGTCCCCACTTCTGGAAAACGCGAAAGACTTCTTCCTCGCGGCCCTTCTGCGCCACCAGCAGCATGCGCTCTTGCGACTCGCTGAGCATGATCTCGTAAGGAGTCATGCCGGTCTCGCGCTGCGGGACGCGGTCCAGTTCGATCTCGACTCCTGTGCCGCCGCGCCCGCCCATCTCGCAGGTCGAGCAGGTCNNGTCAGCCCGGCGGCGCCCATATCCTGTATTCCAACGATGGCGCCAGTTTGCATCGCTTCCAGGCACGCTTCCAGCAGCAGTTTTTCGAGGAATGGATCTCCAACTTGAACGTTGGGGCGCTTCGCTTCCGAGCCTTCACTGAACTCCTCGCTCGCCATGGTTGCGCCGTGGATGCCATCGCGCCCGGTCTTCGATCCAACATAAATGACGGGATTGCCTTCGCCCGATGCGCGTCCGTAAAAAATCTGGTCGCGTCGCACCAGGCCAAGCGCAAACGCGTTCACCAGCGGATTGCCGGAGTAGCAGGGCTCGAACTTCACCTCGCCGCCAAGGTTGGGGACGCCGAAACAGTTGCCGTAAGAAGCCACGCCAGAAACCACCCCTTCCATGACGGAATGGTTCTTGTGCATCTCAGCCTGTGTCGCGCGGGCGCCCTCGCCCGCGTTCTCGGCAGGCTGTATCGGCCCAAACCGCAGCGAGTCCATCACCGCAACCGGCCGCGCGCCCATTGTAAAAATGTCGCGCAGAATTCCGCCGACGCCCGTGGCCGCTCCCTGAAACGGTTCGATAAACGACGGGTGATTGTGCGACTCGATTTTGAACGCGCAGGCCCAGCCGTCGCCAATGTCGACGATGCCCGCGTTTTCTCCCGGCCCCTGCAACACCAGCTTGCTGCGCGTGGGCAAACGCTTCAGGTGAACGCGCGATGACTTATAGGAGCAGTGCTCGCTCCACATCACGCTGAAAATGCCGAGTTCGGTCCGCATGGGCTCGCGTCCGCCCAGCAGTTCCTTGATCTTTTCGAATTCTTCCGGAGTGAGGCCGTGCTCCCGGATCATCTCCGGCGTAATGGCAATAGGAAGGATCGCAGAGGTGGTCATCGGGGAATCTTCATTGTCGCATCTCGACGAACTTTTCGCATGCAGATTCGTACCAGGGTTGTGTGGAGCGGACACTCTTGTCCGCTGCATTTGATCTTGGTGTTGATCTTGATTTTTGTGTCGGTCCCGAACCTTTAGTTTCCAGATCACCGTCAAAGCTGGCGGACAAGAGTGTCCGGCCCCTACATCCGTCTATACTGGCGCTGATGAAATCGGTGATTATCGGCACCGCCGGACATATCGATCACGGCAAAACAACGCTGGTGAAAGCCCTCACCGGCATTGACGCCGACCGCCTCGAAGAAGAAAAACGGCGCGGCATTACCATCGACATCGGCTTTGCCCACTGCGAACTCCCCGCCCCCGACGGCAGCAGAATTCGGCTGGGCTTCGTCGACGTCCCCGGCCACGAGCGCTTTGTGCGCAACATGCTCGCGGGCGTCGGTGGCATCGACCTGGT
>PMBA01000137.1:0-5597 GCA_003152795.1 Acidobacteriaceae bacterium | reverse complement strand
GCTCGCCCAGGTCGCGTCCGAAGTTGCGTTGAAAGACTCGGCGGCGCTGGCTCGCTTGCCCATCGATCGCGTGTTCACCATGAAAGGCTTCGGCACGGTCGTGACCGGAACGCTCGTTGCCGGAACCATACGCAAAGAAGAAGAACTCGAACTGTTTCCCGCCGGCAAGCGGGTACGCGTGCGGGGCGTGCAGGTTCATGGCTCACCCGCCGAAGCCGCCGTCGCCGGACAGCGCACCGCGCTGAACCTCGCAGGCGTCTCCACCGAAGACCTGGCGCGCGGCATGACGCTCGCGACCGCGGACACTTTTCGTTCCACATCGCGCGTCGATGCGCTCCTCTCGCTTCTCCCCTCGGCAAAGCCGCTCAAAGACGGCGCCCGTGTGCACTTTCACGCCTACTCGACGGAAACGATCGCGGAAGCGCGGTTGTACGAAACGAAGCATGGCGCGAAACAGCTGAAACCTGGCAACGAAGCGTTTGCGCAATTGCGATTCGCCGAACCCCTGCTCCTACTGCCCGGAGATCGCTTCATCGTGCGCCAGTTCTCGCCGGTCGTGACCATTGGCGGCGGCGTAGTGCTCGATGCATCGCCCGGAACTCGCAAGCAGCGCGCAGAAGATGCGGCCGCGTTTCTCAAGATCATGCGCGATGGTTCTCCGGAACAGATACTGGCAGCGCGCGTAGCGCGGCGCGGAGCCATTGGCCTGCGTCTCGAGGACATTCCCGGCGAAATGAATATTCGAAGGGGAGATGCGGCGAAACTGGCGGCGCAGGCCGAATTGGCGTGGTGCAATCAGGTGCTGGTTGCGCCGGCGGCATTCGCGGAAGCAAAGGCGGATGTACTTCAGGCTCTCAAGAAATTTCACGATGCCAATCCGCTTGTCGCCGGGATGAGCAAAGAAGAGCTGCGCGATCGCATCAACCTGGGCCCCGAAGTCTTTTACAGCGTGCTCGAAAAATTGGTGGAAGAAAAGAAACTCGAAGTCGCAGGCGAACTCGTCCACCTGCCCGGCCGCGGCGTGGTCATGAAAGACGAAGAAGCCGAGTCCAAGAGGATCATCGAGCAGGCGTTTGCTTCCGCCGGCCTCAAAGTTCCCTCGCTGAAAGACGTCCTGGCCGGCCTGAAGGTAGATAAAATCCGCGCCCAGAAAATTGTCACGCTACTCTTGCGCGACAAGGTCCTAATCAAGATCTCCGACGAGCTCGTTTTTCACCAGAGCGCGCTGATGGGCCTGCGCCACAAAATCGCCGCGCTCAAAAGTACCGTGGCGAAAATCGATGTCGCCCGCTTCAAAGATATGACAGGAGTCAGCCGCAAGTATGCGATTCCACTGCTCGAATATCTGGATCGCGAGCGCGTAACCAGGCGCGTAGGAGACGAGCGGCTAATTCTATGATCGTGTGGTGACGGGGCTTTGCCCCGTCCAAGCCGAGCGCAGCTCGGCTTCGCGTTCTAGTCAGGGGCTCTCAGATCTTTTCCTCCGGAAATTCCACCTCCAGTGCCAGCGGACCCGTGACCCGGTTGGTCAGGTTCGCCAATCCAATCAGCATATGCAGGTCCAGAATCTGTTCGTCGGACAAATGCGTCTTGAGTTCCGCGAAGTCGACATCGCCAGCGACGTCGGGCGTGCGCGTCAGCTTCTCGGCATAGCGGAGCGCCGCTTGCTCGGGCTCGCCAAATCCCGAGTAGTGTCCTTCCGTCAGAGTCTTCATCTGCTCCGGCGTAAGTCCGGCGCGTTTGGCCCCTTGCATGTGGTGCTGCGTGCAGTAATGGCATCCGTTGATCAGCGAGACGCGCAGATATACCGCCTCGTAGAGCTTGCGGTCGAGCGAACGTCCCACGCTGGCATAGAATCCCAGGAAGTTGCCGAGTATGGCGGGACGGTGCGCCAGCGCTTTCTGGATGTTGCCGGGTTTGCCTTTCAGCTTGCCATCGTAGATTTCCTTAACTTCCGGGCTGGCCTGCGCGGGTTCGATCAGACTGATTCGAGACATGGAATCTTCTCCTTCGTGTCGCGACCTATAATAAACAGATTCGTCGAAGTGCGCTGCGGTCGCATGACAACGGAGTCACGCGACATTGGAGTCTCCTACGGAAGTTCGCATCATTGGAGCCGGACTGGCGGGATCGGAAGCGGCGTGGCAGTGTGCCCGCCGCGGCGTAGCCGCCGAGTTGTTCGAAATGCGGCCGTTGCGCACGACTCCCGCGCACCAGACGGACGCTTTCGCGGAACTCGTCTGCTCCAATTCCCTGAAGTCCGAAAGCGTGAACACTGCGCCCTGGCTGCTGAAGGAAGAGATGCGGCAAGCGGGTTCCCGGCTGCTCGAGATCGCGCGGGAGACGGCGGTGCCTGCCGGACATGCTCTGGCGGTGGACAGGGCTGAATTTTCGCGCCAGGTCACGGAGTCGATTTCACGCGAACCGCTCATCACGATTCGCCGCAAAGAGGTCACTGAAGTCGAAAACGACCCGACCACGATCACCATTATCGCAACCGGTCCGCTGACGTCGGACGCTCTGTCGCGCGAAATTGCGCGTCTCTGCACAACGGTTTCGGATAAAAGCCAGCTCTATTTTTACGATTCGATCAGTCCCATCGTCGAGGCCGATTCCATCGACATGGACAAGGTATACCTGGCGGCCCGCTACGACAAAGGCTCGGCCGACTACATCAATTGTCCAATGTCGCGGGACGAGTACGACCGGTTCTACGATGCCCTGCTCGCGGCCCAATCGGTTGAACAGAAGGATTGGGAAAAGCTCAACTACTTTGAGAGCTGCCTGCCCATCGAAGAAATCGCCCGTCGCGGACGCGACACGCTGCGCTTCGGACCGATGAAGCCGGTCGGGCTCAAGGACCCTCGCACCGGCAGAATTCCGTATGCGGCGGTGCAGTTGCGCCAGGAAAATCTGCGCGCCGATTCCTACAATCTTGTCGGCTTCCAGAATCACCTGAAATTTGGCGAGCAGGCGCGCGTGCTGAGCTTGATCCCCGGTCTCGAAAACGCGCGCTTCCTGCGCTACGGACAGATTCACCGCAACACATATATCAACTCTCCGGCCCTGCTGACCCCGACGTTACAAATGAAGGCCCATCCCCAGGTGCTGTTCGCCGGACAAATCTGCGGCGTCGAAGGCTACGTCGAATCGATCGCCACCGGCCTGATGGCGGGAGCCAATGCAGCCGCACTCGCCACTGGCAGCCAACCGGAGCCCCCGCCGCGAGCCACCGCGTTTGGCTCGCTGCTTCACTACATCACGCGCGCGGAAAGCAGAAATTTTCAACCCGCCAACATAACTTTCGACCTGCTCCCCGCTCTCGACCGGAAGGTCCGCGACCGCAAGGAACGCCATCGCCTGCAATGTGAACTGGCTCTGCGGGAGTTCGCGGAATGGTTGCGGCCCAGCGCCCTGCAACCCACTTCGGCTGCGCCATAAGCGAACGATGGGACGATGGACCGACGGGCGCCCTCGCCCGTCCGCCCGGATATCTCCCGGCGGCCCACCCGCGCCTGCACTGGGAATTTTGTCTCCGCCGCCTAGCGCTGGAACTAAACCCCGCCGTCTCTCGTACCTTTAAACGGGACGCCACGCTTTCATTTCCCGGCGAGCCCCGTCGAACCTTCAGATGTCATTTCGCGATCTCATCCAGGACGTATTTCCGAACCCTTTGGGCGCACCGTGTTCGCACCCTCCTGACCATGTTCGGGATTGCCTGGGGAGTGGTCTCGATCGTCTTGATGGTTGCCGCCGGCGAGGGTCTCCGCGTCGGCCAGGCCAGGCAAGCCGAAACCCTCGGCCGCGATCTGATGATCGTCTTTCACGGCCGCACCAGCCTGCAGGCTGGCGGTATGCGGGCAGGCCGCTTGGTGCATTGGGTCGATTCCGATCTTCCTCATATCCAGGAAGAAGCCAGCGATTGTCAGTATGCGATCCCGGAGCTTGAACAGGACACGGTGCGTTCACACACAGCTTACAATGCGGCCGCGTTCACGGTCACCGGCTCGACCCCGGAGTTTGCCGAGATTCGCAGCCTCGGCGTCGGCGAAGGCCGCTTCTACGATCAGGATGACATCAGCGAAAGCCGCCGCGTGGCCTTCCTCGGCTCCGATGCGAAGAAACAGTTATTCGGCAGCCGTCCCGCGCTCGGGCAGTTCGTCTATCTCAACGACATTCCGTTTACCGTTGTCGGCGTGATGTCGTCGAAAAAACAAAACTCCAGTTACGACGGGTGGGACATCAACAAAATCTTTATCCCTTTTTCCGCGATGAGGCGTGACTTTCCCGACAGGCCGCCCGGTACCCCCTACACCTTCGACCAGTTGCTCGTGGTCCCGCGTTCCGTCGAGCACCACGAAGCCTGCAAGGGACAGATCCGCCGGGTGCTGGCCAGACTGCATGGCTTCGATCCCAGCGATAAGGAAGCCTGCCCCATCTGGGATACGATCCAGGAAGCAAAAGCCTTCCGCACCATGACGGATGGCATGAAGTATTTTCTCGGCGCGGTCGGCATCGTAACTCTGTTCCTCGGCGGTCTCGGCGTCATGAACGTCATGCTGGTGGCGGTTAGCGAACGCACCCGCGAGATCGGAGTCCGAAAAGCGATCGGTGCTCCCGCCAACAGCATCCTGCGTCAATTTTTTCTGGAAGCGCTCATGGTTGCCCTCATCTCGGGCGGTTCTGGACTGCTGATCGCCTTTGGACTGTGCGCGCTCGTCGATCTCCTGCCCATGCCGGACTTCTTCGCCGGCCTGTTGCCGACATGGCAGACGGGAACCGTGGCCCTGGCTGTTCTCGGAACCATCGCCATCCTATCGGCCCTGTATCCGGCTCGCCGCGCCGCCGCCATTGACCCCATCGAAGCGTTGCGGCACGAGGCTGGTGGCTAGCATGGGCATGATTTATCAGATCCTCAGCGAAGCCTGGATCGCTCTGCGCCGCAACCGCACGCGCAGCGCTCTCACCATGCTCGGCATCGTATGGGGAATCGCCACCGTTACCCTCCTGATTGCATACGGCGGAAGCTTCCGTGAAATTCTGGTCAGTGGCTTTGACGCGTTCGGCAAAGGCGCGGTCATCTGCTGGCCGCAGCAGACCAGCGAACAACCGGGCGGCCAGCGGGCCGGCAAGAAAGTCGTCCTCGAGCAGGCCGACCTGGACATGATCAAGGAGACGGCCACGTATGTGCGCCACGCGTGCCTCGAAACGGTGCGCCGTCCCGGCATCGCCTTCGGAAACCGCATGGTGGGGACAGCTCCTGTCCGCGGCGTCTGCCCGGAATACGGCGATATGCGGAACGAACAGCCTTCGGAGGGCCGCTGGATCAACTCTCTCGATGAACTCGAACGCCGCCGCGTCGCCTTCCTGGGAGCGCGCGTGCGCGAGCAGTTGTTCGGCGGACAGTCCGCCGTAGGCGAAACCGTAGTCATTGCAGGAGTACGGTTCACGGTGATTGGCACCATGGACCGCAAGATCCAACTCAGCAACTATTTCTCCAGCGACGACGAGTCCACGTGGATTCCCTACTCTGCCGCGAATGATCTTTGGAACGCGAAGTACGGCGACGTGCTGGTGTTTGAACCCATCGCACCGCA
>PMBA01000018.1 GCA_003152795.1 Acidobacteriaceae bacterium | reverse complement strand
GACCGGAAGAGCAAGGAAGACCTGGAAACGCGCAACGAGGCGGACAGCGCAGTATATCGCACGGAGCGATTGCTCAAGGACAACCAGGAGAAGATTTCCGGCGATAGCCGCAGCAAAGTTGAATCCGCCCTTAACGAGGTGAAGGAAGCGCTCAAGGGCAGCGACGTTGCGGCCATGAAGACGGCCAGTGAGAAACTCAACGAAGCCTGGCAGGCCGCTTCGGCGGAACTTTACAAGGCGGCTTCGGAAAAGGCTCATGCTGGCCAGGGCGCCGCAGGAGGCCAATCCCGAACACAGCCAGAAGCTGAGGGCCCTCCGGAAGGCACCAAGCAAGACGAAGGTCCAATCATCGACGCTGAAGTTGTAGAGGAAAAGAAGGCGGCGTAGCGGGATGCGTTTCGACACCACATACCGGCCCTCCTGGCCCGCGCCGGAGTTGACCAATGTCGGTAATCGCATCGCTCTCATAACCTGATGCTGTTCGTTCCTTTGGGCTCCTGAAATCAAAGGAGACGGAGAAAAGAGCAGCATCAGTCAATTGGCCTAAGATCACCTCACAATCAAAGCTGAGCCCACCGGGGCGGACTGGGAATAACCGCTTTTGCAATGAACGAACACAAGAGCCACTTTAGGCAAACCTTCCCGAGCGTCTTTGTCGTTCAGAAGCACCATGGGCGAAATCTTCATTACGATTTCCGGCTTGCGGTTAATGGCGTATTGAAGTCGTGGGCCGTGCCCAAAGGACCCTCACCGGATCCTGCCGTCAAACGGCTTGCGGTGGCGGTCGAGGATCATCCTGTGGAATACGCGGATTTCGAGGGTACTATTCCCGAAGGCCAGTACGGAGCGGGGCCTGTCATGGTTTGGGACCGAGGCACTTACACTCCCGAAGTTTCGGGTAGTGCTGCGGCAAGCCTCGAGAACGGCGAATTGAAGTTCGTTCTGCATGGCCAGAAGCTTCGCGGTTCGTGGGTGCTCGTTCGCACGCGGAATAGCAACTGGCTCCTCATCAAGCGTCGTGACGCATTCGCATCGAGTGAAGATATTACCAGGCTGGAACCACGATCAGTCCTCAGCGACCGGTCGCTTTCGGAGATTACAAAGATGAGCGAGGCGAAGATGACGTCAAGGGGCGCTGAAGAAAGGGGAAGGTCAATCCCATGAAGCACCTGGTCCATCCGAATGCCGGTAAACACTGCGACTTCTACGCGAGGCAATCATGACCGATTTCCCCAACCAGCAGGGCGTCAGCCTCCAGGTCCGCGGGCTCCGCAAGAGTTATGACGGACACGAGGTCCTCAAGGGTGTCAATTTTGAGGTCAGTCCCGGTGAGATTTTCGTTATCATGGGCCCCAGCGGCAGCGGCAAGACGGTCCTGTTGAGGCACCTCGTCGGCCTGGAGATGNNCGCTATCGCGAGGCCATGGTCTTTCAGTCCGGCGCCTTGTTCGATTCGCTGACGGTCGGAGAGAATGTCGGCTTCTATTTGGCCGAGCACCGTCTTAAACCGCCTGGCGAGATCGCGCGGATTGTTTCCCAGATGCTTGATCTGGTGGGGCTGAAAGGAACGGAAGGCAAAATGCCCGGCGAACTCTCGGGGGGAATGGCGAAGCGAGTGGCCATCGCTCGGGCCTTGGTCGTCCAACCGCAGCTAATCTTCTATGATGAACCAACCAGTGGCCTCGACCCCCTCTCCTCGGTGGCTATTGCCAGAGTGATCGTGAGTTTGAACAAGCGCATTCATGTCACCTCCCTGGTGGTTTCGCACGATCGAGATTTGGCTTTCGGAATAGCCGATCGCATCGCGGTGATCAACGACGGCCGCATCCTGACCATTGGCACTCCCGACCAAATCAAGCGCAGCCCCGACCCGTGGATTCAGCAGTTTCTGAACGCAAGTTTGAAACGCTACGAGATTACTCCCGAGGATTTGCGGCCCCAGGGGGGCGCCCGAAAAAGCCCAACTCCAACCAACGATCCCATGCCTAAGTCCAGAGATGAAACGTATGCCGGAACACAACCAACAAAAACAGGCATGCTAGCATGAAAGGTAATACAATTATAACTGACACCGAGCTAAAGATGGACGTGCTTGCTGAGCTCAGATATGAGCCAAGCGTTAGGATTACGGACATCGGNNTTTTGGTGAAAGATGGGGCGGTGACGCTCAATGGCTACGCAACCAATTACTGCGAAAAATGCGATGCTGTGCGCGCGGCTAAGCGGGTTGCCGGGGTGAGGGCCATCGCTGACGACATCGAAGTCAAGCTCCCGGATTCCATTCGCCGCACCGACGGAGAGATCGCCGCTGCGGCAGCAAATCAAATCGACTGGTCCACGACCATTCCCCGAGGTGCCGTTGAGGTAACAGTCAGCGAAGGCCAGACCACACTGGAGGGCGAGGTGGAGTGGTGGTATCAGAAAAACGCCGCCGAAAACGCCGTGCAGTATCTGGCAGGCGTCACAGGCGTGACAAATGCGATCACCATCAAGCCTAAACTGGCTCCAGGGGATATCGAAACAGCCCTTAAATCGGCATTGGCACGAAGTGCGTTATTGGATGCTAAGACGATCCGAGTGGAGACTTCCGCGAACAAAGTGCTGCTCCGCGGCACAGTTCGGAACTACTTCGAACGAGAGGAGGCCGAACGAGTCGCGTGGGCCGCGCCTGGGGTGTACTCCGTGGAAAATCAGCTCAAGGTGGAGTGGCCTTGGCGTCGTGCGGAGTAGCAGTGAATTTAAGAAGTAAACCGTTCTAAACCGATACCAGAAACCGAACATGAAAGACCCCGTTTATAAACTCATCGAACTCACCGGCACCTCCACCACCTCCATTGAGGACGCTGTTGCCAGGGCCATCCAACGCGCGCACAAAACCATCAAGAANNTGGTTCCAGGTGGTTGAAACGCGCGGCAATATCACCAAGGGAAAGGTGGATCACTGGCAAGTAACCATCAAAGTCGGCTTCACCGTGGAAGGCTGACCTATGCCACAAGGTGATAAATCCAGTTACAC
>PMBA01000068.1:3470-10016 GCA_003152795.1 Acidobacteriaceae bacterium | reverse complement strand
GACCATCTGCACCATCAGCGAAATCGTGGGCGTTTTGTAGCTGGGATGCAGGCGGGCAACGCCGCGAAAGAACAAGCCATCCTTCGCCATGGCATAGTAGACGCGGGCTCCGGAGAGAATCAGACCATTGCAGCAGCCGAAGGCGGAAATCATGATAGCGACGGCCATCAGGGCTCCGCCGGCGGAACCGAACATCTGGGTCACGACCGCGGTGGCGACGCGGTCTTCGCGGGCGTACTGGATGCCGCGCTCGAAGAGCGTCGTTCCGGTCGGACTGCCAATTAACGGCAGGGCGCCCAGATAAATAAAGTTGCACCCGATATAGAGAGCGATCACGACGCCGGTACCGAGGGCCAGGGACAACGGAAGATTCCGGCTGGGATTTTTCACTTCGCCGGCGGTGAAGGTAACGTTATTCCAGGCATCGGCAGAAAACAGCGAACCGACTTGAGCGATGGCCAGCGCGGTTAGGGTCGAGACCAGCACGCCTCCGCCGACGTCGTGAAACGTGCCCAGGCTCGCGTTGTTCCAGAAGTTTGCCCCGAAATTCGCGGCCACAGCCTGCGCGTTCCGGCCAAGGAAGATCCCGAAGAGCACCAGGCCCAGCAGCGCCGAAACTTTCGCGGTGGTGAAGATGTTCTGAATGATAGCGCCGGTCTTCACGCCAAAAATGTTGACGATGGAGAGCGCGATCACGACCATCATGGCAACGAAGTTCTGGGTGTTCAGGCCAACATCCATGCCGCCGAGGACGATCGGGCCCAGGGCAAACTTCGGAACCTTCCACAGGTGGACAATCCAATGAGTGGAGGAGACAGCCGGCCAGAAGATGCCTAGGAACTTGCCGAAAGCGACACCCACGGCGGCGATCGTGCCGGTTTGGATCACCAGAAACAGCGTCCAACCGTAGAGAAAGCCCCAGAGCGGGCCGAGCGACTCGCGCAGGTAAACGTACTGGCCGCCCGCGCGCGGCATCATGGCCGCGAGTTCGCCGTAGGTCAGGGCGCCGACGATTGTGAGAAAGCCGGTGATGACCCAGGCGCCAATCAGTAACGCGGGTGAAGTGACTTCACGGGAAATTTCGGCGGAGACAATAAAGATGCCGGAGCCGATCATCGAGCCCATGACCAGCATAGTGGCGCTGGTCAGGCCAAGGCCTTTGACTAGCTCTTTATCCTGATGGGTGTGGCGCTCCCAATCGCTGACAATCGAAGCGGGAACTGGGGGTGGAACGTTCGGGCTCACGAACCTCCTAGGGGACTATGTAGTGCGGGCATCGTCGTTGCAAGAGCATTCAACTTTACCCCAGAACTCTCAAAAATTCCTCTGCTGATTTGCGGGGATCCCGTAACAAGTCGGATATCACCGCGACGGAGTCGGCGCCGGCTTCGATGACGGAACGGACGTTGGCGCGGGTGATGCCGCCTATCGCCACCAGCGGCTTGCGCGTCAGGTCCCTTGCCCGGCGAAGGCCTGCGAGTCCGACGACGGGATCGGGATTGGCCTTGCTGCTGGTCGCGAAGATGGGGCCGATGGCGAGGTAGTCGGCGGTTGTCTTGTCGGCTTCGGTAAGCTGCTCGGGATTGTGCGTTGATACTCCAAGGCAACGAGCGGGGCCAATGAGGAGCCGCGCAGACTCGGGAGAGAGATCGTCCTGACCGACATGGAGGCCGTCATATTGCGCGGCCAGGCAGAGGTCGGCGCGGTCGTTCATGATTAGCTTGACGTTCGCTCCGAGGCGCGCCTTGAGTTCACGCGCATGGTCGAGCATTTGCTGTGCGTTGCCGGACTTGTTGCGGTACTGCAGCACGGTGCAGCCGGCAGCGGCGAGTTCCTCGGCGGCGGCGAACATCGCATTGGCGTCCGGGAAGCAACCGGCGTCGAGGATGGGGTATAGGCGAGGTAGGAGCAACATGGTTTCAAATGTAGAGACGCGGTTTGCCGCGTCTCCGGTTGCCAACATTTCACCGTCTCGATTTGAAAGCGTCAAAGTTGATCTTATCCACCCTGAATATCAAACATAGGGCTTGGAGAATCACCGCAAGTGCGAGAAAGTCAACAATCGCGAATGGAAACGTGAACAGCAATTTAAGCCGAACAATCGAGGGCTGCGCTTGAATCATCAGGGGAACTTGGAGCATGGCCCAAATTGCAATTGTTATCCAAAACCAAACTCTACGCCAAAGTCCCCTACTAGCATAGATAGCAAGGCCAACAACCAACCCCCCGATTCCGACAGGCACACCCCAGCCGGGAAACCTGTTCCAAAGAGATTGCTACAATTGCCCATGTAACAAGCGTAACGTGCATAGGCCAATTGCCCCTGAACCCGCTACGCACGATTTTTTCTGTCATAGTTGTGCTGCTCGCTTACGGCGCGGCCAAAGCCGCGCTCCTCAAATCGCAGTTTCCTTTTTCGCCAGGAATCTCTCGATAAACCCGGTATCGAAATTGCCGGCGCGGAATTCCGGGTCGGCGAGGATGCGCCGGTGCAACGGAATCGTCGTGTGGATCCCTTCCACGATAAACATTCCCAGGGCGCGGCTCATGCGCGAGAGGGCTTCGCTGCGGTCTTTACCTCGCACCACGAGCTTGGCAATCAGCGAGTCGTAGTATGGAGGAATTGTGCCTTCGGCGTAAGCGGCGGTGTCGATGCGCACGCCCGTTCCTCCAGGCGGATTGAACGTCGTGATCTTGCCCGCCGATGGGGTGAATTTTTCCGGATGCTCGGCGTTGATGCGGCACTCGATGGCGTGTCCGCGATGCACGATGGGGCCTTGCAACACGTCGGCCAGTTTTTCGCCAGCGGCGATCATGATCTGACTTTTGACCAGGTCCACGTCCGTAACCATTTCGGTGACCGGATGCTCGACCTGGATGCGCGTGTTCATCTCAATGAAATAAAGGCGCCGCTCCTGGTCCATGAGGAATTCGATCGTCCCGGCATTGTGGTAGCCGACATGGCTGAGGGTTTTGCTGAGGACTTCTCCGATCTCCTTGCGCAGCTCGGGCGTCATCTTTACGGACGGCGACTCTTCGATCAGCTTCTGGTGGCGGCGCTGAATCGAGCACTCGCGTTCTCCCAGACTGACGACGTTGCCGTGCTCGTCGCCCAGCACCTGGAATTCGATGTGGCGCGGGCGCTCGACATATTTCTCCAGATAAAGATCGCCGTTGCCAAAGGCGGCCGAGGCCTCGGACTGCGCTTGACGATAAAGGGCGGGCAACTCATCTTCCTCGCGCACAATGCGCATGCCGCGGCCGCCGCCGCCGGCCGTGGCCTTGAGGATGACCGGGAAACCGACCTGCCGAGCCCATTCGCACCCTTCTTCCGCGGAGGCGACGACGCCATCCGAGCCCGGAAGGATGGGCACTCCATGCTGCTTCATCGCCGCGCGAGCTTTTTCTTTCTCGCCCATCAGCCGGATGACATCGGGAGTAGGCCCGATGAACTTGATGTGACAGGCTTCGCAGACCTCCGCGAAATTGGCGTTCTCCGAAAGCAGTCCGTAGCCGGGATGGATGGCGTCGACGTTCGCGATTTCGGCGGCGCTGATTACGGCTGGAATGTTGAGATAACTGAGCGCCAGTTGCGGCGGCCCAATGCAGATCGCTTCGTCGGCAAAGCGCACATGGAGCGAATTCCGGTCCGCCTCGCTATAGATCGCGACCGAGCGGATGCCGAGTTCCTTGCATGCGCAAATGACGCGCAGCGCAATCTCTCCGCGATTCGCTACCAGAATTTTCTTGAACATGATCTGCCTGGAATGACCTGCCTGGGAGTTGCGACGCTTACTGGAACAGCATCCATCACTTTGACGGCCGGACCGCGAACAACTCCTGGCCGTACTCGATGGGCTGGCCGTTGGCGATGAGCTTCTTAACCAGCTCCCCGGCCACATCGCATTCGATTTCGTTCATCAGCTTCATCGCTTCCACAATGCACAAAACCTGTCCCACTTCGAGGGGATCGCCGACTTTAACGAAGGGCGGAGACCCGGGTGAAGGCGATTCGTAAAAGGTGCCCACGATCGGTGAGCGCACAATGTACAGGACTTCCTCAGGCTCGCGGACTTCGGGAACGGCGGCGTTGGCTGCCAGGTCAACCCGGCCGGACGCGGGGGGCGGAGGGGAAACCGGCGTCGGCGTGGGGTGAACGGCGAAGTAGCGCGAGTCGGGCAAGGCCAGGGGCGCCGGTTCGGCGGCACGCTTGATCTTGATCTTGACATCGCCGCGCTCCAGTTCAAACTCGGCAATATCTTTTTCGATTAAGAACTCGATGAGTTCCTTCAGCTCTTTTTGATTCATGGATACGGCGGGTTCCGCTTTGGTTTCGTTATATTTTTACCGGCTGTCAGGGACTTGCCCTGTCTCACTTTGCGGCAGGAAATGCGGCGAGCCGCGTCTCTCTTAAATAATAACCAGTTCCTTATCCGTGGGCGTCAGCACCTCGCAGCCCGAAGATGTGACCAGCACTACATCTTCAATCCGCACGCCCCACTTTCCCGGATCATAAGCGCCGGGCTCGATCGTCATGACCATTCCCGGTTCCAGTTTCAGCGTTTGCCCCGCTGCCAAACGGGGCGCCTCGTGTATCTCCAATCCTAAACCATGCCCAGTCGAATGGGTGAAGTACCGGTCCAGTTTCCGCTTGCGAAGCACACCGCGCGCCGCGCCATCGACTTCGGCCGCACGCACCCCCGGTCGAACCGCCGAGATGGCGGCCTGCTGCGCTTCCAGCACCGCGGCATACAGCTGCCGAGCTTCTCTGGACGGACGCCCGACGTGCACGGTTCGCGTGCGGTCCGAGCAATAACCGGCGAGTATAACACCAAAATCGCAGACCACGAATCCGCTTCGCGGAATCCGCGCACCAGAGGCGCGCCCATGCACAATCGCCGAGCGAGTTCCGGAGGCGAGTATGGTCGGGAAAGACATGCCTTCCGCCCCGGCGCAACGGGCTTCGTATTCCATGGCGGCGGCGACTTCGAGTTCAGTTACACCCGGCTGAATTTTCTGGCGCGCGACCCGGAACAGACTGGCGCCGAGTTCCACCACCTGGCGCAGGCGCAGAATCTCGTCAGCGTCCTTCATCATGCGGGCGCTCTCGACCAAAGGCGGCGCCGAACGGAGGCGAGCCCTCCCCCGCAGCCTGGAGGCTAAGCGCTCGCGCATGCCAACGCTCATCGACTCCGGTTCGATGCCAACGGATAGTGGGGCCGAACTTCTTCGCAGCCCGGCCAGCCACTCCGCAGCCGCCACCAGTGGGGACTTGCGGGCGATCACTACCCGCGCGCCATTGACTTCCTCTCTTGCCTGGGTGCGGTAGCGGCCGTCGGTAAACAGGATGGAACCGCGATTGGTGAGCAGCAAAGCCGCCGCGCTGCCAGTAAAGCCGCAGAGATAGTGGACATTCGGAAGATGGGTCACCAGCAGTGCGTCCAGATCCTCGCGTTCGACATCGGACCAAAGACGACGCAGGCGGCCAACGTGATCCATGGGAGAAATATAGCAGGGCGGAAGCAGCGAGCTCCGAGTTCATGGCTTCAAGCTCGCAGGTCGCAGCACGCAGCTCGCCTCAAAAGCGAAGCCGCCGGTCCCTCGGCAGGTTCTCCGAGAAATCCGGCGGCTCTGGCTGTTCTAACTTCGCGCTTAGGTTTGAATGATGCGCGGAGTGATGAAGAAAATCAGCTCCTGGTTGGAAGTCTGCACGGAACGATGTTTGAACAGGTTGCCCAGGTACGGGATATCGCCGAGCAAAGGCACCTGCGACACGCTCAGAGAGTTCTGCGTCTGAATGACGCCGCCAATCACGACCGTGCCGCCGTCGGTCACCAGTACTTGCGTGGTCGCCTGCTGCGTGATCAGAGTTGGGTTGCCCTGGATTTCGTGGCCAAAGTCAGGCAAAGTATTTTCCACATCCACGTTGAGGAAGATGGTTCCTTCGGACGTAATCTGCGGAGTCACCGTCAGTCGCAGGAAAGCATCGACGTAGGTAACGGTTGGCGGGCCGCCCAACTGGGCCTGAGTAACGATCGGGACGCGCACGCCCTGTTTGACGACGGCCTGAATATTGTTCTGCGTGACCACGCGCGGACGGGAAAGAATCTTCAGCAACCCGCGGGACTCGGCCATGGTGAGGAGCAGGTCGATCCGCATGTTGTTGGTGGCGTTCACGAGTTGAAGACCGCTGGTCGGACCGGTTGCGCCCAGGTTTGAGAACAACGGAATCTGAGTGCCGGTGGTTGGGGTGCCACTAATGATGTACATCGGGTTGGGCACAAGTCCCGTACCGACGGTGGTCGGGCTAGTGCCAACGCCTTGCACGCCGCCGACAGCGGTGGGGCCGTTGCCCCAGCCAAAGCCGAGCTGCACGCCGATGTCGCGAGCGAAACTGCGAGTTGCGGCCACGACGCGGGCTTCGATTTCGACTTCCTGCGTTTTGCGGTCCATCTGCTGAATGATGCGGTCAATCTGGGGCAGAACCGCGGGAATGTCGGAGACGATGAGCGAGTTGGTGCGTTCGTCGGCGACCACGTCGCCGCG
>PMBA01000068.1:686-3449 GCA_003152795.1 Acidobacteriaceae bacterium | reverse complement strand
CGCCGGTTCTCGGCTTCCCTCTTCAACGTGTCCACGGTGGCGATGCGGAGCACATTCCCGTCCAGTTGCCGGGACAGGTCGTTGTTCTTGAGTACGATGTCCAGCGCCTGATCCCAGGGCACGTCATCGAGCACGATGGTCAGGTTGCCGTGGATTTGGGGATCGAGAACGACGTTCAATCCGCTGATCTCGTGAATCAGGCGGAAGAAATCTTTCAGATCCACATCTTTCAGATTGACGGAGATGGGCTCGCCCGTGTACTTGGCGCCGCTCACCACCGGCTTCTGTTCGAGTTGGACCTTCTGCTCGGCCGCCAGGTTCACCGCCGGCTGGATCGGTTGCACGTTGCCCGGAGTCTGACCCATGGTGGCATTGCTATTGGTGGCGACCAGTTCCGCCGCCGTCTTGTCGGCAAAGCGGCCAGCCGCTTCCTGGGCCTTGACGGCAGGCTGCGCGGCTTGGCCGTCAGCTTTGCCATCTTTGACCGAGTACTTGGGCTCGACAAAGGCAAAGTCCGCCGGGTTCGCGGAGTTCCCTGCCGCGNNCTGTCGACCAGATCGATCACCACGCGCGTGTTGGGCGGCACTTGCCCGTCCATGCCGACACGAACGTCTTTCACGCCGTCTGTGCCCACGCTGATGTGGTTCTGTGCCGTGGCCATCACGGTGTTGGGAAAGTCGACGAGGATCCGTGCCGGAGAATCGAGCGTCGTCACTTTAGGCGCGAGTGCGCCCTTCGCCCTGAACTCGATCCGCAATCCGTCCTGGCTGTGCGCGACCTCGAGCCTCTGCAATGCAGCGCTCGCGGCCACCCCCTTGCCCGTCGTGTCAGCCGCGGCTGCGATCGTGATCACTATCACCACGAACGCCAGCAGCGGAACCAAGAGACCCAGCAGTTGCTTTCGCATTTCCCTATTCTCCCCATGCGGGGCCGTTTCGCCCCCATGTGTTTCTTCAAAGTCTTAAGTCTCCAGGCCTACACAGCCGGAGTGGTAATCTTCTTCACTACTTCCCGTGTAAAGGTCTTGCCCAGCCGGTCCTGCAGTGTTTCCTGGAAAACGATGGAGTCGCCGGTAATCTTCATCACGTAACCGTTGAACACGGGATCGTTTTCCCGCAGAAAATAAGCTTTATTCAATCCGTTACTGACGACCGCGATGAAGCCGCTTTCGGCCCGCACCACACCCCGCAGATTGATGGCCCCGATCTCCAGACACTTCTTGCCGGTGCTGCAACCGGAACCGCCCGCGTGGCTCACCACCGGACTGATAAAAGGATCGCGCCTTCCGTTCGCGCGGTACTTGCTGTCGGGAGCGACCTGCTCTGCGCCGGCCCCGTTCTCGCCGTCTCCGCTTCCGGTAGCGCCATTTGCCGCAACGCCTGCACCCGCTGCCGAATCGCTTTTGGGAACGGCAACGATTGCCCCGCGCCGCGCCCTGATTCCCGCACCGCGTCTCGCTGCGCCTTTGTTTTTCAAACCGGCTGGACTCGCCACCGCCGGCGATGAAGACGACTTTACCTGCGTCACAGTCACCGCTCGGCTCGACTTTGCCGGAGCGCTTGCCGAAGCAGGTGTGGATTGGCGAATGCCCAGCGCCTGGTTTGAGGCCGCGTTGGCATTGCTACTCACGCCGTTCATCGTGTTCCGCGTGTTCTGGATGATGCTCGGACTCTGGGCCGAGGCCAGGGCCGCAACCATTACGCAAACCAGAATTGTCACCGTCGGTTTCATCTTCATCATCCTGTCCTTCCTACTTCTTCACCGGTGGTCCGGGCTGGCTGGCCGGCGCGGCCGGATCCAGGTCATGACTGAAATACGTAGTAGTAACGGCGGTGGCAACCACGCTCTCGCCGGGCGCGTACTGATACGTATGCTTGGCCTTGGCATCGGAGGGCTTGCGGGTCGAAGCCACCATCAGGTTCGAGACGTTGACGATGCGCTCCACTTTTCCCAGCCGGTCGAAGAACCCCAGCATGGAGTAGAACGGACCATCGAACTCGATCTCGAACGGCACTTCGGTGTAAAACTCTTTCGCCACATACGGTCGCGCCGTATAGCGGCGGATTTCCACTCCCGACTTGCGCGCTTCTCCGCTGACCATGCGCATGAAATTGTCCACTTCTTTTTCATCGGGCACGATGCGCCGCTCAATTTCCAGCTGCTGTTTCAAACTCGCCAGCTGCCGCTCGATGTCGGCCAGTTTCGGCCGATAGGCTTCGAGTTCCGCGTTCTCCCGCAGTTTGGCCTGGAGCTTGATCTTGGCCGCGTCGTTTTGATCGCGCTGCGTCTTATAAACCGTGTAGTAAAGGCCGCCGCTGGCGACAACCGCCACCAGGATCAGCACTCCCAAGAGCTTTACGCCTGTCAATTCGCCAAGATTCATAGTCGGTTCCGCCTTTACGACTTCGCCTTTTCGCAGGTCAGCGTGAACTGAAATGCCTGCATGTCCTTAACCGCGTCGTCCTGATAACTTTCCTTGATCTCGATGTTGCGGAAGAATCCCGTCTTCTGCAGGTTCGAAATCAGGTTGGCGACGGCATCGCTGCTCAACGCCGTGCCGTCAATGGCCACGCTCGCGCCCTGGTCCTGCATGCTGTTCAACCAGACCGCCTCCGTGCTGTTGACCGTATCCCCGATCATGGAGAGCAGTTGCACCGGTCCGGCCTGGCTGGCGCGCAGCTGGTCGATGACATCGACTCGCCGCTTATAGGAATCGGCTTGCTTCTGCCGCTCCAGGTATCGCGCCTTGATGTCGGCGAGCTC
>PMBA01000068.1:0-663 GCA_003152795.1 Acidobacteriaceae bacterium | reverse complement strand
TGACGCCAGAATAGTTTTTCTTGCCTTTCGGTTTTGGAGAACCCAGCAGGTTGATTCGGATCATAGCTTTTCAAAGCTCCTCAGGGCCAACCCCACGGCCACTGCCAACTGGCCGGCATTCTGTTCCACCAGTTCCGCCCCAACGCCATCGACTGGCGCCAGAACTCTCTGGAACGGGTTAAACAGCTCGACCGGCATGGAGAACTCCTGGCGCAACGCTTCGACCAGGCCCGGGACTTTGGCCGAACCGCCGGCCAGATAAATTTTCTCGATGTGCTCGCCCGCGGCGCTGGCGCGGAAGAAGTCGAAAGTCTTCTGAATTTCGAGGACGATGATTTCGGTGACCTGCTGCAGGATGGGGGTCTTGGCGTCGTCGTTAACCGTGCCCACCTTGCGCCCCAGCTTCAGCGATTCCGCGTCATCGAAGCTGAGATCCAGTTCCTTCTGCAGCGAATCGGTGTACTGATGCCCGCCCACCGAAACGTCGCGGGGGAACAGCGGCGTCGTCCCCTTTACGATATTGATGTTCATCACGCTCGCACCCAGGTTCAACAATGCCACCACCTGCGTCGGCGCGGGCTCATAGTTGTACTCGTAGCAATTCTGCAAAGCCAGCGCATCGATATCCACAATAGCCGGAGTTTTGCCCGCCATCGAGAGTAC
>PMBA01000386.1 GCA_003152795.1 Acidobacteriaceae bacterium | reverse complement strand
TTTGCCAGAGCCTCGACCGGGCCCAGTACCGGCACGCCGAGAACCCGCATGCCCTTCTTCAGGGGATTGTCATCGACACATCCGATCACCCGGTAGCCGGTTGCCACTTCCTGGGTCTCGCGAATAATTGTCTGGGCGGCGTGTCCCGCGCCCACCAGCAACAAACGCTTCAAGGTCGAGTCTTGCCGCACCGTTTCTGCCAGCATGCGGGAGAGGACCCGCACCCCGGTTAGCAGCGTGAACGTAATCAACGCCTCCAGAGCACAAATCGACAGCGGAAAGACTTTCAGTCCGAGCCCATAGCGCACGATGACCAGGAACGCTAACGAACCAGTGAGCGTGGCTTTCAAGACGTCCACCGCATCGCTGATTCCGGCAGCCGCGCCATAGACCAGAAGCTTGGTCAATGGCCCGGGATATTCGTGCGCAATGACGCTGGCGATCGACCATGCGGCGAAAGCATGTTCGGAGGGAAACGAGGAGCCGCCGACTCCGAAGCTGCCGGCATTCATGGCGTTCGGACGCGCTCTCTGGAAAGCCAGCTTCATGACCCCGCCCACAATCACGCTGTCCAACGCCGCTTCCCCCGCGAGAAAACCGGTCTCGCGGCTGTGCTCGTTGCTGGTGGCTGTCCCGCTGATGTACAAGGTCGAAGCGCCAGCGATCATGGCTGCGAGCCCGTAGTTGCTGAAACTGTTGCTGTGGGCGACGGGAATGTTTCCGAAATGCCGCATGATGTCTTGATCGGCCGCCCCCAGGCTCAGGGTGGCGATTCCGAGGGTCGCCAGCCAGTTTCTATCGTTGGTAGGCAAGGTCTGGAGATGCAACGGGGCGGTCCAGATGTTTTTCTGATCCGATACCAGGTTTTCCGCGAAGTAGGACAGACAAAGACCGTTCGGCACGTCTTGTTTTTCCGCACGACGCTTTCCCGCCGCACTTCTTTCCACGGGGTCCGCTGCGGACCACTCTTCGGCACGTGGGTCTGCCCGCTGCCCGATGCTTTGTCCGGTATTTTGCCGGGCACAGGGTTTCAGAGTTCCGGCATCCGCTGCCCGAGCGGGGCTTTCCGCTGCGCAGAAAAGCAGAGCGACAGCCACCGGCGGGCAAAAATGCCAGCGGAATTTGTTAAGGAAAAGCATGCTCTAGAGTGAGGTCACGTTTGCTGCTCGGTTCGGCCGGCGAAGTCGAGCGCCAGGACGACGGGGCAGCACATTTCGCCGCCGGTTCCAGATCGTCGGCGTCGACTTCCACGGCCACGCACTTCATGATCACATCGAGCGCGAGCACGACTCGAAAGTTGTTCTTCTTGCGGACCAGCACGCCTTCCATCCCCGTCATCGGCCCAGCCTTGATGCGGACGCGCTCGCCAATGACGAGGTAGGGGTGGGGTTCCATTCTCCGTTTTTCGAGACAGGAGCGGAGCGCCTCGATCTCAAAATCCGGGAGCGGCGCCAGGGTTCGTCCAAAACCAACCAGCGACAACACACCCGGAACCTCGAGTACGCGCACCCTCTCCTGGGGATCGATTCGGACAAACACATAGTTTGGGAAGAGTGGCAGATTGAGATCCCGCTCGCACCGGTTGCGCCAACGGTGGCGGGCGGCATACAGAGGCAGGAACGTCTCAATCTGGCGCTCGGTCAAGTGCAACGCCACGCGTTTTTCGTGATGCGAATTGGTGTAGGCCGCAAACCAGTTCTGAGAAAAACCCTGTGCCGCCCCCAGCCCGTCCATATTCCCTAAGGGTCCCATCGCTGGCTGTCCTGCCCATCCGGTCTCCATGACTTGCATCCCCTTCAAGTGAAGCTTCGCTAGCCCCGCTTAGCGAGGTTGGTTAGAATTTTGAAATTCTCGATTACTGTCCACGTTCTCCATTGCACGTACCCAGCCACCGCGGTTGCACAGACTGTGTTTGCGCTTGCCTTTCTGCTGGTTGCAGTTACGACTTCATTGGGCATCGTCCTTTGTACAATTCCCAGTGCGGGAATCTGAATCGGGTTTTCCGTACTAAATCAGCACTCGACCTGGAGGTCCGCACCCTTGTCAGCACCCGTCCCCAGGTTCGATCTCCCACCCTTGCCCGCCGTAGCTCCCGCCTGCACAATCCAAACCCATTACTGAATGTGCAAAATTCCGATGGGTGGGATCGAAAATATTGATTCGAATCATGACGGAAGTTTGTTGACCGCTTCCTTGGTTCAACCTAGAATGCGATTCATGGAAAGGCAAAATCTCTGCGCGATGTGCATGTGCTGTTGTTGTTGTGCATCAGTGTGCTCTGGCGCGGGGAGGTTGCCGATTTAAATAATCGTTAGGAAAAACGGCACTGATAACCCACCGCCAGATAAACCTGGCGGTGGGTTTTTCATTTGTGGGGACAAACAGGCGATGAGCACAGCAATAGAAACCAAGGCACAAAGAGTGGAGCGCCTCAAACGCTCCAAAAACCCATGGGAAGGTCTGGAAGAAATTCGGCGCTTTGCCCGCGAGGGCTTCCAATCCATTCCGCCAGAGTGGATTGGGACTTACTTTCGCTGGTGGGGCGTGTACACCCAGGGTGATGGAGCAGGCGTTACCGGCGGGCAGGGAGGAGAAGGCCGGGCTCTGCAATGCTTCATGGTGAGAATCCGGATCCCCAATGGCCTGCTGAGGTCCGATCAGCTGCGAACCATTGCCGAACTCACCCGCCGCTACGCGCGCGGAATTGCCGACATCACCGTGCGCCAGAACATTCAGCTGCACTGGGTTACGATCGAGGCCCTCCCCGATCTGCTTGAGGCTCTGGCCCGAGTGGGACTGAACACCACGAGTGCCTGCGGCGATGTTACTCGAAATGTCACTGGCTGCCCGGTCGCGGGAGTTGACGCGGACGAAATTTGCGATGCTTCGCCTCTAGCGCTCGAAGCGTCGCGAATGCTTGCGGGGAATGGAGATTTCTACAACCTTCCCCGCAAGTTCAAGATCTCGATCGCGGGATGCCGTGTGTGGTGCCCCTATCCGGAAATCAACGATGTCGGCTTGACCGCCGCCACCCGCGTGCTGCGCGGGACGCCAGAACTGGGTTTCTCGTTGCGAGTTGCAGGAGGACTCTCCGCCGAACCCTACCTGGCGGTTCGATTGAACGCCTTCGTCCGCTGGCATCAGGTGCTGCCCACGATACTTGGGATTGCGGAATTATTTCGCGACTCGGAAGTTTTGCGGGAACATCGCGAGCGGGCGCGCATGAAATTTCTCTTCCTGCGCCATGGTTGGACAGCGGAGAGCTTTCTCCGGGAACTGCAACGGCGGATCGGATTTGCATTCGATCCCGCGGTCGAGGACTTCCCCCCTTCGGACCTTTATCGCGATCACGTGGGAATTCATCCGCAAAAGCAACCCGGGTACTGCTACGTGGGAGCTGCGGTGCTTCGCGGGCGCATCACCGCGGAGCAAATGCATGCCGCCGCCGATCTCGCCGATCGCTTCGCGGCCGGCAAACTGCGTAGCACCAACATGCAGAACCTGCTCATCGTCAACGTTCCCCAGGCTAATGCTGAGGCCCTTGCCAGGGAATTGGACGCAATTGGGTTGAAGGTTGGCGCTTCAGCTTTTTGGCGCGGCACGGTCGCGTGCAGCGGAACCGAGTTCTGCAAGCTGGCGATCACGGAGACCAAGACCTTCTCCCGCTGGTTAGTGGAAGAACTGGAAGAGCGTATGCCCGGTTTTGATCAGCATTTAAAGCTGCACGTTACGGGATGCCCGAACAGTTGCGGACAGCACTGGATTGCCGACATTGGCCTCGATGGCAAAAAGATAAAGATCGATGGGCGACTTCTCGACGCTTACTACTTCTGCGTTGGCGGAGCGCTCGGTTTGCATCAGACGACGGCGCGGCCCGTCGGGTATCGCTGCCCGGCAACCGAGGTTCCAGGGGCGATTGAAAGGTTGCTGCGGCAGTATCTCACGGCGCGTCATGCGGGCGAGAACCTGCGTCAGTTCTTTGCAAGGCACACCGATACGGAGTTGCGGGAGTTCTTGGCGGGCGCGCCGGTGGACGCTGTCGCGCGTGACCTTCCGACGAACAGTGTCAGTGCCACAGAAACCGGGAAATTCGCGCAAGCTGCCGGAGCAGATGGTGACTAGCCTGTTCCCAATGTTCATGAAGCTGGCAGAGAAGCAGTGCCTGGTTGTCGGCGCGGGGAACGTTGGCGAGCCGAAGATCGGCGGGCTCATTGAAACGGGCGCGCGCATCAACGTGGTTGCGCTCCAGGCAAGCGGTCAAGTACGCGCCTGGGCCGATGCGGGGAAGATCGGCCTGGAACTGCGCCCTTTCTCGGCGAGCGATCTTGATGGCAAGTTTCTGGCGGTGGCAGCAACCGCTTCAAACAGTCTGAACGAACTCATTTACCGCGAGGCGCAGCACCGTGGCGTGCTGTGCAATGTGGTGGATGTTCCGGAATATTGCGATTTTTTCTATCCGGCGGTAGTGCGGCGCGGCGACCTGCAAATTGCGATCTCAACCGCAGGCCAAAGTCCGTCCCTGGCGCAGAAAATTCGACGTCAACTGGAGCCGCAGTTCGGCCCCGGATACGCGGTGTGGCTGGAGCAACTCGGTGAGACCCGGCGGCTCATTCTCGCCAGCGGCCTCGACAAAAAGCGCAAGTTGGACTTGCTGCATTCACTGGCGAGCAGGGAAGCGTTCGAAGCCGTGCTGGCCAATGTGCAGATCTCGAGTGCGACGTTGTTCACGACCAAGCCCGCGCGCAGCGAAAGTGAGGGAGCATGAAGGGAAAAGTCTATCTGGTGGGTGCCGGGCCAGGCGACCCGGACTTGCTGACGGTGAAAGCCTTTCGCCTGCTGCGAAGTGCCGATGCCGTATTGCATGACGACCTGGTCGCGCCCGAGATCCTGAACCTGATCCCGCCAGCCGCCCACGTTCAGAACGTGGGCAAGCGCTGCGGGAAAAGGAAAATCCTGCAAGCGGAGATCAACTGCCTGATGGTTGCGCTAGCGGCTTCGGGACTGCGCGTGGTCCGGCTGAAGGGTGGCGATCCGCTCATTTTCGGACGCGCCGGCGAGGAAATTGAGTTCCTGCGCAGAAACGGGATTCCTTTCGAGATCGTTCCCGGTGTGACCTCGGCGATGGGCGCGGCCGCAGCGGCGCAGATTCCGCTGACGCATCGTCACGCGTCCGACGCGCTGGTGTTCATCACTGCCCATCGGGCCCAGGAAGAAAGAGCCGGAAACACCGATTGGAGCAGGTTTGTCGGTAGCGGTGCGACGCTGGTCATTTATATGCCGGGCCAGAACTATTCGGAAATCGCGAAGAGACTGACTGCGGCCGGGCTTAGAGGTGAGACTCCTTGCGCCGTGATCTCGCGCGCCACCACTAGGCATCAGCGAACCCATCGCACCAC
>PMBA01000038.1 GCA_003152795.1 Acidobacteriaceae bacterium | reverse complement strand
TCTGCTGGGCCAGGGCGACTTTGCGCGCGGCGTCCGGCGTAACGAGGAGGGTTACGACGGATACTGCTGTCGGCTTGCCGGAGGGGTCCGGGATCATCTGCTTACCGGTTGCCAACACCGCAATATCTTCCAGCACTACTATCGTCCGGTCTCCCCCCACCCAGCCTCTGTCAACAACGCCGCGCGCAATCGGCGCCATTATGGCGCCGGAGCCCTTGATGGTCATCAACACGTCTATCTGGGCGCCAGGGAAGAGGAACCCGCCAAAATCGGCAACCTCGTCGGTCTGGATGGCGATCGCGCGCATACCATCGGGAATTTTTTGTGGAAGGCCAAGGGCCGAGTCAGGCGCGGCCAAAAGCGTCTCGGTCACCACCATGCCGCTGGCAAGAGGAAAGGATGCAAGGCGTCCCACCGCTTTCTCGGGCGACTCGATCGCTCCATCGATAGGCAGGTTACTGGTCCAGTCGACAGTGGTGAGCATGTTGGCGGCGAGGCGCTCGCCGGCGGCAACACTGCGAGTCGCTGCGACATAGTGCCAATGGCGAGACATCCGGACTGCATCCATTTCCCCCGTCCGCATCTTGTGGTAGATGATGAAAACAAATAACCCGGCAACCGTCAGGGAGACCAGCGCTCCGATGAGAAGCTTGCGAACGTTGTTCATTTGAGACCTCTCGCAATTAAACAAACGGCCATACTGCCTACCGCAATGGCGGCGCCATAAGGCATCGTGAGAACATCAGGGCCATCCAGACTCAGCTCTGGGTGCGGGGTGATGCCCCCGTGGAAGTGGTGCATCAAGATCAGAACGATGTTGGTGAGCCGCTTCCCAAGCTGGCGCTTCCAGAGGATGATGCCCAGGGCGATTAGGCCGCCAGCCAGCGCGGTGCAAAACATCTCCAAGTACACGTGGTCCATCGCAGCAAAGGCGGCGACAGCCGTCATCAACTTCACATCGCCACCGCCCATTGTGCGAAGACGATAGAGAATCGCCATGAAGAAGAACGTGGCCAAGACCGCAGCCGCTGCGGAGAGCAGGTCGCGCCATCCGCCGAGCACGCCACGCAGGACAATGCCGCAAGCGGTGGAGGGGTATGTGAAGCAGTTGGGAATGCGATGTGAGGGGCGCAGGTCGAAGACCCCGCCTGTTACCCCAACAATCGCCGCAACCGCAAGGCAAACGTCGTCTGGCCGAATATCCATAGAAGCACTATGGCCAAGACGAAGGCGAGATGGAAGTCTACAAGTACAAAAAATGAAGTTAGTTGAACTTTTTTTGCGAGAGACAGTTGGGACGTAGAGACGGACAATTATTCCTAAACTTGTCCTGATGGTTTTGGACTGAGCCAAGACGCGTCAAGGCCGGCTGCCACATTTGGCAGACCGGCCGAGCATGGAGTGAGAGCGGACCCTAACGCGTAGTGGCGATAATGGTGAAGGAAGAGGCTATCGCGCTTGCAAATGTTTGGCTCATGCCATCTCCGCCCATGAAGAGACAGGCTACGATCAAGGCGCACTTGAACAGATCCTGGCCGTTGTCCTCGACAAAGAGTGCATGCAGAAGCTGTCTCACGGCCTCCTTGGTTATACCGAAGACGTCAGAGTGCCGCCCACTGTTGTGAATGAGTTGGCAATATAGTTCGCCAGTGTTTTCATCGTTGCGACCGGTCCCAAGCAGAACAAAACGATAATCAGAGCGTACTCGACTAGGTCCTGGCCGTTTTCGTCGCGGTGAAGTCTTTTGAAGGTATCAATCATGAAATCATTCCTTTTTCCGCCTTGCAAGAATGAGTGCAGCGGAAGCACTCTCTGTCGAGTGGCTTCTCTCTGGTTCGTTTTGGAGAAGCTAGGACATTGTCAAGCACCCCGGAAAGTCCTGAAGTGGGAGACAGGCCGCAGCTCTTGGGCGCTGCGGCCGTTCCCGGTTAGAGGGGCCGTGCCGGCAGAACGAAGGCTTACACCGACGAGACGAGGGTTGAGCCAACGGTCGTAAAGGCGTTGGAGATGTAGTTCGACAGCGTCTTCATGGCTGTAACGGAACCGAGACCAACCAGGGCAGCCACGAGGGCGTACTCGACCAGGTCCTGGCCGTTTTCATCGCGGTGAAGCGAGTGCAGTAGGGTTTTCATTCAGGTTAAGCTCCTTGCAAATGTCGAAAGGTGTGATGGTCCCCTCCGCACGAGTAGCCTAAGAAAACCAAACTCCCAAAAGCAAGCCTACGTTCAAAGTATTTTTGAGATTGATTTCTGAGGACCCCCCGAGCCTGCGGAAACAGAAGTCGGCAGGGCGGCCACGCTGTCTAATAGACAATCTGACCCGTGGCCGTGCCGTTGATGGTTATCGCGGGGAACGGCACATGGGTATAGGGCTTGTACGGATACGAGACATTCACCGTGACGAGGTCTCCAGGATTGTTAGCGTTGTTCTTCCAGACCGGCTGAATCATGTTGCTTGTAAGGGTGTGACCGGAGGATCCGGCGACAGCAATAACCATTTTTTGCACGTTGGCACCTGTCGAATCTGGGCAGGCGCTGACCACGCTGCCACCCGGGCCGCTACAGTTGGGTGCGTCTGTGCCATGCGTCATCGCATACTGCACCCCCTGGCGCGAAGCATATTGCAAGGTCGCCATGGTATAGCAGAACATGCATATCTCGAACAGACAAATCAGCATGGGAGTTACGACCAGCATCGCGAGTGCGGTCTCAATTACATTGGAACCCCGATTATCGCGGAGTGTGCCTTGAACAAGACATCGCATTGGAGACTCCTCTCTAGTTCAACTGACGCATGTACACGCTGCGCCCATAGGTGGCTGAAGGCTGAATGGTCGATGCCTTCTTCCCCAGAAGAGAGAAGTTGACCAGTGGATTTGGAGTCGCGCTTACTTTGACAGCGTTGATTGAAAAATATGCCGACTCCGGGTCTGCGTTGAAAGCAGGTGCTATGGAGGCGGAGTTACCCGCGCAACTTGACGTGTTCGCCCAGGAACTTCCTCCGTTTGTGGAACTGGCAGCATATGCTCCCCAGCTCGTGCTGGACAGAGCAGCCCACCCGTTGACCTCATTCGCCGCGATTTGGCAGGCGGCACTCACAGCTGGCAGAGCGCTTCCCGCAGCCGACTTCTGCCCCTGGGCTGCGTAGGTCGCTGCCTGGCGAGCCGCTGAAGTAATGCCTGCTCCTACATACACCGAATAAGTGAAATTGGCAGCCAAGGCAAGCAATAGCACAAGCACTGAGCTGAGGAGCGCGGTCTCGATCAAAGCTTGTCCGCTGGCATCCCGCGCGCGCCGTGCTACACGCTCCCATAGCTGTACTCCTCGCCGCACACTCACGCTGTTGATTTGCTGTCGGGATTGGTTTTCCTTGAACACCACACACCCCCATTCTCACAGGCGACAGGCCCCGGGCCGCATACTCGATTGCCAGCGTGATGGTGTCCGGCGCAGATTATTGGCGGCACGCTTTTATGCCGAAGGTGAGAAGTTGCCCCCTCGCCAAATACCGCCCTGAGAATGGGTGTACACCAGATCTCAACGAATTACAATATTGACTCAAGATTATTTCGCTCACAAGAGTGTGATTCGCGTAGGCAGAAGAAATTGGTTGACCGGAAGTCGCTCGGTTTGCCGGACAGGGTTGTGAAGTTGAAGCTGGGCCAACAGAACGATCACATCCTGTGTTACGTTGATGGCGGTCCATCGACCGTCAGAAACTTGTTGCATGATAAGCTGAACCTGTGGTCGTGTCGGTGTACGAATAGTCTGACGAAAACGTTGCACTGTCACCGAACAATCCATAATCCCAACTGCCGAGTACTTGTACCCGCACTTGGCCAGAAGAACCCACCGTACAC
>PMBA01000107.1 GCA_003152795.1 Acidobacteriaceae bacterium | reverse complement strand
AAATACTGGCCCGCCGACGTGCACATGATCGGCAAGGAAATTGTCCGCTTCCACTGCGTCTACTGGCCCGCATTTCTGCTGGCCGCCGGATTGCCCTTGCCCAAATGCATCACCGCCCACGGCTGGCTGCTGTTTGAAGAAAGCAAAATGTCGAAGTCGCGCGGCAACATCGTGCGGGCCGAAACCATCGTGGAGGTGCTCGGCACCGACGCCCTCCGCTACTTCCTGCTGCGCGAAGTCGTCTTCGGACAGGATGGATCGTTCAGTTTCGACGCCTTGGTGCAGCGCTACAACTCCGATCTCGCCAATGGACTCGGCAACCTCGCCAGCCGCACCCTCACCATGATCACCCGCTATTTCAAGGGAGAAGTCCCCTATCCCTCGCACACCGCGCACACCCCGGCCGATGACGCAATTGCCGATGCCGCCAGAAGAACGATCGCGGACTTCGGCGCATTATTCGACCAGTTCCAGTTCTCCCGCGCGCTCGAAGCCGCCTGGGCGCTGGTCGGCGCTGTGGACAAGTACATCGTTGAAAACGAACCCTGGTCGCTGGGCGATAAGCAAGACGAAGAGAGCCGCTCGCGGCTCGCAACCGTGCTCTACACTAGCGCCGAGGCTCTCCGCATCGTGACCGCTCTGGCGCATCCAGTGATCCCCGACGCCACCGCGAAAATCTGGACGCAAATGGGACTGGGAGACATCACGAAATTCGATCTGACGCAATTGCAGTGGGGACAGCTTCACCTGGGCACAAAATTAGGTGAAGTGCAGGCAGTGTTTCCGCGAGCCGACAAGTCGGCCATAGAGAGGATGCGACAAATGGAAGAAGAAACTGCAAGTGTGGGGGCAGGCGCCTCGCCCGTCCAGCCGAGCGAAGCTGTGCAGCCCGCCGCAAAGTCGGCCAGCCAGACCGCGCCACCCAAGCCGCCCGCCGCCATTCCCGAGGGCAAGATCAGCATCGACGACTTCGCAAAAATCGAATTGCGCGTGGCCCAGGTAAAGACCGCGGAGCGCGTCAAAGGCGCCGATAAACTGCTGCGCCTCGAAGTCGACTTGGGAACCGAAGTCCGCCAACTGGTCGCCGGCATCGCCGAAGCCTACGAACCCGAAGCCCTGATCGGACGCAAGGTGGTAATCGTAGCGAATCTGGCTCCCCGCAAGCTGCGCGGCCTGGAATCAAACGGCATGATCGTAGCCGCCTCCCCCGAAGGCGGCAAACCGGTGCTCGCCAGCTTCCTCGAAGATGTGCCTATCGGCACGCGCCTGAAGTAGAAGCTGCCGAACTGCGCTCGGCCGGACGGGCGAGGGTGCCCGTCCCCACACGATCTCGAACGACCAACGACGAACGACCAACNNTCTCACGCCCATCTCGAAGGCAAGCGCTACGACAGCGATCGTGACCAGGTTCTTGCGCGTGCGATGCAGAATGGGATTGAAGCCTATCTCGCTATCGGCAACGGCGACGGCCCCGACACTGCCGACTGCGGCATTCAGTTGGCGGAAAAGTACGACGGCAAGCCCGAATACCCCCGCATCTGGGCGAGCGTCGGAATCCATCCCCACGAGGCCAGCCTCGCGACCCCAGCCGCCGATTCCCAATTGGTCGAATGGGCGCGCCATCCCAAAGTCATCGCCTGGGGAGAAATCGGCCTCGACTATTTCTACGACCACTCCCCCCGGGAAACGCAGAAGGCGGTCTTCCTGCAGCAGATGGAACTGGCGCGAACCGTGAAGCTGCCCATCATCATCCATTGCCGCCCATCCGACAACAGCGAGAACGCATGGGACGACTGCCTGTCGTTAATCGCCGAGCACTGGACCTCCAGCGGCCTCGGCGGCATTCTGCACTGCTTCACCGGAAGCGTCGAACATGCCCGGCGCGCTCTCGACATGGGCTTCATGATTTCTTTTGCCGGCAACATAACCTTCCCTAAGGCGCAACCGATCCGCGATGCGGCGCAGATGGTTCCGCTCGACCGCATGCTGATCGAAACCGATTCCCCCTACCTGGCCCCGATTCCGCATCGCGGCCAGCGCAACGAACCAGCGTTCGTGCAGGAAGTAGCCCGCCAGATCGGCGCGCTCCGCAGCTTGTCGCCAGAAGAAATCGGCGCGAGAACTACGCGTAACTTCTACAACTTCTTTGCCCTCGCCCCAACACCTGGCCTCTAGCGGTGTTCCTCCGTGCCCCCGTGGTTCATTCCTTTTGGCTCTCCACCAACAACCCTGCGCAAGCAATCCGCGCGAAAGATGGCCATGCACAGCCTTCGCAGAGAGTGCCTCTTCTGTTACCCTCATGGGTACATCTTTGGGGCGTGCGATCCGTGGGGTTCTGAACTTCGAGCCAGCATCCCCCAACGTGAGAAGCGAGAAGACCGTCGCAGATTTTGAGACCTGAACTTTGACCGTGACCTGCCATGCCCGATAACAGTTTCGATATCGTCAGCAAAATCGACCTCGCGGAAGTTGCCAACGCCATCCAACAAGCGATGAAGGAAGTCAGCACGCGCTTCGACCTCAAAGACTCGAAGTCGCAGATCGCCATGGAAGGCACCGACGCGATCCTGCTCCACTCCGCCGATGAATTCAAAATGAAGGCTGTCAACGACGTCTTCCAGCAGAAACTCGTCAAGCGCGGCGTCCCCCTCAAAGGCTTGACCTACGGCCCGCTGGAGCCAGCCGCCAGCAGCACCGTCAAACAGAAGATCACGCTGCAGCAGGGCATCCCAATCGAAAAAGCACGGGAGATCGTGAAACTGGTCAAGAATTCAAAGAAGAAAGCCCAGGCTTCGATTCAGGCCGACGTAGTGCGGATCAGCAGCAAGGATCGCGATACGCTCCAGGAAATCATCGCGCTCGTCAAACAGCAGGACTTTGGCATCGATCTCCAGTTCACGAACTACCGGAGCAACTAAGCGCAGTGGGTACAACCACGTCCATCAACGGGAAAGAGATTTTCGACCTCCTGCGTGACGACATCGTCGCGATCGAAGAACAGTTCGGGCGCGACACGGTCTCCAACGTCGCCGCCATCACCGAAATTGGCGAGTATCTCCGCGCCGGCGGCGGAAAGCGAATCCGTCCCGCCCTGTTGCTGCTCTCCGCCAAGCTCCTCGGCTATAAAGGAGACGGCGCGGTCAAACTCGCCACCGTGGTCGAGATCATTCACACCGCGACCCTGGTCCACGACGACATCATTGACGAAGCCCAGATCCGCCGCGGCCGTCCCGCCGCCAACACCCAGTGGGGCAATTCGATGTGCGTCCTCGCCGGCGACTGGCTTTACATGCAGGCCTTCAAGGTCGCCGTGCAGGAGCGCAATTTCCGCATCCTCGACGTGCTCATCGAACTCACCCAGCAGATGGTCGAAGGCGAACTCCTCCAGATGGAGAAACTCGGCAAGCTCATCTCGCTACAAGAGCATCTTGATCTCATCTATCGCAAAACCGCGTGCCTGTTCTCGGTCTGCATGCGAGTCGGCGGCATCCTCGGCGGCGCCACCGAACTGCAGGAAGAGCGCCTCGGTCTCTACGGACGCAATCTTGGTTTAGCGTTCCAGATCGTCGACGATGTGCTCGACCTCACCGCCTCGGAGAGTGTTCTGGGCAAGCCCGTTGCCAGCGATCTGCGCGAAGGCAAAGCCACCATGTCCGTCATTCATGCGCTGGAGCGCTGTACCCCCGCCGAACGCCGGCAGATCGAAACCATCCTCCACGACCGCGCATTCAACGGCGTCACGCACGCTGACATCCTGACCATCCTGAACCGTTACGGCTCTCTCGAATTCGCCTCCAAGGAGGCCGCCCGCTATGCCGAATCGGCACGCCAGGCGATCTGCATTTTTCCCGACTCCGAGTTCAAGCGCGCTCTTCTCTGGGCCCCCGAATTCGTAGTCGCCCGAGAAAAATAACACGAACCTTCCGATACGTGGTCAAAGCCCTGGCCTTCCACACGGGAATTCACGCACCATCGCTACGCGGTCTGCGTTTTCACCGCAATCCCCAGCATCTCAAACCGCCCATTGAACAAGAGCGGCCCCGATCCCAGAAACGCCCGCGCCGGAAATTCCCGCGTAAAGAACCTTACGTACGCCGCGTTGAATTGCTGCCACAACGAAACATCCGGCGAATACACCTGCACCCACACCAGATCATCCATCGCCATCCCGGCTTCCCGCAGCACCGCCTGGAATCCCTCAAACAGCAACTCAAGTTCCGCGTCGATGCTCACCGGCGCCGCGCCCGTCGCTGGATCCAGCCCGATCCGTCCCGAAATGTACAACGTATCGCCCGCCAGCACTCCATCGCTGAAGGGCAGGCCCGCTGGCCGATTCGGAAGATTGATATAGCGCCTACTCTGGTTTCGCAAAGGGTTCCTCCCCGAGGTTTGCAATCGCAGGATTGCTATACTAAACCAACGTTTTCACCATGAACAACTTGCTTTCACTCATTTCGCATCACGGCTACCTGCTTCTTGCCCTGGTGTGCTTTGCCGAGGCCCTCGGTCTGCCGCTCCCCGCCGCGCTCGCCATCCTCACCGCTGGCGCCGCCGCTGCCTACGGAGGCCTCCATTTCTATCTCGTGTTCGGCATCGCCGTCCTGTCCCTGGTTTGCGGCGATGTCCTGCTCTATTTCATGGGCCGAGTCAGCGGGTGGGCGCTGCTGGGCTTTCTGTGCCGGCTTTCGGCCAATCCTGAAACTTGCATCTTGCGCTCGGCCGAATATTTTTACCGCCGCGGCAAGCAGACTCTGCTCTTCGCCAAGTTCATCCCCGGCATCAACACCATGTCTCCGCCGCTCGCCGGCAGCATGAAAATGCGCCTGCAAGATTTTCTCCAATTCGATGCCCTCGGAGCCAGTTTCTACGTCGCCGCCTACTCCATTGCGGGATTTCTCTTCAGTGGCGCGCTTCGTGCCATCACCCGCGGACTGCGTTCCGCCGGCTTTGCCGCCGAGGTCATCTTCGCCATCGGACTCCTGTGCTACCTCGTCTATCGCATCTGGGTCTACCGCAAATACCGCCTGCTCGACGTCATCCCTCGCATCCCCGCCGAAGAACTCGCCCGAAGATTGGCCTCCGAGGCGGCCGCCAACATGCTCATTGCCGATGTCCGCAGTCACGGCTACTACGATGCCGAATCCGAACGCATTGCCGGGTCCATTCGCATCGAACCCAACAACTTGATTGAGGAAGTCAAGAACCTCCCCAAGGATCGAGAGATTTATCTCTACTGCACTTGAGCGCGCGAAGCCACGAGCGCCCGGGTGGCGCGCCAACTGCAAGAAATCGGTTTCAAGGTCTACGTCATCTCCGGCGGCCTCCGCGCCTGGCGCAAGGCTGGACACCCCGTCGAACGAGTTCCCATCAACGACTTGGTCAAACTCCCCACCTTCAGTTAGTGCCATCACCGAATCGCGCAACGCCCACCCCGCCTGACTCCTTGGCAGAGTGGTGGCAGTTTGTTATCGTGCCCTTATGGCGCGCTCCACCAGCCTTTGCGGAGTAATCCTTGCGGCGGGCGAATCCTCCCGCATGGGACGCGACAAGGCCCTTCTGCCGTGGCCTCCATCCTCCGCAAATTCAGCCCCGGCCGACACTTTCCTTTCCGCGGCGATACGCCTCTTCTTTTCCCACGTCGACGTCGTGCTCGTCGTAGTCGGCGACAACGAATCCGCCTTGACTCCCATCGTGTACGCCAATGGCGCCTCCCTCGTGGTCAATCCCGATCCCGCCCGCGGACAGTTCAGTTCCCTGCGCGTCGGCCTGCAGGAAGTCCTCAACCGGGGCAGCGATGCCGCCATGGTCACCCTCGTCGATCGCCCGCCAGTAAAGGTGGAGACGATTCACGCGCTCCAATCCGCGTTCGAACTGGCAACCACAAAAAGACAATGGGCCGTGATCCCCGACTACCACGGCAAACACGGGCATCCAATTCTCTTCGGCCGCGAACTCCTCGAAGCTTTCCTGAGAGCTCCGGAAACATCCGATGCGCGCCAAGTCGAACACCAGCACCAGAGCCAGATCGAGTACCTTCCGGTGGGCGACCCGCTGGTAGCGGTCAACGTTGATACACCCGAACAGTATGCCGCCTTGAATTCGCCGCCGCAGCTCCTGCCCAATATTTCATGACCCATTTCACGCCGGTTCAAACCGAATTTATCGCCAGTGTACTCACCCTCAAACCCCGCGCCGCCGCGTTTGACTGCGACGGCACGCTCTGGTCGGGAGACGCCGGCGAGGGATTTTTTTCCTGGGAACTGAAACAGGGCCTGCTGTCGAATGACGTCGCCCAATGGGCGCGCGCCCGCTA